>NC_019682.1:1595833-1915000 GCF_000316575.1 Calothrix sp. PCC 7507 | reverse complement strand
GTTACGACTTCACCCCAGTCACCAGTCCTGCCTTAGGCATCCCCCTCCTCGAAAGGTTGGGGTAACGACTTCGGGCGTGACCAGCTTCCATGGTGTGACGGGCGGTGTGTACAAGGCCCGGGAACGAATTCACTGCAGTATGCTGACCTGCAATTACTAGCGATTCCTCCTTCACGCAGGCGAGTTGCAGCCTGCGATCTGAACTGAGCTACGGTTTCCGGGATTAGCTTGCTATCGCTAGCTTGCTGCCCTCTGTCCGTAGCATTGTAGTACGTGTGTAGCCCAAGACGTAAGGGGCATGCTGACTTGACGTCATCCCCACCTTCCTCCGGTTTGTCACCGGCAGTCTCTCTAGAGTGCCCACCCTAAGTGCTGGCAACTAAAAACGAGGGTTGCGCTCGTTGCGGGACTTAACCCAACATCTCACGACACGAGCTGACGACAGCCATGCACCACCTGTGTTCGCGCTCCCGAAGGCACTCCCACCTTTCAGCAGGATTCGCGACATGTCAAGTCTTGGTAAGGTTCTTCGCGTTGCATCGAATTAAACCACATACTCCACCGCTTGTGCGGGCCCCCGTCAATTCCTTTGAGTTTCACACTTGCGTGCGTACTCCCCAGGCGGGATACTTAACGCGTTAGCTACGGCACGGCTCGGGTCGATACAAGCCACGCCTAGTATCCATCGTTTACGGCTAGGACTACTGGGGTATCTAATCCCATTCGCTCCCCTAGCTTTCGTCCCTCAGTGTCAGTTACGGCCTAGCAGAGCGCTTTCGCCACCGGTGTTCTTCCTGATCTCTACGCATTTCACCGCTACACCAGGAATTCCCTCTGCCCCGAACGTACTCTAGCCTTGTAGTTTCCACTGCTTTTATGAGGTTGAGCCTCACTCTTTAACAGCAGACTTACATAGCCACCTGCGGACGCTTTACGCCCAATCATTCCGGATAACGCTTGCATCCTCCGTATTACCGCGGCTGCTGGCACGGAGTTAGCCGATGCTTATTCCTCAGGTACCGTCATTTTTTTCTTCCCTGAGAAAAGAGGTTTACGACCCAAGAGCCTTCCTCCCTCACGCGGTATTGCTCCGTCAGGCTTTCGCCCATTGCGGAAAATTCCCCACTGCTGCCTCCCGTAGGAGTCTGGGCCGTGTCTCAGTCCCAGTGTGGCTGATCATCCTCTCAGACCAGCTACTGATCGTCGCCTTGGTAGGCTCTTACCCCACCAACTAGCTAATCAGACGCGAGCTCTTCTTCAGGCAGCAAGCCTTTCACCTCTCGGCACATTCGGTATTAGCCACCGTTTCCAGTGGTTGTCCCCAACCTGAAGGCAGATTCTCACGCGTTACTCACCCGTCCGCCACTCAATCCCTAAAGATTTCGTTCGACTTGCATGTGTTAAGCATACCGCCAGCGTTCATCCTGAGCCAGGATCAAACTCTCCGTTTTGTTGCGCTTTGAGTTCGCATATCCGAGATGCGCTCTTTAGGTATCTCGGAGTCCTGTATATTTTTGATTATTATTCTGGAGCTAGTCCAAAAATCAATCTCTTGACGAGGATTGGTTTCTCTTACACTTTCAAAGTATTTACTTTTCTCGGTTCGGTTGCTTACAAGCTTTTCGCTTCAGCACCTAACTACAGTAACAAGATTTTTTATTATCGTCAAGTGGTAAAAACATTTTTTTTCCAAAAACTCTCAATTGGGGGGCTGAAAAATGGCTACAAATAATAAAGGATAGGTCTTGCAGCGGTTTTTTGAACGTCTCACATAATTATATCTACATAAAAAAATAGTTCAGTAGATTCTATAGACAGAAGCGATCGCTGAGAGGATTTTTTATAGGACTTACACATGTGTCTACAGTCAAAGAAAGGTGCGTGACGCTATAGGTCTTTAGCGTATGTACAGAGTTTTATCGTAGCGTCACACACTAGGCTGTTCACTCTGTGACCTTATTTATGGACATAGTACATATTTATTTGCTAAAAACCAACAAACTCAACACCCTAGTCACACACCCTACAAACATTGTGTGTCAGTTGTATGATCCCTAGATTTGAAGAATACTTAACACAATCGATTACTGTTACTAATTTCATCAATTCCCTCTGGGTATGCCACCTTTATGTAGTACATTTATACTACTAATAAATGCGGTCGCACTGTGCCAGTTGCGTAAGTACTGAGCAATAATGTCCTATTTTTAGTCGATTGCTCTATGAGAATCTTCAGGTATCTACCACCTCTGCTAAGTTATTAATCTTTACTTTAAGAAAGTTTAAGCAAGTATTTTTGGTCTGACTTATTTTGGAAATTACTATGATTTTGATCTATCCACATACTTCTAAATAAGAACGTTTCATCACCTCATCCCTTGCTGAAACTTCAGTGATGACAAATATAATACAGTCAGTGCTAGTTTCTAGGTTTTTGTAAAATCTCGTTATTGATGATACGTAATTACAAATGGGCAGCTTTTGATGAAGTGATGAAAAGAAAATATTCTGCGCTATTACTCAATTACCCTAGCCTCGGTTTTTGATCAATATCACCTGAATGGTTTGTACTGCTATTTCAGTAGAAACACCGAGAGATTGATATAAATCATTGAGAAAGCTTTTTTCTTCTTCGGTGACTATACCATCAGCTAGTATCATATCTGTCACTATTGCAAAAGCTGCTTCCCGCAAGTCTTCAGATAAGGATTCTTTGGCGGCATTAAACAAGGTGTTTAGGCCATCACGCTGGAGAATGGTAAGAATTTTGTCAAACAATCTATTCATCAGATCGTTGCTATAACTTCTAAACAACTTCAGGCAAGATAGCCTTGAAGAGATACATTGCGCTTCGTCTTGCGAAAGATAACCATCTGTTGCTGTTGCCGCCAAGATGATTGCAGCCAGGGCTTCTCCTGGATTGAGTATTATCTGAGTTTGGTTTTCTGTATCTAGCACTGTATCTAATAAACTCATTGTAGTTTGCTCCTTGATTGAAGTCTCCACTGCGGTACAGTCATCTTTATGTTTTGTGACTTTCAGATGAGCCTGTAACGCTGTGAGACTTTCATGGTTTAGTGTTCCCAGGTTTTATTCACGGTGAACACCTGCACTCAATGGTTTTTGGTAATAAAATACACTTCCAGGACAAACCTCAGCGTTCTCCTGTCTTTTCAATCGTTTCTATGACTGCCAAGCCTATACCAGAAGCCGCGATTAGCAGCGTTGCTGATATGAGATAGGCATTAGCAAGCATGTGGAGGGCTTCATCGAAAAAAATGTAGGTGGTCATTGCTTCACCTTTTGAATTCTATATCTGCTGGTGCTTTCTATTTCTCCACACCCAGGGTGGTGTATTTCGCTGAGAAACTGCTAGCATTTGCATCTTAACAAAACTTTAGCTCTTTCAGGATATGTTTCAAACTTTTTCTTTCTGAAGATTCGATGAATTTTATGGATATTTTGTCAAATACAATACTGAAAATAGTTTCATGTAAAAATATATCGTCTTGAAATCACACAAGAGCGTTGCTTGATCTAGTAACTTATGTTACCAGTTTACACTTAAGTGTAAGTAGGCTTTTTCATTTTAAAGATATGCTTAAATGACCTATTATTAAAGTCTAGATTGATAAAATACCAGTAAACATTTTTAGAGATTTACTGGAAATTTTTTGTTTGCTGATACTTAAGCCTCTTAAAAAGAATTAGGTATACTGAATTTTTCATTAGTTGATAGCTACTAAAATACGAAATGAGGAAAGCCTAACCGGGCTGATTTTTAAGAAAATTTCTCAAAACTTTTTATGTTTTGCATAATGTATAAAATTAATTTTAAATAGGACTTATGCAACTGGCACAGAATTTAATCATGTGGGGTGGGCATTGCCAGCCCTACAAATGGTCATTTAATTGTGACACCTGCGTAAGTCCTATTAAAGATTGATAAACTAATTTCTAGTAGGTGAAAGGGAACAGGGAAACTAATCCATCTATAAGGGATGAGGTTTCAACCTAATTTGGAAAACAGAGATTTTTTTTTGCAGAACCTGCGGCAATATCAGGGCATCGCTGGGGATTTTAGCGCAACGGGACGAGTCCGGCTTAAAACCTTGTTTCGGGGTTCATGAAAAGAAAATTCTCTTACTCTTGTAAAAGATTTCTACAAGAAGCGTCATAAAATAGTATATTTATTGCTGAAAAAATGTGCAAACTTTTTAGTAAGGTCTGTCATTTTATGAGGTATTAACTAAAATAAACAGCGCTTAATTGTGGCAATAACTGACTCTGAAAGTGATAACAAATCATAGCCACCTTCTAGTCCAAAAAGAACTTTTCGAGTTATACACAAACAATGGTCAATGAACAACGAATAATCTTCTGGTTGCAAGTTGATACTTGCTAAGGGATCTGTGGCATTAGCATCATAACCAGCACTGATAATGAGTAAATCTGGTTGAAAGTTGGATAAAAAAGGCACTACGTTTTTTGTAAATAGTGGCTCATATACACTGATGTCGCTACCCGGTGGTACTGGTAAATTTAAAATATTATTATGAAAGCCACGTTCGGAGGCTCTACCAGTACCGGGGTAGCATGGGTATTGATGTAGAGAACAGTAGGCAATTTGAGAGTAGGTTTCTACGATCGCCTGTGTACCATTGCCGTGATGGACATCCCAATCTAGAATGGCAACACGGTTGATTCCAGGTTGTTGTAGGGCGTAGATAGCAGCGATCGCCGCATTGGAAAATAAACAAAAACCCATCCCAGCATTACTTTCAGCGTGATGTCCTGGGGGACGGGCTAAGACAAAAGCTGGATTGGCGCTTGCTTGGACAATATCTACTCCATCTAGCCAAGCACTTACCGCCAGCAAAGCCACATCATAACTTCGTGGAGATACGGGTGTATCTCCGTCAAGGTAACCACCACCAGTAGTAGCAATTTCTCGAACTTTTTGAATATAAGCTGGGGTGTGGACTGTTGCCAACAAAGCTAAGAGCGATGGTTTTTCTGATACTGGCGTGGGCGATCGCCAAATAATTTTTTCTGCAAATGCAGACGCTTTGAGGGCGTTGGCGATCGCTATTAAACGTTCTGGTTTCTCTGGATGGTATTTTCCAGTTTTGTGATCGAGAAATTCATCGGAATAAATGACTGGTAGCATGGGCTAAAACAGTTTAGCAGTAAGATACTGGATGCAATTGTCATCTTACTATTCTTTATCCAAATCAATCATTTCATCCGCTGGTTGATCATAGGTTTCTGGGACTAAACCTGGATTCCCACGATGTTCTGCTGGGGATTGTTGGCGGATTACATCGTCTATGTTTGGTGGGTGTTTGATTTTGTCCAATACCTCTGGACTTAATTGTGATGAGTCATTTTCTGCATTGATCTTATCTTTCTTAGCCATGAACTTTTACCCATGTTTACACGCCAAGCTTAAGATACAGGGTGACAAGATGCATACTGTCTTAAGACTTAAGCCACGCGGGTTAAACCAGTGAACAGTTATCAGTTATCAAGGCGGATAGTAGGAGACTGTTACCAGTGAACAGTTTCAACTGCTCATTATGACCGCGTGTATTCGATAGTAAAGGGTTTATTGTATAAATAAATGCAAATAATGGGATGAAATCTATAAAAGCGGTAATTTAAGAAATATTATTAGTATTATTGAAAACATAGTATTTACTGAGTAAAGCCAAAACTAATGCCTGAGGAGAATTATGTAAGTAACTTTTGGCGATCGCATAACTTTCGTTTGGAACCTTGGGGAAATGACTACGAGCCGCCAATTCAAATCAGCGAAGAGCTTTCACTGTCTGAAAGTGATGTTAACCCGACAGTAGAAACTGATAATTGGGATAGTTTTGAGCCTCAGAAGGTGCGATCGCTACCTAATCGCCTGATTTTTATCGACGGGCGGCGGCGTCTGGATGCTGCCCTTGTCGGTGGCGATGGCAACACAATTTCTTACGGTATTTTCGGTACAATCTCTGTGGGTGCTGTGGTAATAGATCGTTCTATACCCCAAGCTAGTTGCTCTCAAATTACTATTCGCCGAGTTTTGGGTTTTGGTGGCGAACAAGAAGCTGTTTTAACTCGCATCCCTTGTCCTTTGGGAAGCAAAGCAGAATTAGTCTACGAACCAGTTAAACCCAGCCAAGATAATACTCCCAATGTTCGAGGCTTGATTGTCCAAAATGCCATGCTAGCCGCAGAAGAACAGCTAGTAACTAAGCAGATAGCAAAAGATGCGGATACTTTGGTGATTCGGGATGGGCGATTGTCTTATAATTCGCCTGATTTTATTTTGGGCTATGTGAAAACAATGCACAAAAATTACCTAACTGAAAAATATGCTGCATTTTTATGGGAATTAGCACCGGGAGAGCGATCGCCTATTTTCTTAATTGCCGAAAAAAACCGTCCCCGCTATTCATGGTATTTAAAATCTGGTACTTCTCAAATTAACTCAGAACTACTTGGCTATCACGGTTTACATGGTATTGTCCGACTGGAATTATCCAGCGAAATACCTTTAGAAACAGCTAAAGAAATAGCTAATCAAACTTGCTATTTAATTCCCTATTATGCTTCCCATCCATCACGAGATCCCCGCGCACCACAAAACCTTGCACCTGTTAGTGCTTTGGAACGGGAATTAGGCAGAAGAATGGGTGATGCAATACTAATTAAGCGACGGCTGCAATGCTTTCTGGCATCTTTTGGAGGTAATTAATGACATCTTCCGAACCAATCGGTTTTGTACTAGGTACTAAAGAAGCTACCCCTTTAGAATTTTGGATAGCAGTGGATGCCAAAAAAGTTTTACGCCTAGATGATGTTGTAGAGGTACAAACTCAACGTCCAGATGGTGGCGGAATTGTACGTTTTTACGGTGTGGTGGATTATGTCCGCACTCAATACGAAGGAGCGCAATTTGATACTGATACTTTTTTAGTTGCTAAAGAAGGTATTTTACCAATAAATATTTCTTACACTGCTCACGTTCAAGTCACAAGAATTGAGCCAGAAGAATATTTGCCTCCCCAACCAGGCGATCCGGTTCACCTTGCGGTAGGTAAGGATTTGGCATCAGCTTTGTATTTTGACAGCATGGATACCCCAATTCCGGCTGGTATTATGAATAACGGCAATGCAGCATATTTTAACTACTCATTTATCAATGGGGAGAAAGGCGCTCATGTAAATATCTCTGGGGTTTCGGGAGTTGCTACTAAAACATCCTATGCTTTATTTTTACTACATTCTATTTTCAATTCTCTGGTTTTAGGTTCTTATAAAGCTAATACAAAAGCGCTAATTTTCAATGTTAAAGGTGAGGATTTATTCTTTTTAGACAAACTCAATCAAAGTTATGGCAATTCGGAAAAACAAAAGGATAAAAATAAATATGAACTGATGAAATTGCCAGTACAACCTTTTAAAAGTGCAAGTTTTCGGGCTACGCCAAAAAGAGATTCTCGGACGATTGATTCTGATTTAGAACAGCGTTCTGAAGGGATATCAGTTTATTTGTGGAGCATTCGGGAATTGTGCCGCGATCGCTTGTTTCGCTTTCTGTTTACTGGTGAAGATTTAGACCGAGGAAATCTATCCTACTTAGTAACGACGGTAGAAGAACGATTAGCACGGGTAGCAGAAGAAAATGACGATAGCGATCGCCAGAGTCGTCGCAAAACCCAAGCTTATTTACAAGTCGAAATGTTTGGGGAAGAAAGCAAAACACAAATTAAAACCTTTAGAGATTTAATTGACTTCTTAGAAGACAAACTTCTCAATGATGAAGATAGAGAAGAAAACAGGCGTTGGTTAGGGCGAAATGTCCCAGCTACGGCGGAAGCAATGATTCGGCGTTTGTATGGTATCAGTAGTGAAGTTAATCATTTAATTCGCGGGGATTTATCACCAGATGAAGTTGCTAAATACCAACTCAATCCCCTAGCTTCAGATGCTCAACTGACTGTAACTGATATCCACAAACTCAGCGCCCGCGCTCAAAAATTTGTTGTGGGTGTTTTATTACAAAAGCTATTTTTTCAAAAAGAAAAACAGGGAAGGGAACCCGTTGTTTTTATTGTTTTGGATGAATTGAACAAATACGCGCCCCGTGATGGACGTAGCCCCATTAAAGATTTACTGGTGGACATTGCAGAACGGGGACGCTCATTAGGAATTATCTTAATTGGCGCACAGCAAACCGCCTCAGAAGTTGAACGGCGGGTTGTGGGACAAGCGGCTATCCGGGTTGTGGGTAGGTTAGATTCAGCCGAAGCAGAACGCCCAGAATACAACTTTCTAACCGGTTCTTGCCGCAAGCGAGCTTTATTTCTGAAATCCGGGACAATGTTTGTGCATCAGCCAGAAGTCCCCGCCCCAATTTTAGTTAACTTTCCCTTCCCCGCTTACGCTACTCGCAAAGAAGAAGTGTTTTTAAGCCAAGCAGAAATTGCCAGCATCGAAGCTGATATTGACCGTTTTTAGGAGGAATTGATGCGTTTAATTCATACTGCTGACTGGCATTTGGGGCGACACCTCAAAGGCAAGGATCGTACCCCGGAAATTGAATTTACTCTGAATGAACTTTTACGACAAGCTAAAGAATTAGAAGTTGATGCGGTGTTAATCGCAGGCGATATTTTTGAAACTCCGAATCCGCCATCTGATGCTGAACGAGTTGCGTATCAGTTTTTTGAGGGGTTGCGAAATGCCAAAATTCCGGCAATTGCGATCGCAGGTAATCATGATTCTGCTTCTCGCTTTGATGGCATAGCTAATCTCTTGTCTTTAGCTGGTGTGCAGATATTAGGGAAACCTCGTCGCGTCAAGCAAGGAGGTTTGATTACCCTAGAAACGCCCAACGGTAAACTACGTGTGGCTGCAATGCCTTTTGCTTCCGAACGGCGGCTGTTGACAGTCGAAAATCTTTGGACAATGGATGAGTTGCAGCAAATACAGCACTACAGAGACAGAGTAGACTACTTGCTCAAAAATTTAGCCAGTGGCTTCCAAGATGACAGTGTTAACATCGTCATGGCTCACCTCACTATCGATGGTGCTAGATTAGCCAATTCTGAAGCTCGTCATCACACCAAAGAAACCTACGCCTTGGCTGGACAAAGCCTACCGGCAGAAGCTCAGTATATTGCTCTCGGACACATCCATAAACCTCAACAAATTCAAGTTGCGGCTCCTACTTACTATTCCGGTTCTTTGATTCAAGTAGACTTTGGCGAAGCTGAGGAAGAAAAAGGATTTTATTTGATCGATGTTGAAGTTGGTTCTCCCGCCAAAAAACCGGAGTTTATATCTATCCCCTGTCAAAAACCTTTGAAGATAGTCGAATGTGAATTGAGTGATTACGAGGAAAAACTAGAACCACAACGTAATCACCCAGGCTATCTGAAGGTAATTATCAACTTGCAAACACCTCAAATGGGATTAGCTGACAAAATTCGGAAAATTTGTGGCGATCGAGTGCTGCAAATTGAGCCGCGTTATCCAGAAATAGAATCAAAACGAGAAAAATCTGTAAAGCAAGAAGATTTTGATCCAGTAGAAGAATTTAAGCGCTACTTCCAAGAGGAATTAAACACTACACCTGCTCCTGCCGTTGTAGCGAAGTTCGAGGAACTATATAAGGAAATCAAGGAAACCCAAAATGCGACCACTTGAGCTAACTTTAGAAGGTTTTACCAGCTTTAGGAAGCAGGCAAATATTCTTTTTGAGAAAATGGAATTATTTGCTATTACTGGCCCAACCGGCGCAGGTAAATCATCTTTGCTGGATGCGATGACTTTGGCACTATATGGGAAAGTAGCAAGAAAAACTCAACCTAAAGAATTATTGAGTCAGGGTGGCTTAAAATTACAGGTATCATTACGCTTTTTGGTAGATCAAACTGAGTATCTAGTGTTTCGCTCATGGTCATATCGTACTAAAACAGCCCAGCTTACTTTTAAGTTAGAAAAGCGGATAAATGGTGAATTTCAACCTTTTGGAGAACAAAAGGAAGCAGAGATTAACACCGTTATCGAGAAAGCTTTAGGAATGAATTTTGAGACTTTTACCAAAGTTATTCTGCTTCCTCAAGGACAATTTGATGAGTTCCTTAAAGGTAAAAGTACAGAGCGGCGGAAGATTTTAAACAGTCTGGTTGGATACGAAAAGATTTTTGAAGATATGTGTTCGCAGGCTGGGACGCGAGCTAACCTGATTAAAGGTGAATGTAACGCAATTCAAGAACAGCTAAAAAATCTAGATTTATCATTAGATATAGAACTGAATTCTCAACGACGCGATCGCTCTCAGTTTCTAGCGCAAGAATTACCCAGATTACATGAAACAGTTAGCAAAGCACAAATAGCTTTAGCTGCCGAAAAAGAATTATGGCAACGTCTGAGAGATTTAGCAAATTGGCAACAGCAACTTGATGAATTAAATAAACAAGCTCCAAAAATAAGTGAATTAAAACAGCAATTAGAACAAGCACGAGTTGGCGATCGTCTATCTGCCATTTGGACATCAGTCAATTTGGCTCGTAACCGATATGAAAAAACTCAAGCTGATGTTGAGATTGCTGCCAAAGCTTTAATTGAGAAACAATCAGCTTTTAAAATACAAGAAGATATTTTCAGTCAAGCACAAGCTGATCAGGCTGAGATTGCACCACAGCTAAAACAGCGAGAAGAAGCTCTTAATGCAGCGAAAATTTACGAACAACAGCGGTGTGTAATTAACGATGAAATAAAAAGGTTAGAAAAAATATTAATAGAAAAATTAAAGCTGATAACTGAGGCTGATCAAGCTGTAAAAAAGGCTGAAGCTGAATTAAATCAAAAAAAACAGAGATTGACGACAGCTAATAATGAACTGTCTCAATATTTTCCTGGTGGCTCAAGACTAGAACAGCTTAATCAAGTAATACCACTCCTAATTAAATGGGAAGGAATTCAAAAGCAAGTTGAAAGCGATCGCACGAAATTACAGCAAATAACTCAAGAGTTAAACACTGCTGAGTCTGATTATCAATCTGCTATTTTAAAGTTCCAAAAATCTGAAGCAGAATGCGATCAATATCGTGTTGAATTAGATACTGCTAGACAACAAAATTATGCTGCGGCTTTGCGTGCGTTTCTGCATACTGGTGATGATTGTCTAGTTTGTGGTGGAATTTATCCAGAAGCCCACTTATTACCACAACTAAAATCTTCAGGCGATATCAAAGCACTAGAAAAACGCGATCGCGCTGCTGAACAAAACCGCCAAAAAGCTACTGAAGCAAAAACTCAGGCTGAAACAACTAGAGAGCATCTGAAGAAACAACAAGCTGAATATCAAAAAATATTAGCAGAAAAAGAAGCTGAACTTAAGGCGGAGACAGAACAAATTGTTATCATATTAAAAACAGACAAATGGGAAGTTAATACACTTAGTCAGGAACAACAATCACTACAGAAAAGTGATGCTAATTATCAAGAAATTTTAATACATAAAGAGAAAGTAGAGGCGGAAATTAAAACTAGTGAACTTAATTGTAATTTTATCAAAACTAAGTTATTAGACACGCAAACTCAGCATCAAGATGTGGTAAATGAAATAGATCGCAAAAAAACACAAATTCAGGAAATATTAGACACACTCTCCCAGCTTAATGGTAGTGATTCTTATGATAATTTATTCCAAAAACTAGAACAAGATAAACGAGATTTAGAGCATCGTATTCACCATGAAACCCAGTGCTATCAAACTGCTCGTGATGAATTTAGACAAGCTCAACAATGTGATCTAAAGGCAAGAGAAGACTTTGACTTTGCTTCTACTGAAAAAGAACATCTAGAAGCTGAATGGAAGAATAATTTAGAGATAGTAAACTTTACAGAGGAAATATTTCAGCAATCTAAAACATTGCCAGAATTACAAAGTCAATGGCAGCAGAAGATTGATGATTACAACACTAATAAAATTCAGTTGCGAACTAATGTTAAACGAGAAACTGATGCAATTGGCGACAAAAATACAAACGTAGAAATAATTGCCCAGCATGAAAAATTTGTTGCTGATGCCGGAGAAAAATATAAACAAACACAAGATGAATACAACGAATTAAAACTTTTGATTGCTAAAGCTGAAGAACAGCGAGAGCAAGTAGAAAAATTGCAAACACAACTATCTAGCAAACAACAAGACTTAGAAACATATCAAATTTTGTCTAAAGAGTTGCGATCGGATCGCTTTCAAGACTATATTCTCCAGCATTTTGAGCGCGAATTAGTAGAACTAGCAACAGTATTTTTGTTAGAACTTACAGAACAGCGATATGCATTGAAATATGAAAATAAAGAATATAAAGTAGAAGATAACTGGAGTTGTGGTGAAACAAGACGAGTGCAAACCCTCTCTGGTGGCGAAACCTTTGCTACATCGTTATCACTAGCTCTAGCACTTTCAGAAAAGTTGTCTAGAGGAGCCAAGTTAGGCAGTCTATTTATAGACGAGGGATTTGGAACATTAGATGCCGAAACTCTAAAAAGTGTCTCAAATATCCTACTTTCTTTGGGAAAACAAGATAGATTAGTTGGCGTGATTACTCACGTTCCAGCTTTAGGAGAGGAGTTAGGAACACAAATCAAAGTAGAAAAATTTCCAGAAGGCTCTCGGATTGATATGACGTGAGTTTCAGTTTCAAGCACTGCTCAATAAGATTCATCTTGTTTCCAACCGTAGATGCTTAAATATCCTTAATCCCTATTTTCAAAGTTTGTCTATTGAGTCCCCAACCTAAAACGCTTAAACCTAATAATAAAGGTGTCAACCAATCGCCCCAACGTACATATAAAGTTTGTGTTTGCCGGCGATAAATTGTTTCAGCATGAGTTTCGTAGGTATTATATCCGGATATCCACAAAGTTCTGCCATGAGGATCTACAAAACCTGAATATCCTGTATTCGTTGCCCGTACTGCCCAGCGATCGCTTTCAATTGCCCGCATGATATCCTGTGCATGATGCTGCAATGCCATAGCTGGAGTGTAATGGGCATCGTTAGAGGAACTGAGGATAAATTGCCCACCTACAGCGGCTTGACGGCGAAATACTTCAGGAAAGGCCGATTCATAACAAATGCTGGCGATCGCCCTACCAAAAGGTGTATCAAAAACTTGATTTGCAGCACCAGGAACTTGGTGTGCATCCAAGGGTGACAAGCGCTGAATAATCCCGCCGAAAATTCCTTCAAAAGGAATGTATTCTCCCAATGGGACGAGTTTTGCTTTGTCGTAGCGGCTAAAAATTTCACCTTTACTTGTGACGGTAAATAAGCTGATTGCATAACTACGTCCCTGTTCGCCAAAAGCCCCAACCCAAGCAACTACACCTTTTTCGCGGACTGCTGAAAAGAAAGAAGTTGTCATTAAGTCACGTTGGAAAAGAGGTAAGGCTCCCTCTGGTGTGAGGACTGCGTTTACACCTTGGACTGCTAGAGTTAAATATCCATTGGTGTAACTTTCGACGACGCGGCGAAATCCTTGGGGATGTAGTAAAACTCCGTTGGGGATATTTCCTTGAATAATCCCAACTTTCAATGCTGCTGCTGGTGGTTGGGCTAGAGGTTGAATATATAAAAGCCAGCCTGTGAGATGGGAAGTAATTAGCAGTACTGTGGCAACTGTTAAATATCTTAAATTTAGCTTTACAAACCGCAGAGGCGCAGAGACAGTTTCCCGATTAATCCAAGCTTCAGCGATTAAGGCATTCACAGCAACTATGACTGCTGTAATGATGCTGGTTCCTGAGAGTTGACCGAGATGTAAGATGAGTAAGTTTTGTGGTGATTGAGTGTAAGCAAGAGAACTCCACCACAAGGGGCCAGCACTCCAAAGTGCTTCTAAAGCACACCATACAGATGTGGCAATTAAGATACGTAGTCCTGGTTTTTGCTTGTGTAAATACGCCAGACAAATTGCCCAAACTGAGACTAACACCCCTCCCAAAAGGCTAATAAATATCCAGCAGAAGAGGGTGATTATTAAACTCGGCCACCACGGCACACCCAACCAAGTCATAGGATGAATTCCTGTAATCCAGGATAGGGCAAGACCGTGATAGCCAATACCCCAAGCGAGGGCAAGGGGTATGGGGGAAAATGATTTTTTTCGTTTAGCGGAACTGACAACTAATATCCAAAGGGGGGCTAGGGCAATCCATGCCAAAAACCATGCGCCTACAGGGGCTACAGTCAGCCCCATAGCTGTACCGCTGAGAAATGATGAAGTGTAAAGGCTAAAGGTTGAAAGTAATGTTTTTATTTGATACTTCATACTTCATCCTTCATACTTCATCCTTTATTCTGCTACTTCTTCTGCTTCACCTGTATCAGGAGGAACGATCGCTACTCCGGTGATGGCGTCATCTTCGTCTAAACGCTGTACTCTCACGCCAGTAGCTGATCGTGATTGGATAGAAATTGCGTTCACTGCCTGACGAATAATAATACCGCGATTTGTAACCATCATGATTTCGTCATCGTCGTTATTGACAATGCGGAGGGTGGCTAATTGGTCTTTGGTTTTGCGGTTTTTGAATTTTGTTGCCATTAAACCTTGTCCAGCGCGATTTTGCAGGCGGAATTGGCCAACGGGAACGCGCTTACCATAACCACCGTTGGTAATTACCAACACCCAAGGACCGATGCTATTAGTTCCTGCTACTTCTGTGGTTTCTTCGTTATTTTCGATCTCTTCCGTCTCGATTTCTTCGATTTCGCCTTCGGTAACACTACTCAAAGTATCCAAAATGGCTGCTGGGAGAATATCCATCCCGACTAATTCATCTTTAGCTTTTAACTTCATCGCTTTGACACCACGAGTCGCCCGACTGAGGGGACGGAGTTGTTCGTGGGTGCAGCGGAAGTGAATCGCCATGCCTTGTCTAGAACCAATGAGGATGCTATCTTCGACTCTGGCGCGTCTTACCCAGCGGAGTTGGTCGCCTTCTTCTAAGGAAATAGCGATTAAGCCGTTGGCCCGAATGTTGCTAAAGGCTGCCAATTCAGTTTTTTTGATGTTGCCGCCTTTGGTGAGCATCACCAAGTATTCCTCACTGCTAAACTCGTCAACGGGGACGATGGAGGTAATTTTTTCTTCCTTGGGAATGGGCAACATTTGCACAATTGGTGTGCCGCGGCTGGTACGGGAACCTACGGGGATTTGATAGGCTTTGAGGCAGTAGACGACACCGCGATCGCTAAAAAATAAAACGCTGTCATGATCACAACAAGTTAGGAAATGCTCAATGTTGTCATCATCTTTGACTTTAGCCCCGGCTTTGCCTCTAGTGGCGCGGCTTTGGGCTTCAAAGGTGCTGACGGGCATCCGTTTGATATAACCTTGCTGTGTGATCAGAATTAGGGCTTTTTCGTTAGCAATCAGATCACGTTCATCAATTTCCCCTTCCGCGTGGGTGATGACTGTGCGTCGAGGTGTGGCGAAGCTGGTTTTTAGTTGGGTAATTTCGGTTTCAATAATTTCCAGCACCCTTTCTCGGCGTGCCAGAATATCTAGCAAGTCAGCAATCTGTGTTTGTAAGTCTTCGTGTTCAATGCGAATTTTATCTGCTTCTAGGGCTGTCAACCGCCGCAGTTGCATTTGTAAAATTGCGTCGGCTTGTACTTCTGAAAGGCCATATGTGGTGATTAATTCACCTTTGGCTGTGGGTGCATCAGAAGCATGACGAATCAAGTTAATAATTGCATCTAAATGAGACAGCGCAATCAATAAACCTTGCAGGAGATGATCCCGTTCTTGGGCTTTTCGCAGTTCGTAGCGGGTGCGTCTGTTGATGGATTCAATCCGAAAATCCAAGAAGACTTCTAAGAACTGTTTGATGGTGAGGATTTGGGGTTCACCATTCACCAACGCCAGCATGTTAGCCCCAAAGTTGGCTTGCAGTGGCGTTTGTTTATAGAGGTTGTTCAGCACCACGCGGGGATAGGCATCACGTTTTAATTCAATCACGATTCGCATCCCGTCGCGATCGCTTTCGTCTCGAATATCTGCGATTCCTTCTATCCGTTTGTCGTTCACCAACTCGGCGATTTTTTCAATCAGTGCCGCTTTGTTGGTTTGGTAGGGCAATTCGGTAATAATAATTGCTTCCCGTTCTGGACGACCCCGTTGTTCGATGGTTTCGATGTTAGCGACACCGCGCATAGTAATCGAACCGCGCCCGGTGGTGTAGGCTTCTTTAATTGGTGCTGTTCCCAGAATTTGCGCCCCAGTTGGGAAGTCTGGCCCGTGGATATACTGCATTAACTGCAGGTCGGTGATTTCTGGGTTGTGAATCAGCGCCACCACGCCATCAATTAGTTCTCCTAAATTGTGGGGTGGGATGTTAGTCGCCATCCCCACAGCAATCCCAGAGGAACCATTCAGTAGCAACTGGGGGATGCGTGATGGTAGAACTGTGGGTTCTTGCTGGGAACCGTCGAAATTATCCGCAAAGTCTACGGTTTCTGATTCAATGTCATGGAGGAGAGAGGCACTAGTTAAAGCTTGCAAGCGGCATTCTGTGTAACGCATTGCCGCTGGCGGATCGTTATCTACTGAACCGAAGTTACCATGACCGTTGATTAGGGGCGATCGCATGGAGAAATCCTGTGCCATCCGCACCAATGCATCATACACGGCTGTATCACCGTGGGGGTGGTATTTACCCAGCACTTCTCCCACTACACGGGCGCATTTCCGAAACGGGCGATCGTGCAGCAAACCTAGTTCATGCATTGCGTAGAGGATGCGGCGATGCACAGGTTTCAGACCATCCCTGGCATCTGGCAGCGCCCGACCCACAATCACACTCATGGCGTATTCCAGATAAGACCGGGACATTTCATTCCGCAGGTCTGTCGGGATAATCCTCTCCTGTGAGGTTGTCATAACCTAAAAAACTCCAAAAATTGTAGATAGTAGCCTTTCGAGTTGACAAAACACGAAATCAATTCAAAATTTTTCTTGAATAATTGCTATATTCTGATACAATTCTAGCACGCATTGGCTTTTTTGTTGGGGAAACTAACTCAAGCTTCCAGATAAAAATTTTGTGAGTAAATAGTAGATTAATTTTGCTTTGTTACCAAGCAAAACTTCAGATGCAAATTTTGGAATTCATGTTTGATTTTAGGTTGCCAATTTTTAAATTTTTATTCCTCTATATGGATTCCTGTAAATTGAGTTTAGATTTCATCAAGGGAACTTTAGAGGTCAGAAAAAAACAACTAAATTAGCAAATATAATCGTGGTTTTGCAGGCACGACAGCTTACCAATAGCAGCAGTTTTGCCCAAAGTTAACACCATAAAGCCGACAGGAGAAAAGTGAGTATCGAGGACAAACTATAAACTCGTCATCTCTAAAATAACCGATGAGGAATAAAAGGGTTGCTAAAATGCCAAATCCTCATCCTGGTTGGGTTGTGCAGAAATAAATTAGTTCAGGAATTTTTAGTGAAGAGGCGATTACAACCTCGAAAACTTAAATTCCCAGATGTTTATTACTTTACTCAATTGTCCAATAATTTATATTAATGGTTAATCACTATTTTTCAATAACAGTTTAAAATTTAAATTTCCTTAACTTGATCTCATAGTTGCAAGGCACATTAATTGTCTGGAATAATTCCCCGGTTGCCAATGTCAGGCATTTAAAAGCCAGTAATTTTAACAACTCGGATAAGATTGCTATAGTTGACAAGTCGTTGAATTTGAAATGGATAGTAAGACACGTTTACAGATAATCCTGGCTGATACACCCATCGGTGACGTATTACCTGCAATATCCTTGGTTAACCTACCAAACTGGTGGTTGGCAGGGGGTGCAGTGAGAAACACAGTTTGGCATTCAATCTTTGGTAGTAAATGTGAGTTAATCATCAACGACTTTGATATTGCATTTTTTGATCAACAAGGGAACCGTTCCCAGGAACAAGCAGCAAAAGCAAGTCTTGCCGAAAAATTTCCTGATTATCGATTTGATGTGAAAAATCAAGCTAGTTTTGCGCGCTGGCGTCCTGGTCGTAGACCCTATTCTAGTACAGAGGACGGGATCACAGAATGGTTGCATACTGCTACTGCTGTGGGAGTCAAACTAGATGCACAAGGACAATGGCAATTTTTCACTCCCTATGGCCTAGATGACCTGTTTGCTGGAGTTATCCGACCTACACCAGTACACACTTACGACCCAAAAGCCCACGAAAAGGCATCTAGTTTTCTGCAAAAGTGTCCTCATCTGCGGTTGGCATCATGAGTCACTGGTAATAAAACAGATTGAAACTCTATAAACTTTCAGTCGATCAGGCAGTCTAAAAATAAAACACCTATATACTACGGTAAATCTATCAAGATAGTGTAGAATAATTTCAGCTAACCTCTCTGCCTTTGGAATGTCGCTTGCACTTGATAGCACGATTTCAAAAGAAACAGACGAGTGTGAACACCACCCTACAGATCAAACTCAGGAGCATCTACATGGGCTACAAACATATAGAAGTCAAACAGGTAGCTGGTTTCATTGGTGCTGAAATCGGCGGAGTAGACCTCTCCCGCCCTCTTTCTGATGATCAAGTCAAAGAAATTCGTAAAGCACTATTGAAGTGGAAAGTTTTGTTCTTTCGTGGACAGAATATCGATCATGCTGCCCAAGTTGAATTCACATCTCGTTTTGGCGAAGTGACTTTCGCTCATCCCCTGGGAGAGCCTGAACCTGTTGCGGGATTTCCGCAACTCAAACCCGTAGATCGTCAGCTCTATGAGAGGCAGTACGGTTTTCGCACTGGAGGCCCCTGGCACACAGATGTAACTGCGGCTATTAACCCGCCAGCAGCATCAGTTTTACGCGCGGTTAATGTCCCCAGCTTTGGCGGTGATACCCAGTGGAGTAATCTTGTGGCAGCTTATGAGGGACTATCAGCACCCCTGCGCGCACTAGCAGATACATTGAAAGCTGAACATCGCTTCAATGGTGGTGGATATCAGCCCCGCAACGGCAAATTCTCCGATCGCATCGCTGTCAATCCACTCGTCTCAATCCACCCAGTAGTCAGAGTTCATCCTGAAACTGGTGAACGTGCGTTGTTCGTTAACCCTGGCTTCGTCTCGCACATTGTTGACGTATCACCACAAGAGAGCAAGCTGTTGCTGGAGTTGTTCTTTAACCAAGTCACCAAGCCTGCTTATACCACCCGCTTCCGTTGGAATAACGGTGATATTGCTTTCTGGGACAACCGTGCTACCGTGCATTTGGCTCCTCAAGATTTGGATCATTTGGATGTCGAACGTCTCCTCTATCGCACCACTATCACAGGTGATGTTCCTGTTGGGGTTGATGGTTCTCGCTCCGAAGTGGTTCAAGGTGAGGTGTTCAGCGCCGAAGTCCCAACAGTCTTTAAGCAGAAAGCTGAAGTTAAGGAAGCAGAAGCAGTGCGTTCATAAGCTACAAATTTCTCAATTGGGCTACTTGCATCTGACGTAGCCCAGTATAGAAGGGAACATCCACTTTTGGAAGAAATACCGGGCGATTGGAAATCGCGGCTACACAAACGAAGTCCGCCTTTGCGGACTCTCTGAAACCCGCGTTCGCGTAACGTTCCGCAGGAAAGACGGGTTTAGTTTGTATAGCCCCAGACTACTAGTCTGAGAGCGATCCGCCAAAAGTGGATGCTCCCGTATAGAATTAGAAGATTTCGCCGATCTGCTTTAATATAGTCACTTTTATTGATACCCCCAATTGATTGGGGGTTATTTTTATGCTATTTAGGGAAACCCAATAAATCGCCGTCTCTATAGGGTATAGGTGAAATCTTGTACCAACATCCCAGGAACCAAACTACCTCCTAGTTGGCGGCTTTCGTATGTTCCGACTTCGGGGATAAATTCTTGAAAGTTAGTGAGTTCTAGTAGGTTGTCGCCCCAAAAACGATATAGACTTTCGTCAAACCGTAGGTTTTCAATGGGGGCGATAATTTCTCCGTTTTCTACCCAAAAACAAGCATAGCGGGTCATACCTGTAATTCTCGCAGTCTGGCGATCGCTCCAATTCAAGTAATGTAAGTTTGAGATATATAATCCAGTATCTAAACTCGACAAAATTTGCTCAGATGCTAAATTACCTAAACTCACTTCCGGCGCACGTAGAGTCTCAGAACCATTAGCGCCATTAGCAATTTTTGCATATTCTTTAGCTGTGCGAGAATTCACCAGAGTATTGACCAAAATTCCTTGGTCGATTATGGATAACTCTGATGCAGCCATTTCTCCCAATTCATTAAATCTGGGCACTAATCCCTGCTGAAAATTTTCTTTTAAACTAAATTTTGCCGAAAGTTGTTTTTCTTGACGCGCTAAAGCAGCTAAAGCACTATTTCCTTGTTGAATATCTGCTTCACTGATAGCACTCCAAGAAAGCATACCCAATAAATCGGCGACAGCAGCGGGTGCAAAATAAGTTTTATATTGTCCTTTTGGTAATTGTTTAGCTGGACGAGAAAGCAATTCTAGTTGTTTTTTAGCTTCGTTGATTTTGGCGATATACGCAGTTTCATCCCAATTACTACCAGCAAAAGTACCTTTTACGGCTTGTCCAGAGGTGATGAACAGAGAATAGTCTAAGGTAAAAATATCGGTAGCAAACCAATGCTTTTGTCCTTGAGAATCACCATAAGCTTTAATGACAACTCCCCCAGCGTATAAACCCGTAAAATCTAATTCTGTAACTTGTTCTAGCACTGTTTTTACAACTGCTTCTTCTACCAACAATTTTCCAGAATGGATTTCTCTACTGGTGTTTGTGCCTGATGGTAAAACTAAATATGGATCGAGTGGTAATAGGGTAATTTCTGTACGTAGTTCTTGCAAAGCTTGATATGCGACTCGCCAATCTAATTCCCAATTTCCCGTAAATGGGAAATGTCGAAAACTGCTGCGCTGATTTTCCATTAAAGTTAGTTCAATCCAACCATCAGTCACACAACCAGTTTGTCTGACTTTGGCGTGATTAAACCGAGTAAATTGACTGCGTTCACTGCTTAGTCTCACAGTGAATTCTTCAGTTTCTGCTTTTTTAATGAGTAAAGTTTCAATCAATCGATTAAAGCTAACTTCTAAGGCAGATAATTCGTTTGTTGTCATGGGAATTGGGAAGAATGACTGATGACTGTTGACTGTTGACAAATGACTCTTTTAACCACCACCAAAGACTTCAACATTAGTGAATAGACAAACAGGTGAGCCATGTCCTACCCAAATTGCCTGATTTGGTTCTCCTTTACCACAGAAAGGAGTGCCATACATCTGCCAATTGGAAGCATCTCCAATTTGACTTAAGCTGTGCCAAAACTCTGGTGTTGTGGCTCGATAGTTGGGATTGCGTAGGGTTTTGGTAAGTTTACCGTTTTCAATCAATTTGGCGTATTCACAACCAAACTGAAATTTATAGCGGCGATCGTCTATTGACCAAGAACGATTAGATTCCATGTAAACTCCATGTTCTATGCCAGCGATGATCTCATCAAACGAGGCGTTTCCTGGCTCTAAATTCAAGTTAGCCATGCGATCGATCGCTGGGCGATTCCAAGAGCTAGCACGGGCACAGGCTACCCCTGGAACCCCTGCTCTAGCTTGACTTTCTAGGCTACCTAAACCCCGTTGCAACACACCTGCTTTGACTACATACTCTCGTGTTGCCACGGCTCCTGTATCATCAAAGCCATAGCTGGCAAATTCTCCAGGGACGGTGGGGTCAAAGGTAATGTTCATTAGTGGTGAGCCATAAACTAGCTTGCCAAAATCATTTTTGGTTACAAAGCTACCCCCGGCGTAATTGCGCTCATCTCCTAAAATACGATCAATTTCGAGGGGATGACCGACACTTTCATGGATTTGCAGCATCATTTGGTCTGGTGCTAATACCAAGTTGGTGCGAGTGTTTGGGCATTCCTCGGCTGTTAATAGTTCTACAGCTTGTTCGCCAATTTGCTTGACTCGATGCCATAAATCTGCTTGTTTTAATAATTCCAGTCCGCCTTGATAGCAGTTAGCTTGCCAGCCGTTGTTAGTACGCTGTTGGACGATCGCTCCTTCTTGAGCAGTCGCACTGTAATGAGTACCCAATGAGAGAATTTTTTGATACAACTCTGAGCCATTGCTGCTGACAAACCAAGTTTCTCTCTCTGAAGAGGTGACGCTAGCGATCGTTTGGACAATTTTGTCATCCACTTTTAATGTCTGACAGATACGAACCAGCAAATCGTTGATTTCCCCAGGACCCATAGCATCTAAGGGTTCCAGAAATGGAGAGTTATATTCACCTACAACTTTGGGACGTTCGCTTTCACGGAAAGGATATATCCACCATTCACTAGCTGCAAGTGCCTGGTTATAGGCGGTTTGGGCTGCGGTTTGTAGTGCTGGTAATTCTAGGGAGTTAGTGGCTGCGTAACCGAGACAGCCATTTACTAAAACTTCTAGCATCGCTCCCAATGTGAAAGATTTGCCATTGGCTTGGGGTAAACCATCACGGACATAACGGCTAGTAGCAGTTTCTTTAACTACTCTCATACCGATCCAATCAGCAGGAACGTTGAGTTGAGCGATCGCTTTTGTTAATTCTGACCACATAGATTTAGGGATTGGGGACTGGGGATTGCACTTCGACTACGCTCAGTGTCCGGGGATTGGGGATTGGGGACTGGGGATTGCACTTCGACTACGCTCAGTGTCCGGGGATTGGGATTGGGTATTCTTCTTGTCTTCTATCTCCCGTCTCCCGTCTCCTATCTCCCTCATCTCCCTGCTCCCCTGCTTCTTTAACTCCTGTGCCAGCGTGTACCTTCGGGACTATCAATGAGCGTGATACCTTGTGCTTGAAGTTCGTTACGAATGCGATCGCTCTCGGCGAAATTCTTGGTTTTTCTGGCTTGCTGTCTTTCTTGAATTAGCAATTCAATTTGCTCATCGCTCAAACCTGCTATTGTCACAGTATCACTATCTAGCTTGGCTTCTAAACCTAAGACTCCAGCTAAAGTCACAAGGGTGTACCATTGGCGTTGGAGTTCATCTGGCGCTGTTTTGGTTATCCCCTCATGGACGAAAATATTTCCCTCGCGCTGCAGTTCTTTGGCTAATTCAAATAACACCGCCAAAGCACCAGAGAAATTAAAGTCATTATCTCCCAACTGTTGAAAGCGTTCTGCCAGTTCGGGAATCAACAAAGAAGTTTCTGCACTCCAGCCCAGTTTATTACCATACTGATAGCCAAAAAGCAAGCCTTCCTTGAGAGTTTTCCAGCTATTTTCAGCAGTAGCGATCGCTTCCGTTGTAAAGTCTAGAGGCTTGCGGTAATGTGCCTGCAAAACAAACAATCTCACCGCCATCGGATTTACTGGCTCATCTTGCCAACTGCCTACCCCATCCAACAATTCCCTGATAGTGATGAAATTGCCCAGTGACTTAGACATTTTTTGACCTTTCACCATCACCATCCCGTTATGAGTCCAGTACCGTGCAAGCGGTCGATTCATCGCCCCTTCTGACTGAGCAATTTCATTTTCATGGTGAGGAAAAATCAAATCACCACCGCCACCATGAATATCAATTGTTTCGCCCAAACGAGAGCGAATCATTGCCGAACATTCAATATGCCATCCCGGACGACCTTCACCCCAAGGAGAATCCCAAGCCGGCTCCCCTGGCTTTGCCTTCTTCCACAAGGCAAAATCAAAAGGGTGCTGCTTTTTGGCTTCCAACTCTTCTCCATCCACTCGACCGCTAGCACCAGCTTGCATTTGTTCCAGATTTCTACTAGCGAGTTTGCCATAGTCAGGAAAGCGTTCAACGCGGTAATAAACATCACCACCTGTAGCGTAGGCCAGACCTTTATTTACCAAAATCTCAATCAATTCATGAATTTCCGGAATATGTTCCGTCACCCGCGGATACTCATCCGCATCCAGGACATTTAACCGCCGGATATCTGCAAAATATGCTTCAATAAAGCGGTTAGACACCTCTGTCATCGTTGAACCTTGTTCTTTCGCCCGATTCAGAATCTTATCGTCAATATCAGTAAAATTTTGGATGTAGCGTACCTCAAAACCTCGCCACATTAAGTAACGTCGAATCGTATCCCAGACAATATAAGAACGTGCATGACCCAAATGGCAGTAATCATAAACTGTCACGCCGCAGCAATACATCTTAACCTTCCCTGGCTCTAGGGTTTCAAAGGGTTCCTGACGACGAGTGAGAGTATTGTAAAGGGTTAAGGCCATAACACAGTAATTTTGAAATAGGAAGATACGTAATAATAGGGTAAAGCAGCTGGGATGACAGTCCAGCATCCCTATGCTAGTGTTTTCTGGACTATCTGCGCTACATTCCTACTCTTTGATTTTTTGATAACAGCGCTATGCCATCAGCAGTTACTTCTGAATTTCCCGCATTAGATGCGCCAAAGCAAGGATTACCAGTAACAATTATTACTGGATTCCTCGGTAGTGGCAAGACAACCTTACTCAATCATATTCTGACTAATCAACAAGGTTTAAAAACCGCTGTTTTAGTCAATGAATTTGGTGAAATTGGTATTGATAACGAGTTGATTGTATCCACTGGTGAAAACATGGTGGAACTGAATAATGGTTGTATCTGCTGCACCATTAATAATGATTTAGTGGATGCTGTCTACAAAGTTTTAGAACGGGAAGAAAAATTAGACTATTTAGTTGTAGAAACAACTGGACTGGCAGATCCTTTACCAGTCGCGCTGACATTTCTAGGCACTGAATTACGTGATTTAACCCGTCTAGACTCGATTATTACCGTAGTAGACGCGGCAAATTATAGCCTGGATTTATTCAACTCCCAAGCAGCATACAGTCAAATTGCCTATGGTGATGTGATTATTCTGAACAAGGCAGATTTAGTTGATGAAGCGGCTTTGAATGATTTAGAAAAGAAAATCGGTGAAGTCAAGGAAGGAGCAAGAATTCTCCGCACCACGCGTTCAGAAGTGCCACTTCCCTTAATTCTCAGTGTTGGTCTGTTTGAATCTGATAAGTATTTTGATGCTGCTGATGAGCATGACCATAAACACGACCACCACGACCATGACCACCACGATCACGATCATTCGGCGTGTAGTCATGAACATCATGATCATGAACATGACCATGATCATCACAATCATTCCGACCATTTAGAAAATGATGGCTTTACTTCAATATCTTTCCAAAGTGACAAACCTTTTTCTATCAGGAAATTTCAATATTTCCTAGATAATCAGCTATCCACAAATATCTTCAGAGCTAAGGGGATTATGTGGTTTGACGAAAGCCCTAAACGTCATATTTTCCACCTGTGTGGCAAGCGGTTCACAATGGATGATGATGAGTGGAAAGGTGAACCAAAAAACCAATTAGTGCTAATTGGTCAAAATTTGGATCATGAGACTTTACTCACTCAGTTAGAAAATTGCATTTGCCTCCCTTCTACCAGCCGAGGCAAAGGTTTTGGGAAATAGTCAGCAATCAGGTTGATAATTGCAATACCTTCGCCATTTTTTGGGAGGTTGGGTTGAGCGTAAAGCCTACGGCATAGCTTCTCTTCGAGACGCTATTCGCGTAGCTTGCTTCCCGCAGGGGTACGCTTAACGCGTAGCGTCCCATAGGGAAGCAAGACCCAACGCATTGGTTGGGTTTCGTGCCTCAAACGCCACTTCACTCAAGTCGGATAACCCGGCGACGTGAGTGGCTCCCCAACCTACGAATCAAGGCTTTTTTCGATTTGGCGAACGTATTGTAATTGATAACTGATAACTGAAAAAAATGCGTATTGTCATCCAGCGAGTGCAATCATCTCAGGTCACTGTTAACGGTGAAATTGTGGGCAAAATTGGCCGGGGGCTAAATTTGCTTGTAGGTATTGCTGATACTGACACTGAGGCGGAACTCGATTGGATAGCGCGTAAATGCTTGGATTTACGCCTGTTTCCTGAGGAAGAAGGTGGGGATAGATGGCAGAAATCCGTGCAAGAAATTGGCGGCGATTTGCTGGTGGTGAGTCAATTTACACTTTACGGTGACTGTCGCAAAGGCCGTCGTCCCTCCTTCGACCGTTCTGCTGTTCCCCAATTAGCGCAGGATTTGTACAACACTTTTGTTACCAAGTTGCAAGCAAGTGGTTTGCGAGTGGAAACTGGTCAATTTGGTGCAATGATGCAAGTATCGATTGAAAATGATGGGCCTGTGACTTTGATCCTTGAAAGAGAAGCGCTTTAAGTTTTTATACGTAAATAAAAAATATATGTAGCCGCTAGATTGTTGAGTTCTAAAAAGATGAGAGAATAGTAGATTAACATTACAAAACTTTAAGTTCACTGAATCATGGCGAAAATCCAGTTTTCTAGAGGTATCGACGAAAATGTTATTCCAGATATACGTTTGACGCGATCGCGCAGTGGCGAAAATGGCACGGCAACTTTTGTTTTTGTCAATCCTCAGGCTTTAAGCCAAAGCAACAGCGACGACATAACCGGCATGTATTTGCTTGACGAAGAAGGGGAATTAATTACCCGTGAAGTTAAAGCTAAATTCGTTAACGGCAAACCAGAAGCATTAGAAGCAGTTTACTTGATGAAAACTGCTGAAGAATGGGACCGCTTTATGCGCTTTATGGAGCGATATGCAGATGAAAACGGTCTGGGATTGAGTAAATCTGAATAAGAATGGGAATGGGGCATCCCTTCTCCTACGGAGACGGTGCGAGTAGCTTGCTTCCCTGGAGGAGTATGACTGCGCTGAGGGCAAGTGAGCATTGGGGAGCCAGTGCTGTGGGCGGGTCTCCCGACTTGTTCGCGCTGCGTCTCACCTTGGGAGAAGCAACTGGCGTCATTGGGAATAGATTAATATGTCTCCCTCATCCTTCTCATCCTCGCAGATGTAGGGTTTTTCATATTCAGTTGTAAAAACTCTCATTCCTGATCCCCGATTCCCCATTACCCTAAATATGACACTACAACCCCACCCAGACAAACCAGGAATAACGGTAACTTGTGCTGTTGTTACCGTTAGTGATACCCGTTCGCCTGAGACGGATAAGAGTGGTCAGCTAATCCAGCAATTGCTCCTGAGTGCTAACCATTTTGTGGTAGCCTACACAATTATCAAAGATGAACCAGCACAAATTCAAGGACAGATAGAATCGCTGGGGAAAAACGCGAATTTAGATGTTGTGCTGTTTAATGGTGGTACAGGCATTGCACCAAGGGACACCACCTATGATGCTATTGAAAAATTATTAGAGAAAACCCTACCGGGATTTGGGGAATTGTTTCGCTTTTTAAGTTACCAAGAAATTGGTTCACGGGCGATCGCCTCTCGCGCCGTTGCTGGTGTTTATCAAAATAAGTTAATCTTCTCCCTCCCCGGTTCCAGTAATGCGGTAAGACTGGGGATGGAAAAACTGATTTTGCCAGAAATCACCCATTTAGTGGGTCAGATGCGGCAATAGGCAAGGGTCAAGAGTCAAGGATAATTTCTCCCCAATCCCCGGACACTGAGCGTAGTCGAAGTGCAATACCCAGTCCCCAGTCCCCAATCCAATAAACAACCCCCACAAATTGCGGGGGTTGGTCGTTTATTAACTATTTTTTCAAAGTGTTTGAGTTAAGCGATCGCCAAACAAATTGTTGCCAAAATAGCGGCAATGATATAAAAAACCGAAACTACTTGCAATTCTGACCAACCAGTCAGTTCTAGATGATGGTGTAAGGGTGCCATTTTCAGCAAGCGTTTGCCTTTGCCATCAGGGCCTTTAGTAGCTTTGTAATAGCTCACCTGCGCCATTACAGATAAGGTTTCGACAAAGAAGATGCCGCTGAGAACGAACAGTGCTACTAAGCTGTTAGTTAGCAATGCTACGGCAGCTAAAGCGCCTCCTAGCGCCAGGGAACCGGTATCTCCCATAAAAACGCGAGCCGGGTTACGGTTATGGGCTAAGAAACCTAAACAGCTGCCACTTAAAGCAGCGCAGAAAATCATTAATCCTAGTGAAGTGGGTGCAACCACAGCACCAAGTGCGAGTAATGCGATCGCTACTGTTCCTCCAGCCAAGCCATCAATACCATCGGTGAGGTTAGTAGCATTACTCTCAGCCACTAGCACAAAACCAGCCACAGGCCAGAATAATAACCCTAAAGGTAGTGAAAAACCCACCCAAGGCAAGGCAATGTTTGTGATGTTGGCGGGTTGATTAAACATTAGCCAAATACAAAACAGCGCCGCAAAACCCACCTGCAAAGCCAGTTTCATCCGGGGGGATATACCTTTATTTGACTTCCGACGGAGAATTTGCCAATCGTCGAGCCAGCCAACAAAGCCGTAGCTGAGTGTCAAGGCGGAAACAGCCAGCACCTCGGTCGCAAAATTAGACGCTATGCAAGCAATTATCACCGCTACGGGGATAAAGAAGATACCACCCATAGTTGGGGTACCAGCCTTTTTCAGATGGGCTTGGGGACCATCTTCACGGATTATTTGCCCAGTTTTGAGTGCTTGTAGCAGCGGTATTACCCAGAAACCGAGGACTGCTGAACTAAATGCACACAACAACAGTGGCATGGTTAGCGATGTAACTTGCCAAGGCGACCTATTCCCCAGCAGATCCAAAATCAATGCTGCCGCTCCTAACCCAACACCTAAGAAAGAGGCTAGGCCGATCCCAGAAAAGTTTAACCCTTGGTTGGGAGATAATTTAGCATCCACAGAAATTTCCCTTCACTCCACACTTACAAAACTGAACTATAGGGACGATGTATACCATAAGGTCCCCAGCCTGAACAGGCTAATCCTCACTTATAGCTACATCGTCATCATCATCGATATCATACTCACCAATACCGTCGTCTCCACCTAGGAACTCTGAGATTTCTTCCTCTTCATCTGAGAAATCAGGTTCGTGAACATTACGCGCTATCAGGCGACCACTAGCCTGTAACCAGTCCAACATAGAGGACTCTTGCTTTAGTGGAATGACGATAGCTCGTTGGTTGCGGGCGGCTTCACGTAATGGGGAGTTCAACATACTGACAACGACACGAAAAAATTCAAGTAACTAGACAATTAAGAGTCTATCACTGGATACGAGATAATTTAGTTATTCATTCAACTCGTTGCTGCCCAAATCCGCAAGTCTACAAAATTTTTTATTGAATGGCTCTAGTGTAGACAGGAACAGATTATTAGGGGCTTGTAAGGCTCTATACATTTGATATTTATATCTGTCTAATTGTAGTTTTCATCCTGATAATTTGTGAGGTAATAGGCGATGATTGGAAAAGTAGCTCTCTTAGATGCGATCGCTGGTACAAACCGTGGTTTACTGGCAAGTGTTGCCCAAAAACAGGCTATTTTGGCGGCGATCGCTAATTTGGAAGACTTCAACCCGACACCTCGACCGGTAGAAGCTACCAATTTGCTAGATGGTAATTGGCGATTAATATATACCACCAGCAAAAGTCTCTTAAATTTGGATCGCTTACCTTTGTTTAAACTAGGACAAATTTATCAGTGTATCCGGGTAGAAACTACCAGTATTTACAACATAGCTGAGATTTACGGCTTACCTTATATTGAAGGGTTGGTCAGTGTTGTTGCCAATTTTGAGCCGATTTCCGAGCGTCGTGTCCAAGTCAAATTTAAGCGTTCTATTATAGGCTTACAAAGTTTAATCAGCTACAGTTCTCCGGAAGATTTTATCCAACAAATTGCAGCTGGTAAAAAATTCGCAGCGATTGATACTGCCCTTAACAGCGATCGACAACAAGGTTGGTTGGATATCACTTATATAGATGACGACTTGCGGATTGGCAGGGGTAACGAGGGCAGTGTGTTTGTTTTAAGCAAAACATGATTGTTTCTTGCAGTGGTATTTGCGAACGAAGTTAATCGATCATATGACCTTTGTCAAGAAGGGTATGACACCTCATTTATGTGTGAGTACTCGCTTGTGAAATGAGGGCAGGGGGATGAGGGAGAAATAACTAATTACCCTTGACTCTTGACAAATGACCCTTGACCACTGACAAATGACCACTGACAAATGACTAGTAAGACAAATAACTTAACAAAGCTTCTGGTAGCGCCCTTCAGGTTGTAGAGTGAAATCAATTAGCCCCATATATTGGCGATTGATAATTAAAAGGGAAGATAATCATGGTTCAACGTGGTTCTAAAGTACGCATTCTCAGACCGGAATCCTACTGGTTCCAAGATGAAGGAATTGTGGCTTCTATCGACCAAAGCGGCATCAAATACTCAGTAATCGTCCGGTTTGATAAAGTAAATTACTCTGGGATTAACACCAATAACTTCGCACCAGATGAATTATTGGAAACTGCGGCTCCAGCGGCAAAGGCAAAAAAGTAAGCAACTAAGCTACTAGGGGATTGTTTAACAGTGAACAGTCAACAGTAAACAGTTATCAGTGTTCTATGATGCGTCTGATAACTGATAACTGATAACTGATAACTGATTTAATGGGATGATGGAATTGTATGGGGATAGTGCAGAATTAGTTCTCCCGATTTTCCCACCTCCTGATTTCTTCTTCCTTAAATCTCCCAACAACATCAAGTTGCTTATCAGTACTAAATGCCTGAACTGCCTGAAGTAGAAACAGTCCGGCGGGGTCTAAATCAATTGACCCTCAATCGAGAAATCACGGGTGGTGATGTGTTGCTTGATCGCACGATCGCCCACCCGTTTTCTGTTGGTGAGTTTATTCATGGAATTAAAGGGAGCGCCATCGCTACTTGGCATCGTCGCGGCAAATATCTCCTCGCCGAACTCACCCCATCCTCCCCCTCCTCTGCCAACGGCTGGCTAGGCGTGCATCTCCGAATGACAGGTCAACTACTGTGGTTACATCGAGATGAACCATTACACAAGCACACGCGGGTAAGATTATTTTTTGGGGATGAACAGGAATTGCGTTTTGTTGATCAGCGCACCTTTGGTCAAATGTGGTGGGTACCGCCAAATGTGGTCGTGGAAACTATCATTACTGGTTTAGGTAAACTCGCAGCAGATCCATTTTCACCGGAATTCACTGTTGATTATTTGGCGCAAAAACTGCAAAATCGCCACCGTCCAATTAAGACAGCGCTGTTGGATCAGTCCGTCGTGGCGGGGTTAGGTAATATCTATGCCGACGAAGCGCTGTTCAAGAGTGGAATTCTACCAGAAACTCTCTGTACAAATTTAGAGCGATCGCAAATTGAGCGGTTACGAATTGCGATTATTCAAGTATTAGAAGCCAGTATTGCCGCAGGTGGCACGACTTTTAGTAATTTTCTCAATGTCAAAGGTGTCAACGGTAACTATGGCGGTGTAGCCCTAGTCTATAACCGCACTGGAGAACCCTGTAGAGTTTGTGGCAACTTAATACAGCGAATTAAGTTAGGTGGCCGTTCTAGTCACTTTTGTTCCCAGTGTCAGCAATAATCAGTTAACAGTTAACAGTTCCTCATTCTTGATTACAATGCAGGTACAGCAAATGCACTCAAGAGGGGAAATTATGGCGGTCAAAAAAGGAGATATGGTTCATGCTATCCGAGAAAAGTTGGAAAACAGTCTAGAAGCAAAAGCCAGTGATTCTCGCTTTCCCGACTACTTATTCAACAGCAAAGGCGAAATTTTAGATGTCAAAGGTGATTATGCCCTGGTAAAGTTCGGGACAGTGCCAACACCAAATATTTGGTTACGTCTAGATCAACTAGTGGTTCATGCCATCTAGTTGTTCATATCATTAATTTTGCTCTTATGCGAGATCCCCGACTTCTACCCTGCGGCAAGCCACCCTACGGGTGTCTACAAGAAGTCGGGGATCTGAACACCACAAAGCTCTCAGAACTTATGAAACAGACCGTAGTAGTGCAGATACCTTAATTTGTTGAGTAGAAATCGATTGATTAATTAGTCATTCATGAAAAAGTTGATACAAACAGATTTATCGTAGGGGCGCGGTCTACGCGCCCTGAGCAACGTGTTTGCATCATTATGAAAGTGAAATGGTATCAGCCCAACATTTTAGCTAAAACAAAAAGAAGCCCCACATCTGACCTGAAGGGCAGTGTGGGATGAATTTTTGGGCGATGACGAATTGACCCACAACCAAATTAATCCGCAGGATTAACAGGACAGGGGGTCGATGAGGAGTCGCCACTTTCAGGTTTGTCTTGCGCTTCAATATATTGTTTTAAAGATGAGATAGTTACGCCACCACAACTAGCAATGAAGTATGACCCATTCCAAAAGACATCTTTGGTGTAGAAACGACTCAGGTGGGTTGAAAATTCTTGTCTGAGTCTGCGGGAAGTAGTTGATTTGATATTACCCACCAGCTTACTTAATTGTAAGTCAGGATGATATTGAAATAACAGGTGTACGTGGTCTGATTCGCCACTAAACTCTACAAGCTTGCAGTCCCACTTGAGTAACAAATCTTCAAGGATGACATGTAATCGACTCAACATTTCCCCTGTGATAGCTTTGCGACGATATTTTGTTGTTAAGACTAGGTGAGCTTTGAGGTCACTGACAGACCTCCCTTGTGATACAAAATCATTTTTCACAAATTTTTCAAGAACTCTGTCATAATCACTGTAGCCTAAAATAACAACAGTGATTAACGGTAGGAGGTGATTTACTTTGTTGCTTAACTATCAGTATCGAGCTTATCCAGATACCAATCAAAAGCTAGAACTTAATTATTGGTTGCGAATATGCCAGTACTGGTACAACAAGCAACTAGGGGATAGGTTTGATTGGTGGGAAAATAACCGCAACAATATCAACGCCTGTCCTTTAATTTGCCCATTACCTCAGTTAAGGGATAATCCTAATTTTTACTCTCAGAAAAAACAGCTACCAATTATCAAAGAAGATTTGATAAAAGTTGTTCATTCTGGGGAGTTACTAGATTTTTCTCGTGTACCCTCCCAAACATTACAAGATGTTTGCAAACGAGTAGACTTGGCTTTTGGGCGTTTTATCAAGGGGGATGGTAACGGCAATCGTAGTGGTAAGCCACGATTTAAGAATGCTGCTCGGTATCGCACCCTGAAAATAGAAGGTCAAGCTATAACCATAGAGCGTGTAGAAAAAGACTGGTTATTTGCATCTTTCTCTAAACTTAATGGGTGGGTAAAAGTACGACTACATAGACCATTGCCTGAAGGGCTGACGCTCAAAAATGCATTGCTTACCTTAAAAGCTGATGGGTGGTATTTAACTATTTGCCTAGAAGACCCAAATGTACCGGAGTTCACGCCTGACGAAATAGTGCCAACGTGGAGAAACACAATTGGATTGGATGCGGTACTGCATGAAGATGATTATCTTGCTACTAGCGAAAATACCAAACTTCCTGCACTGAAATCGTTCAGAAAATCTGAACAACGTCTCGCTAAAGTTTCGCGTCGTAAAGCTATCAAAAAGAAAGGCAGTAGACCAAGACGTAAACTAGCAAAACGAGAAGCACGGGAACATCAGCGCATAGCCAGAGCAAGGAAAGACCACGCTTTTAAAACTGCCCATACTCTTGTAAGAACTGGTAAAAAAGTTTTTGTACACGAAGATTTAAATCTAAAAGCTTTATCGAAAAGGAACAAAGCTAAACAAGATGAAGATGGTAGTTACCTTCCAAATGGTCAATCAGCTAAATCTGGATTAAATAAATCTTGGAATGACGCTGCATTCGGGCAATTTTTCACAATCCTAGAATACATAGTTTCAAAAACTGGGGCTAGGACGATAGCAGTTAAACCTGCATATACATCTCAGCTACTCGCATATCGTGATAATTTTGTCTTCACTGATTGCAGTATTCGTGAATATTGGGATGAAATCGAATCGCTTTGGGTTGACAGAGATATTAATGCTGGAATCAACATAAAGCGTGTGGGGCTGGGACTGTTCCCCACAATAAAACGCCGTAGAGGGAATCTGGTAGTAACTGAATCTACTACCAATAGTACCTCGAAGGAAGTTCTGGAAACATTAAAAATGTGCCAGAAGCCTACAGCGACTCGTAGAGCGCTGTAGGTAGTTCACTGTGGACGCACTACTACGAAAATTTTTAACCGAAACGTATTGGACTATACCTAGCAAAGACTAGTAAATTGCGATTACTGCTTACCAGGGGCTTTAAAACCACGACGTTCGAGAATTTGCCTCACCTCTGGACTAGGGTTGTAGTTATAGCCATAAGAGGAGCGCTCAGAGTCATCTAAAATCTGAGGAGTGAGTAATACAATCACCTCTTGGCGTTGATTATCTCTGTTGGTCTTTCTAAAGAGCGAACCAATCAGGGGAATGTCGCCCAAGATAGGAATCTTAGAAACAGTTGTTCGATCTTGATCTTGAATAATACCTGAAAGAACAAGTGTCTGACCATCTCGCAGACGAATCAAGCCAGAATTGAGCGATCGCTCAGATATTAAAAATATTCTTTGACTACCACTATTTCCCAGATTAATGTTTTCTGAAGACTGGGGTGCTTTAACAATGGGAGCAACCGATAGAGAAACAAAACCATTGTCGTCAATCCGATCAATTTTGACAGCTAAGGTTAATCCAACCTCTGCTTTCTCAGGAGTAACCGTTTGTGTGGAAGTATCAGCACCACGTGTGATTTCGTTCTTAATGTTTCCGACCACCTCTTGTGTCAGCTTGACATTAGCAGTTTGACCCTCTTGGACAATTAAAGTTGGGTCAGTCAAAATCTTGGCGTTACGACTTTGAACCTGAGCGGTCAAACTTGCAAGGAAATTTGTAGGAAAGGAGTTGTAATTTATTCCTGATCTAACACCGCTGCTGATATCAGTATTACTAATTGGTTGAGAACCACCAAAACTTACAGATGCTAAACCGCCATTATTAGATAGGAAAGTGTTGCCCAGCCCAAAGGAAAAGCTAGTACCGTAATCTTGGACGTTATTGAGGTTCACATCAATAACTTTGACATTGACTGCCACTTGACGACGGCGGATATCAAGTTGAGTGAGTTGAGCGATCGCAATCTCAATCAGCCTAGGAGGACCAATCAAGGTGAGAGAATTCGTGCGCTCATCTCCCAGTGCCTGTAGACCCCTAAGCAATGGATTAGAGTCTTTAAAATCAGCACGTTGAGTTTCTAGTTTAGTTTCCGTAGTTGTCTGAGTTTGGGTGATGGGAGCTGCTCCCGTCCCTACAGGGATGGCATTAACGCTGGTAACAAGCCGTTCACGGCTAATAGCGCTTTCTGCTCCCAAACCTACCAAAAAGTTTAAAGCTACTCCCACCGTTACCTGATTCAGCCGTAGATTACGCATAACTGAATCACGGGTAGAATTAGGCAATTTCGGCCCAACAAACACTGTCCGACCACTGCGGTTAGCTTCTAAACTACTCAAACGCAAGACATAGTTAAACACATCTTGCACTGGCTCGTTTTCTATATCTAGAGAGATTGTCTGCCCACCACCAGCCGCAGCTGCACCTGGCTGACCTCCAGCCGGTTGTCCATCTGCAGCACTGTTAATATAAGCCAAGTTCAGACCAGCAGCACGGGCCAGGAGTGACAAAACTTCCCGCACTGGTGCATCCCGCAACACCAGACGTGGCACCCGTTCCTGAGTCGCCAAGTCAATGGTGCTAGGAGAAGCATCAGTAGCGGAAATGGCAATATCTCCCACAGGTGGAGCAACAGCTCTAGGCAAGAAAGGTGGAGCCTGGCTCACAGGTTGACCAGGCCCATTTGGCTGTGCAGGTTTACCGTCAATTGTGACTACAGGATTGGGAACGAGAACATCCGGCTTGTTACCTGGTTGGGATGGAGTAGGAGCCGATGAACCTATAGGTGCTGTTGGTCTTGGTGTTGCTGCCGTAGTCCCTGTAGATGGAGTAAAACCGAGGGTAATGCCATCTTGCTTGCGCTCCACAGGTTGACTATTGGGGGCATCGTTGCTTCCAGTTACCACCACCCGGATGCTATTAGCGTCAAGCTGAACAATCTCAACTGAGGCAATTCCCGTCGCGGGGTTATCTTGGCGAAAATTGTTGCCTTGTGGTAGACGTAGTTGCGTGTTGATTACATCTGCAACCGAGGATTTACCTCTTTTGGTCGTGAAAATTTGTGGGCGACTACCTGAAGAAGTTTTTAAATCAATGCTAATTCCGCCATTAATTGGATTTAGCTGAACCTCAGTAATTTGAGTAATCTGTGCCCATACTGGTTGCGCTGCCAAAAATACAAAAGCAGCAGTGCCAAATATTAAACTACTACCGTGAAGTTGTTTCACAGTTCATTCCTCACCTGATAAAACCTTGTTGACAAAATAACTCTGAATTACTGCACTCTTATGAATACTGAGTGCTAAAGCTGGCGCTTACCACTAACCCTCTTCGTCGTATCAGGGTCTTGGTGGGCAGTGCCCACCCTACAGATACTGTTGCTTGTTGCCTATCATGCCTCGTACCAAGTATCAGGGTTGTGGTGGGCAGTGCCCACCCTACTCGCCTGGTTTGAGATGTAAGTGTTACCCCACCCGAACCCTCCCCGTATGTATTGTGGAGGGAACTAGATTTTCCGGTTTCCCCCCAATATATCGGGGGGATTAAGGGGGGTAAAACTGTTACTTCTTAGGTGCTGGTTTAGCGGCTGCTGCTGTTTCTTCTGGACTAAGTGGCATCAACGCCTGTAACTGGAAGGATGTATTGATCATTCGTGGTTTAATCTTCCGGACTTCTTTGTCTGATGGGGAAACAGGATCTGCTGGAGCCAATGTGGATTGATATTCTCTAACTATCAATAAAGGCTGTAAACGCTCGATGTTACGAATAATCGATTGTGTTTGTTCATAAGTCCCTACAATTTCAATACTAATACTGCTACGTTTTAACTTACCGTCTACCTGTGTTCCCAGACTGCCATCAGTAACTGTTTCTGGTTTCTGTCCAATTGGCACGAATTTTTTCAGTTTGGCTCTCACCAAATTGGTGGGTGTTTGCACATTTCCAGATTCAACTAATCGGTTTAGATCCAATAGCAATGTATCTAAGGTTTTCTCGTTAGAAAATAAACCTAGAACCTGGACTTGTTGCTGCTTTGCCTGATTTAGCTCCTCTTTTACTTTATCAATTTGTTTAAGACTGGCATTTTTTTGGTCAATTTGTGCTTGCAATTCGTTGGATTTTGCTTGCTGTTGTTGATAACTTTCCCATGCTGGCATCACCATATTTAATGCCATGTAAATAGCTCCACCCAGTCCCAAAAACCCAACTATGATGCCAATAATTAGAGGTGTGAAGCTAATACCAAAAAGTACAGGATAGGCTGGAGCGTCTAACTCCCCGTTTTGCTCTGCAAAATTAAAATCATCACTCACGGTCATTTGGCAATGACTCCTGTTTGTTGCATACTGCGAATTCGAGTTACTAGTCCCACTGTGCCTTTTTTTTCTAACTCCCGAATTAAATCAGAAGCGGGAATGTCACTAAGACTGGATTGGATAGTGTATTTAACTAATTGCGGTGGCGGAATGGATGCGGTATTTCCACTATTGCCTGCTGGTAAGGGTGCATTGACTAACTCTGCTGTGATTATTTTGCTTTCTGTGGGCTTTAAAAACTGAGATTGTTGCAGCGTCAAGATGAAGTCATTGACATCATTAAAAGAGCGCGCCAATCCAGTTATTTCTATTCCCCCCGCCGGATTAGGTGATGGCTGGCCCTTATCTCCGGCTGTGGGTGGGGTTTGCTTAATAGCATCTATTTGCACTGCGGCTGGGATGCGATCGCGAAAATCTTGTAACATGGCTGACCAAGGACGAATCTGATCAAACACTGTGACTAAAGCTTGTGTTTCACTTTTAACTTGGGTTATCTCTCCACGAATTTTGTTAATGTTCCCTATTGCTGTATCTAATCGCTTGTTCTCTTGATCCAGTTGTGCTACTTTTTGCTCCAACTCACCGTTTTTCGCTTGTAACAACCACCAACCGACTCCTACCACACTAGGCAAAAACACTCCCAGAGCAACTCCCAAATAGATTGGTGTTAAATTCCCAGCAGGAAATGCAGTTTTTTTGCCTCCTCTAGAAGGCTTTTGCTGACCATTAGGGCGGTCTTTAAGAAAGTTAATATCGAGACTATACATTGCTGTTAAACCTCTCGCATTCCTAGACCAAGCACTATTGCTAAACCAGAGCGTTGCACCACAGGGTATTTTTCCTCATCAACAGCGATGGACAAAGATCCGATAGGATCAATTTGGGTAGTCGGTAAACTTAATCTTTGAGTAAAAAACTCATCTAGCCCTTGTAATCCGCCCCCTGGACCGGCTAGTAAAATTTGCGCTACTTCCAAGTTTTCACTCTGATTGAGATAAAAATCGATGGAACGGCGCAGCTCGTCTGTGATTTCTCCCAAGACTCTTAATATGGCTCCCATACCAGGATTGATTTCAGTTACACCAGTTTTCCCATCTTCCACAGAAGCTGGGATAATTGTCATTCCCTGCAACAGTTCCATATCTCGTGATGTGGGTAAGCTCATCGCCCTCGATAAGGCAGTTTGTATTTGATAAGTGCCTATAGGCACTGTGCGGGAAAATTGCGGGACTCCGTTAACGATGATGGCAATTTCGGAACTGTCGAACTCTATATCAACTAACACCGCTGCTTCTTGTGGCCCAAATTGCCGCAGTTGTTCGCGAATTGTCCGCAATAGCGCAAAACTGTTAATCTCTAGAACGTCGATCTGTAATCCCGCCTGCTCAAATGTACTAATATATGTATCCGTCACCTCCTTACGGGTGGCAACTAAGAGTACGCGTACCTTTTCAATGCCATCTTCATCTACAAAGTACCCAAGTTTCTGATAATCTACATCAGCCTCTTCACGAGGATAGGGTAAATACAAACTGGCTTCATGGTTTAACACCATATCTCGTAATTCTGTGTCATCTAACTCTGCTGGCACAGGAATTAGACGTACAATCGAATCTCTTCCTGGTACACCAGTAGCAACACGAGAAGCTTTGATTTTGCTGTCAGCCAGCGCCTGCTGAATTAACTCGGCCATGGCTGGGGGGTCGGCGATTTGACCATCTTTAACCAATCCTTCTGGAACTGGCACAGATGTCAATGCTTCTATTTTTAAGCCTTGGCGCTGTTTGCGTAGCTGAACTATATTCACCCGTTCTGGTGCAAGTTCAATACCGACCCCTGTATTAGATTTGCCAAATAGACTATTGAAACTTTTCACCACAGTTTTGCTCGCTGAACTGCTAAGTTGAAAAATCAAATGATATGGGACTTATGAAAATGTCAAACAATTTTGGGTTTTTGGATTTTCGTCCGTAGTCCGTAGGATGAGCAATGCCCACCATATTCCGGGTTTTGCTGGGCATTGTCCACCCTGCAGGTACTTTCTAAGTTGACTCTCCAAAGTCCAAAAAATCTTGACACTTCATACTTCATACTTCATACTTCAACTCACCCTATAATCTCGACAATTCTGCATAAGCTTTTCACCATCAGCAAGCGTAAAAATACTAGTAAAATGTTTAAAATTCAAAAATTCCAGAAATTTACCATTTGGGCAATGCTCGGCTTATTAACTAGCTGGATTGTCAGTTGTAGCACAGGCAATGTGAACACAAGCACAAAACAGGCTTCTTCTGGAGCAGCAAATATTGAGTTTTGGACAATGCAACTCCAACCTCAATTTACTGGTTACTTCCAAAGCCTGATTGGGACTTTTGAGTCACAGAACCCAGGTATAAAGGTGAACTGGGTTGATATACCTTGGGCAGCGATGGAGAACAAAATTTTAACAGCTGTCTCAGCAAAAACGCCACCTGATGTTGTGAACCTCAACCCGGATTTTGCTTCCCAACTTGCAGGGCGAAATGCTTGGTTAGACCTGGATACAAAGGTTTCACCAGAAATTCGTTCTTCCTATCTGCCAAATATTTGGAAAGCTAGTACTCTCAATGGTAAAAGTTTTGGTATTCCTTGGTACCTCACCACACGGCTAACCATTTATAACACCGATTTATTAAAACAGGCAGGTGTCAGTAAAATCCCTAGTACTTATGCAGAATTGGCACTAGCAGCACAACAAATTAAAGATAAGACGGGCAAATACGCCTTTTTTGTAACTTTTGTACCGCAAGATTCTGGTGAAGTGATGGAATCTTTTGTGCAGATGGGAGTCACCCTAGTGGATACCGATGGTAAAGCGGCGTTTAATTCCCCACAGGGTAAGGCGGCTTTTCAGTATTGGGTGGATTTGTATAAAAAAGGGCTACTTCCAAAAGAGGTGTTAACTCAAGGACATCGTCATGCGATCGATTTGTACCAAGGTGGAGAAACAGCCTTTTTAGCTTCTGGACCGGAGTTTCTCAAGACGATCGCTAATAATGCGCCAAAAATTGCTCAAGCTTCTGCGATCGCCCCGCAACTCACAGGCGACACAGGTAAGAAAAATGTCGCTGTGATGAACTTAATTGTCCCCCGCGAAAGCAAACAACCTGAAGCTGCTGTCAAATTTGCCCTATTTGTTACCAATGACGACAATCAATTAGCTTTTGCCAAAGCGGCAAATGTCTTACCATCTACAATCAAATCTCTATCAAATAGCTACTTTAAAGATGTTCCAGCTAATGCCACAACAGTCGAAAAAGGGCGGATAATTAGTGCTAAACAACTGCAACAAGCAGAGATATTAACCCCCAAATTGAAGGATATTAAGAAGCTGCAAAAGGCACTTTATGAAAACTTACAAGCAGCAATGTTAGGAGAAAAAACGGTAGATAAAGCTGTAGAAGATGCAGCGCAACAGTGGAATAATCGGTAGGGGATAGGGGATTGGGGATTGGGGATTGGGGACTGGGGATTGGGGACTGGGCATTTAGAAAAATAACCTTGACTCTTGACTCTTGACTCTTAGCCTCTTGACTATTCCCTATTCCCCATTCTTAAAAAATGCCCAATTAAATATAGTGAACCGCACAATACAACCCAATCATTTGTGTTAGCAAAAGCAGCTTCTAATCCTGAATTTAAATCGGGATATGATTGGCAAAAACTTAATTTTGGACAAATGTCAATAGCTAATTTAGCTAATTCATTTGGATTAGCTGAACCGATATCTGGTACTGGTACGAGTAGTAATTTTTCCCCATCTCGCAATAAAGCTTGGAAAATGTCTGCATGGTCTTTATTTGCCATCATTCCCATTACCCAAGTCACCGTTAATGTATCTAGTGTATCGACATAATCGCGTAAGACTTGGGCACCTGCGGGGTTATGAGCGCCATCTAATAATAATTTATGTTGTTTCCAGGTAACCCATTGAATGCGTCCTGGCCATTTAGTTTTTGCTATACCGTTGATGATGGCTGATTCTGAAATTTGCCAACCTTGTGTTTGCAGAATTTCTAAAGCAGCTAGAGCTAATGCTGAATTAGTTAATTGAATTTTGCCTTGTAATGGCAAAGGATATTTAATTGATTGTGAATTTTGAATTTTTCTATATTCTGCCCATCCTGAATCTATTTGACGGGAGGGTTGCGGCGTAAAGATTGGGCATTGTAATTTGAGGATAAGCGATCGCACAACTTTTTCGGCATCCTCTGGCAATGGCCCTACCACAGCAGGACATCCAGGTTTGAGAATCCCAGCTTTCTCTCTAGCAATATCGGCGATCGTGGGGCCTAGTTGCTGTGTATGATCGAGGCTGATAGAAGTGATGATTGTCACTAGCGGCTGAGAACAGACATTTGTCGCATCCAAGCGCCCTCCTAAACCCACCTCTACCACTGCTACATCAACTTTTTGCTGGGCAAAATATAACCAAGCCGCAGCGGTGACAACCTCGAACTGAGTTGGTGACTCCTCATCAGGAGAAATAGCGGCTGTAACCTGGAGTATTAATTGCGAGAACTCATCTGAATTAATTGGCTGTTCGTTGATGCAGATGCGTTCTGTCCAATCAACTAGATGAGGAGACGTATACCGTCCAGTGCGATAACCAGCTTCTGTCAGTACCGCAGAAAGATAAGCACAGACAGAACCTTTGCCATTAGTCCCCGCAACATGAATTACCGGAACTTGGTGATGGGGATTACCGAGATTTGCTAATAACTGGAAAATGCGCGAGAGTCCCAGATTAATACCAAAACGTTGAAACGGGCTTACGAGTGAGTTGATATTCACAACTGTTGACGGTTGACGGTTGACAGGGGAGTGGCGAAATAATCCTTGACAAATGACCAATGCCAAATACCAAATACCAAATGAAAATAAAACCGACTGTCTCTGTGAAGAGAAACAGTCGGCTAGAGAATATTGATTTTAAGCGGAATTTAGGCTTCTTTATTTAAGAAGTTTTGCAGTTGTTGCAAAGCTGCAGCACCAATGTTAAAAGCAGCCCAACCAGCAGCAATGAGAATTGGTGCTAAAACGATCGCTAGACGGAAATCGATGTCCATTTTTAGAACCCCTCTGTTAAATAAATTAAACTTTTGTCAACTGCTCTCACTTTTATTGTTAGACGAAGTGGGCAATTTTTCCAGACCTGTGTGTAAAGAATATTTAATATGTGAGTTGGGAGTCAGGAGTTATTTCTTCATGCCCAATGCCCCATTCACGCAGTGAACCCAATATCAGTACCTTTTCCAGCATGAACTAAGGCTAATTTTTGGTAACGTTCGGCGTGTTCGATGAGTTCTGCAGCTTCAGTTGTGGTTATTTGACGTAATATTTTGCCAGGAACACCCACGACTAAAGATAATGGGGGTACGTCTTTTGTGACGACTGCACCAGCGCCGATAATACTGCCCGCGCCCACTCGTACTCCATCTAAAACTACCGCGCCAATGCCAATTAAACTACCCCGTTCAATGTAAGCAGAATGCACTACTGCACGGTGTCCCACGGTGACATGGTCTTCTAATATTGTGGGAAAACCAGGGTCGCCATGTAAAATAGCACCATCCTGAATATTTGTGCATTCGCCGATATCAATACGTTCTACGTCTCCTCTCACCACGGCTCCATACCAGATGCTAGCGCCTGCGGCAATGTTTACCGAACCAATCACAACTGCATTGGTGGCAATAAAGGCAGCTAGAGAAAAATCGGGAGACGACCAGTAAGAAGCGGTAGACACGATAGAATAAGAATATGGTACCCAGGAACACTGGAGAAACTCCAACATTTAAGGCTGGTTGCACAACCAGAATATCACAGGGTCAAGCCTCTATGGGGAGGGTGACACTGCTGAATCAGGTTCCTTCCACGACTCAGTGACTGTATAGCAGTAATTAGGTAAACCAAAGTGGCAGAGCCGAAGTGTAAAATCCAACCAACTGGTGCTGGTGAAGACAAAACTATGTTTCTATGCACTTCATGATGAATCCAGGTTTGCAGTACCCAATTTTTGGCCCGGAAATTCAGTGTCCTCACTGTCGTCAAACAATTCCGGCGCTGACACTAACAGATACTTACTTATGTCCCCGTCATGGGGCATTTGAGGCAGATCCTAAAACTGGTGAGTTAATCCATCTACAGTCGGGCCGTCATTGGCGAAGGTGGAATAATGACTGGTATAGGCAACATACTCATCCCGATGGTATTCGGTTTGAAATTCACGAGGCACTAGATAAGCTGTATACCCAAGGCTACCGAGCAACACGGGTAGTGATTGCACGGCGCTATCAAGAACTGATGAGTGGCTATTTAGAACGGAGTAGCCCTTGGCGTTCTGGACAACCGGAAGGTGCATCGGCGCGACTTTACGGTTTACCTGTGGAGTTTAGCCCTGATGTGGCAGAAGACCCTTCTTGGGAAGTGATTAATTTTGACTTAGAGAAAGAGCCTGGTGTGCCTGTGCGCTACCCTTATTTTAGGTTATTTGAGTAAAAATTCAGTTGTTAGTCATCAGTTAACAGTGAACAGCCTGATACTTCGACTTCGCTCAGTACAAGTAACTGATGACTGATGACGGATAACTGATAACTGACAAAATTATGCACCACGCTTCTATTCGGACTGCGAATATTCACCGGGCGATCGCTTTCTATGAGCAATTGGGTTTTACAGTTTGTGAACGCTTCACCACAGGCTACACCCTGGCTTGTTGGATGGAAGGATTGGGCGGCAGAATTGAACTGATCCAAATCCCTGAACCAAAACCAGCACCAGATGCATTTGCAGATGAACACTATGTAGGGTATTATCATTTATCGTTCGATTTAACGGAAATTACCCCAGATTTGCCTGATTTTTTGAAAAGTTTACAAGAACGTTTGATAGCGGCAACTCAAAGCCAACCAGAACAGTTTCAACCTCTGCAAGTGCTTTTAGAGCCAATGCAGCAACAAATAGGCGATCGCATTTTAGAAGTAGCTTTCGTTGCAGACACTGACGGCTTACCACTAGAATTTATTCGGTTTTTATGAGGGAGGAGGGAGGAGTCAGGAGGGAGGAGTCAAGAGTTATTTCTTCCCCAGTCATCAGTCAACAGCCATCAATCCCCTCAGAAAGACTAAAATATACTTATCACCAAAAATCAATATGTAAATTAAGTTACACATACAATAAAAAAATACATGTCTGTGTTTTCTGCCTTGTATCGATATCGCGTTCCTTTGTTACTGTTAAGTCTGTGGATGATGGCAGTTTTTTTATTGAGTGATAAACCTGCTGAAAGCCAAGATGCGATCGCATCCAAATGGCTAAATTCTCAGTCAACAGTGATAGCACAACAAACAACACCGCTAAAAGTGACAGAAAACGTCGGCAAAATAGTATTAGAAAATGGTCTGACTGTCTTAACAAAGGAAGTACACACCTCGCCAGTGGTAACTGTGCAAGTGTGGTACAAGGTGGGTTCGCGCAATGAAGAACCAGGCGTAAATGGCATTGCTCACCAATTAGAACACATGATGTTTAAAGGCACGAAAACCCGTCCAATTCAATTTGGACAGTTGTTTAGTGCTTTAGGTAGTGACTCGAATGCTTTCACTAGCTATGACCAAACAGCATATTATGGCACTGTGGAACGGGATAAGCTAAAAGCGTTGCTGGTGCTAGAAGCAGACAGAATGCAAAATTCGCTGATTGATGTCGAACAACTAGCCAGTGAAAAGCGGGTGGTGATATCGGAGTTACAGGGTTATGAAAATAGTCCAGAATATCGCCTCAATCGTGCAGTCATGCAGGCGGCGTTTCCGAATCATGCTTATGGTTTACCTGTTGGTGGAACTAAAGCCGATGTCGAGAAATTTCAGGTTGAGCAAGTGCAGAAGTATTATCGCAACTTCTACACGCCTGATCATGCCACTGTGGTGATTGTTGGCGATTTTCAGACTGCGAAAACTCTGGAAGTAGTTAAAGAATTATTTGGGAAGATACCGCGGAGTCAAGGGGTAATAGGCAATAGGCAAGACTACTCAGCACTCAGCACTCAGCACTCAGCACTCAACACTCCTATAGTGTTACGCGAAGCGGGAGCAGGAGCGTCTCTGTTACAGGTAGTGTATCCTTTACCTGATGTCAATCAACCAGATGTGCCAGCGCTGGATGTGATGGATTACATCTTGACAGAAGGACGAAATTCCCGCCTTTATAAGGTGTTGGTAGAATCAGGTTTAGCTAGTGAGATTGCAGCTCATGTGACTAGCTTGCGGGAATCTGGCTGGTATGAAATTTTAGTGACAACCGATCCGCATCAGGACTTAAAAAAAATTGACTCAATATTGAATAATGCGATCGCTCGTCTGGCAAAATCAGGAGTAACCCAAGAGGAAGTAGATAAAGCCAAGAGACAGTTAGAAGCTACCGTAATTTTAACTAACCGCGATGTCACCAATCAGGCAATGCAACTGGGGTATGATGAGACGACTGCTGGTGATTATCGCTATAGGGAACTCTATTTAACTGCTATCCGTAAAGTGAAAGCAGCAGATGTTGTCGATGTAGCTAACAAATACCTCAAAAAATCAGCACGTATAGTCGGCTGGTTTGAACCAACCCGCAAGCAAACAAAGGGGTTAGTGACTAAACCACCTTCAGCACAAGCGACAGAGTCTTTTTTAACAGGCGGAACTATCAATCAAGATGAGTTGTTAAAGTACTTACCAGCTACAGACGAGACGATAGATGTAGAGGTGCGAGAGTTACCACAGCAATTTACACTTGACAACGGTCTACAAGTATTGTTGCTGAAAGATAAAAGTACTCCCACCATCACCCTGAGTGGCTACATCAAAGCAGGTACAGAATTTGATCCTGACGATCAAGCGGGACTAGCATCTTTTGTGGCAGAGAATTTAACCAATGGCACAAAAACGAAGGATGTGATGGCGATCGCCAAAGCTTTAGAAGAACGCGGCGCAACTCTGGATTTTGACGCCTACCGTGAAGGTATGCGGATCGAGGGTGATAGTTTAGCCGCAGACTTGCCAGTTCTCCTGCAAACTCTGGCAGATGTCGTCAAAAATAGTACATTTCCCAAAAAAGAGTTGGAATTGAATCGCCAACAAGCTTTAACTACTCTACAAATGGAATTAGATGATCCATCGGAAGTAGCAATTAGAACGTTTGTGCAGTCGGTTTATCCGAAAAAACATCCTTTACACACCTTTCCGACAGAGGAGAGTCTGAAGCAGATTAAGCGTGAGGATGTCATTGCTTTCAAGCAGCAACATTATCGCCCAGATACTACAGTGCTAGTGTTATTAGGAGATTTTGAGCCAGAACAAGTGCGATCGCTCATTAAAGCCGATTTTGGTGATTGGCAAGTTAATGGTCCAGCACCCACATTAAAATATCCCGCAGTAGCAAAACCAGAAAAACTGGTGCGCGTTAACCCAGTCCTTCCAGGTAAAGCCCAATCTGTGACTTATATGGGTTACACGGGCATTAATCGTCTAGATCCCCGGTTTTATGCAGCCCTAGTCATGAACCAAATTTTAGGTGGTGATACCTTATCTAGTAGATTGGGGGCAGAAATACGCGATCGCCTTGGTTTAACCTATGGAATCTATAGCAGCTTCCAAGCAGGTAAGAATTCTGGGACATTTTTGATTGAGATGCAAACCAACCCAGAAGATACCAATAAAGCGATCGCCAGCACCCGCCAACTACTCAAGCAAATCCATCAGCAAGGTGTCACCCCACTAGAAGTAGAAACAGCTAAACGCACCCTCATCAGCAATTACAATGTTTCTCTCGCTAACCCAGAGGAATTAACCAAAAGAATTCTGATGAATCAGGTGTATGGACTCAATATAGAAGAACTTCGTGCTTTCACGCAAAAAATCCAACAAGTCACTTTAACCGAAGTCAATCAAGCAGCCCATGAGTTACTCCACCCAGATCAAATAGTCGTGGTGACAGCTGGGCCAGCTGTTTTAGCAGGACAGAACATTAAGTAAGGAATGGGCGTACTTTTGTTGAATTGTTGTGATGCGATCGCGTAGTTGAGAAAAAGTTAGTTTCTGATTTCCCAACCAAGAACGAAATTTCGTTATTTGAACCACGTTTATCACTCTGTTTGAGAGCAGGTACTTCTTTGGGGATCAAGATCCCCAAAGGGGTACGTTCCGCAAAGCTCCACTCAGTATGACTTTTTATCCCTGGCAAAATTTTTCAAACATGTTCTTAGTGTCCTTAGCAACGTGTTTTTATTATTATTAAAAATGGTATTAGCCCAACATTTTAAGGTTGCCGCGCTACTAGAAAACTCTTTTTCCGGCGTTGATGAATCGGGATATTAAATTACAAAATTATGCTTTTGTTTCTTTGCGTGAGGATAATTTACATTTTCCATCAGCAACGCTTTTTTCCCTTTTAACCTTTTTTGCAAAGTTCTAAAATGTGTTGGGCAGTAACTTGTGGGTTTTCTAAATGAGGGAGATGACCACAATTTTGAATCCAAATTAGTGTACTGTGGGGGATTGCTCTGTTAAACTTCTGAGCATCCGCAGTGCCTAAAATTTTATCGTCATCGCCCCACAAAATTAGCGTTGGTTGCACTATTTGTGATAATTTTTGCATACTAAAAGATCTGTAACCACCGCTTTTAGTGAATGCAATCAAAGCTTGACTCCAACTTGGCATTTGTAGGTGCAAAGCTCCACAACATAGAGCATCTAGAGAAACAAGACTGGGATTTTTATAAGCAGCACGAGAAATGCTTGAGCGGATCTTAGGGTTACGCAAAATCTCAGTTGCTAAATAATCCAGTGGGGGAAACATTAACTTACTTAATGGTGAACCCCTTTGTAAACCAGCACTGTCAATTAGTACTAATTTTTGCACCACTTTCGGGTAAGTCAGTGTAAAATCAATCGCCGCAGCACCCCCCATTGAAGCACCAATCAAAATTACAGGTTGATTAATCAGGGTTTTCCAAAAGTGGTAGAGATGGGTTTTTATGACATCTGGACTAAACTTTATCCCTGCTAGTCTGTCTGTAAATCCAAAACCTAATAAATCTACTCCCCATGTTTCATGATCAACCGCCAGCAGTGGCAAAATACGCCGAAACTCTAACACAGAACTGTCAAAGCCGTGAATTAATAAAATAGGTGTGCCACCACTACCTTGAGTGACATAGGTCGTGGTGATTGGTTGATTAGTTAGAGGAGTAGCGATCGCTTGACTTTGAACACTTTGAGCTAGTGCGATCGAGGCGGGGTCTGTCAGTTGCCCAACTGCGCTAGGTAAAAAACTAGGAAACATAAAATTTAGTTTACCGCACTAACTGGCTCTACCCGTTGTACATTGGCAAATTCACAACTCTTTATGTAAGTGAAGCGCCGTTATTTCTGCTGGAATTTGCTCAATCATTCTTCGTGAAAGCTGGTTGCGCCTTGGTGATCTAGAGATAGCGATCGCACAACCGCTATAATTCCTTTTGTCTTCCATGCCGCTCTCATGGCCGCTTCCACATGTGGTGCATATTCATCATCTGTCAGCGCTAACAATGTCGGCCCCGCACCACTAATCACCACACCATAAGCACCAGATGAGACAGCAGCACGATTCACCGCATCGTAACCAGGAATCAAGGCTTGGCGATAAGGCTGATGCAATTTATCTTGCAAAGCAGCAGTTAACCATTCTTCCTTACCAGTTTGCAAGCCGCGTAACAATAATCCCAAATGCGCCGTGTTGAAAATTGCATCTGCACGACTAAATTCAGTTGGTAAGACGCGCCGCGCCTCGGAAGTTGATAATTCAAAATCAGGAATCGCCAATACTGGCACTATATCCTCATGCCAAGGAACATCACAAATTTCCCAACCTGATGCACTTGTAGCCGCCAGACGACAACCCCCCAACAATGCTGGTACTACATTATCAGGGTGTCCTTCGATGGCGATCGCTAATTCCATCACCTGCAACTGAGACAAAGGCTCACCCGCCAGTTGATTCGCACCCACCAACCCACCAACAATTGCTGTGGCTGAACTACCCAAACCCCGCGCCAACGGTACACCCAAATCAATCTCTATGTTCACAGACGGTGGTGTCTGCTCTATATGTTGATATAACTTTGTAAACGCCTGATAAATCAGGTTACTCTCATCAGTTTGTACCCGTTCCGCTTCTTTTCCTGTGACATAAATACTTAACCCACCCTCATCGAGGTGAGTAAACTTAACTTTGTTGTAAAGCGTTAAAGCGGCACCAATGCAGTCAAAACCAGGCCCCAAATTCGCAGTGGTGGCGGGAACGGTGACAGTGACACTAGAAACAACACACATCTATAAAAATACTCAGCGATCGCTCAACTAGCATCTCATGTATTGGTGGCACTTTTTCTGCTTAATATATAGTTGAAGCGATCGCCCTCAACTCGAACAAGCGATCGCTCAATTTTCCACACAAATAGATTTCCCAGAATTTACTTCAAGGTTCCCAAAACTGGCGCTGCTTCTGACTCTGCAATTGTCGGCACTAACAACCCTTGGGCATAAATTCGCGGATTAGCTTCGGCGATAACGCCATATGATTGGCGAACCTGAGCATTCACCGCCACAGTTTTCACATCGTACATCTGCATTGCGGCTTTGGGGTAAAGCCCGATGCCGATAATGAACACCAGAAAACAAGCAGCGATAAACACTTCACGCGGAGTAGCATCTCTGTAGATTGACTGATTAGGCAAGACACAATCTGTACCAAAACAAACCGCTTCATCATCTTCCTGATTCTGCGAATTTACGTCTTCAAGATTGCAGATGAGTTCTGCACCAGTGCCGTAAAATACCTGACGCAGCATCGAAAGCAGATAGATTGGTGTGAGGATAACTCCCACTGCTGCCAGGAAAACTGTCACGGTGCAAAAGGTGGAACTGTAGACATCACTGGTAGTGATGCCGACAAACACGGCGAGTTCACTAGCAAAGCCACTCATTCCAGGGAGAGCAAGAGAAGCCATAGCGCTGATTGTAAACAATGCAAATACTTTGGGCATAGCCTGACCCATACCACCCATTTCATCCATCGCCATTGTCTGAGTGCGATCGTAGGTAACGCCTGCCAAGAAGAATAGCACTGATGCAATTAAACCGTGGGAAATCATCTGTAACATTGCACCGTTGATTCCCAAATCTGTGAAGGAGGCGATACCCAGCAAGACAAACCCCATATGAGAAATCGACGAATACGCCAGACGACGCTTCATATTAGTCTGGGCAAAAGAGTTCAACGCACCATAGATAATGTTGACAACACCGAGAATAGCGAGAACTGGTGCAAAGTAAATATGTGCATCGGGAAGCATTTCCAGATTCAAGCGAATCAATCCGTAGCCACCCATCTTCAACAGCACACCAGCCAGAATCATCGACACAGGTGCAGATGCCTCACCATGAGCGTCGGGTAGCCAAGTATGCATCGGGAACACTGCCAGCTTAACGCCAAAGGCAATTAGCAATCCTGCATACAGCAACAGTTCTAGACCAATTGGGTAATCCTTCATTGCTAGCACAGCCATATCAAATGTGACATCAGTGCCACCGTAGAGTGCCATTGCTAAGGCTGCCACCAGAATAAATATAGAAGCTGCTGCGGTATATAGTAAGAATTTTGTAGCTGCGTAGCGGCGCTTTTTTCCACCCCAAATGCAGACAAGTAGGTAGACAGGAATCAGTTCTACTTCCCACATGATGAAAAATAGTAGCAAGTCTTTGGCGACAAACACCCCTACCTGTGCAGAATATAGCACCAGCATCAGAAAGTAGAACAGGCGCGGGCGGCGATCGACTTGCCAAGCGGAAAACATCGACAATGTCGTCACAAAACCTGCTAAAAGTACAAACGGGGCTGACAATCCATCAACTGAAACTGCCCAGTTAAAACCTATTTGAGGCATCCAAGCGTAACTTTCTACGAGTTGAAAAGTGGCACTGCTGGTATCATAATGCTGCCAAAAGGCGTAGCACATCAAAACAAAATCTGCGATACCCACACCTAGTGCATACCACCGCACGAGCTTACCATCTTTATCTGGCAGCACAGGGATAAGCAGAGACGCAACAAGTGGGAGCAAGACGATCGCCGTCAGCCAGGGAAATTGATCCGCTATCATGTCAATGAGAAAAAATACTTATTTGTGTAATGAAGCAATTCTACTTCCCTTTGTAACGATTTATTTATAAAACTTTACCCTAGGTAAGTATAGAAAAATATATGGGGCAGTATGGCGTAAATAAACCACCCATTCCAAATAGATGAAACGCTTATATAGGAATCCGGTTTGATTATTGAAAAAATTCCGTACACTTTAATCTTAAGTGTAGGGTGGGCAATGCCCACCACATCCGGGTTTTGGTGGGCATTGCCCAACGCCACTCCTCTCAACGCGGGAAACCCGCGCACGAGGGTGGCTCCCCTACGTGTATTTCAGAAATCAAATATGAGTCCTATACCAATTCACGAAAACACTGATACAGACAGATTTCTCGTAGTAGCACGGCAATGCCCATTGGTGTCAAATTAAGCTACAGATGGCTTATTTGTTCGCTGACACACCCGCCCTGAGCGGAGTCGAAGGGCTGATAGGCAAAGTTTACTCAAGTAAACGGGGGATGAAGTGAGAATTTTTAGTCATCTTGAGATGACTTTTGCTATGAGACTCAGAATTCATTCTGAGGCGGGACACGGGTTTCGCGTTAAGTTGACACAGGTGGATAATACCCAGCCTACTGTTTGCTAGAAGTTCAAGAAGTTAGCGATCGCACTTTTTAATTTCTCTACCACCTCATCAACAGGTATACTGCCTAACTCCCCAGAAGCGCGGGTACGGATACTCAAGGTATTGGTTTCGACTTCCTTAGCTCCTACAACTGCCATGACTGGTATTTTTTCTTTCTCTGCATTGCGAATTTGTTTACCCAAGCGATCGCCACTATAATCAACTTCAGCGCGGATACCCAAGGCTAACATTTTTGCTACCACATCTTTAGCAAAATCTAGTTGTGTTTCACCCACTGGGAGTAACCTAACTTGCACTGGCGCTAACCACAAGGGAAAATCACCTGCATACTCTTCAATCAAAATACCAATCAACCGTTCCAAAGAACCAAACGGCGCACGGTGAATCATCACTGGGCGTTTTCTCGCGCCATCTTCAGCCACGTATTCCAACTCAAAGCGTTCTGGCAAGTTGTAATCTACCTGTACAGTTCCTAATTGCCATTCCCGTTCTAGGGCATCACTGAAGATAAAATCGAGTTTCGGCCCATAAAATGCGGCTTCCCCAATCCCCTCAAAGTGTTCCATCCCCAGTTGTTCTACTGCGCGGCGAATAGCACCTTCGGCTTTATCCCAAACTTCATCGCCACCGATATATTTATCACTCGTGCGATCGCGAAAACTGAGTCTAGCTTTAAAGTTTTTCAATTGCAGTTTATTGAACACCGACAAAATCAAATCCACTACACTGAGGAATTCGCTGTCTAGTTGTTCTGGGGTGACGAACAGGTGAGAATCATCTACAGTAAAACCGCGCACCCTGGTTAAACCGCCCAATTCCCCGGATTGTTCATAACGGTAAACAGTGCCAAATTCCGCCAGTCGCATCGGTAGTTCCCGATAGGAACGTAACTCACTCTTGTATATTTGGATATGGAACGGGCAATTCATCGGTTTCATGACAAAACCCTGTTCCAGGGCGGCTGCTTCTGCATTTTCCGCCATTAGAGGAAACATATCTTCTTTATATTTTTGCCAGTGTCCAGAGGTTTTAAATAAATCCACCCTGGCTATATGTGGTGTCACCACAGGCAAATAACCGCGTTTTAGCTGTTCTTGCTTCAGGAAATCTTCTAAAATACTCCGCAACAGAGTGCCTTTGGGTGTCCACAAAGGTAATCCCGGCCCGACTAAATCTGAAAATATAAATAATCCCAGTTCCTTGCCAAGTTTGCGGTGATCTCGCCGTAGCGCTTCTTCTTTACGCCGCTTATATTCAGCAAGTTGTTCTGGGGTTTCCCACGCAGTGGCGTAAATGCGTTGTAGCTGCGCTTTGGTTTCATCTCCGCGCCAATAAGCGCCAGCGACACTTTCTAATTCAATGGCTTTGGGGTTGATTTCACTGGTGTTTTCTATATGAGGCCCCGCGCACAAATCCCACCATTCATTCCCTAGGTGATAAATTGTGATTGGTTCCTCTTTGATATCTGCCAGGATTTCTAATTTATACGGTTCTTTAATTTGCTCAATCCGACTTTGGGCTTCTTGGCGGCTGACTTCTTCTCGAATGACAGGCAATTTGCGATTGATAATTTTCACCATCTCTTTCTGGATGGCTTTGAGATCTTTATCACTAAATGGCTCTGGATTGTCAAAATCGTAATAAAAGCCGTTTTCAATCCAGGGGCCGATTGTCACTTGCGCCTTGGGAAACAGCTTTTGTACCGCCATTGCCATCACATGAGAAGCTGTGTGACGAATCTTTTTTAATGTTTCTGATTCGCTGGTACGCGGTAAATAAATTTTTTCGGGTTGTTCTGGCTGATTGGGGGCTTGATTAGGCGACATTGGCTGCTGAACCGTTGGCGAAGTTGTTGGGAGTTGGGAGTTGGGAGTTGGGAGTCGGGAGTTATTTCTTCCCCAATGCCCAACGCCCCATTCCCTATTCATGTTTAGACTTATCCAACTATAGCGAGTTTAATTACTGTTGTTAATTAGTTGTGTGACTGCTGCATTTGATTTTTTTAGATTAACAATTGTAAATTTATTTGTCTAATAAAAATCTATATTTCGGATGATTTCTCTATATAATTATCGATCTTTTTGGTTTTAATTGCCCAATAACAAGCTTTTGAAAGGTTTCAGAGGCCATATTTATCAACTCTCTGGTGAAAATTAGCCAAAAAATGTACTTATTGTTACTGATTTTTTAGTTCATCTACGTTGTGAGGGAAGATAGAGAAATGTTAAGAATCGTAAATGACGTTAATATAAGTAAGAAAGTTAGAAGTATGCTTCTCATTTATGCGAGACTCAAATTTACCAGGGACTGAGTTGCTCAAAACAGTTTTGGAACCGCTGTTGGAAGATTTTCAGTATTGGTTTGCGCGATCGCGTGACTTTCTGGAAAGCGAGCAGATATCATTTATGAGTGAGCAAGAGCAATCTGACCTACTCTTGCGAGTTAAGCACGCTCAAAATGAACTCAACACGGCCAAGATGCTGTTTACCGCAACTGATGAACAAGTCGGTATTGATATGGCGACGATCATGCCTTGGCATCAATTAGTAGCAGAATGCTGGAATGTATCCATGCGCTTCCATCAAGCGCGGGAAGTTTAATCTGGGATTTTGTTACTTAGTGAATTTCGATAGACTGTTTACCAACAACACGACAGTGTAAAGATGCAATAGAAATTACAAAATTCTTAAGCAATCCTTAATAAAGTTTGAATTAACAAAAAATTAATGTATCATCTGCTACTTTATTTTGAATAACGATTGATACATCCCCCATAAAAACATAGGCACACACAAAGTGCGTTAGTTGTTAGCTCTAGCCGTGACGTATCGGCGAAGCGAAACTTCACAGTATAAGGTTTTAAAACTTGCTTCTTCTGGAGGAAACCCCGATGCTACACCTACTTTACATTCTTGCTTTTACTATCCTTGCTTTTATAGCCGTTGGTAATTTAATCCGCAACTTAATCATGTTCAGTTTTGATCGAGAGCGAACTTATCCGGCGAAATATTCGCACATGAACAATTCCTCATCCAGAAATCAATTTATCCCTCATCCAGAGTTATTAGATAATGCAGGCAACTTAATCAAAGAGCCGCTGTTAGTGATGCGTTCGATCAACGTTGAAGATGCTCGCCAACACCTCGACGCTTTATATGAAGCTTCTTCAGCGCAGAAGGTTGAGAATCAAGAGGAAGGTTAAACTGCGGCTAGTTAGCAGTGATAAGTTAAAAATATAAAAACCAAGGCAGGTAAATTAGAAAAATTCCTGCCTTAATTTTTTTGGTAATGTATTAAGGTAATGTTTCAGGTCATACAGTAACCAATATTTTCTCTTACACAAAATGTCAGATAGAGATATAGCGCTTCCCATTCAGATGAGGTACAGAATTATATCACGCTATGTAGGGGCACGGCACTGCCTTGCCCTTACTGATGTACCTCACGCTTGTTGAGAGATGACTAAAAATTCTCACTTCATCCCCAGTTTACTTGAGTAAACTTTGCCTATCAGCCCTTCGACTCTGCTCAGGGCGGGTGTGTCAGCGAACAAATAAGCCATCTGTAGCTTAAGTTGACACCAATGACGGTTGTTTGCCCTCCAATGGGTAAAATTATTTCTAGAAATCACCTTAACTGTCAACTGTCAACGAATAAATCAGCGTTTTAGCTGATGATATCTGCCAAAGTTTGTCTAAAACTCTCTCGATGGCTTAAATTTTCTAACCATGCTGCTGTCTTGGGTCTTATTTTGACCAACTCAGAACCTTCCTTGGTCATGTTAATGCAATATACCATTGCCCCAGCAATAATATCAGCCAAGTTCAAGGTGTCACCAAGCAGAAATGCACCTGCAATCTCGCTCTCCAACACATCTAAATACTGAGCAACGGTACTAACTGACTCAGCAACAACAGATTCATTTGTTTCAACACCGAGTATTGGATACATGATGCGTTGCACGAAGAGTTGTATCACACCGATGGGATACAGGTAATTTGAGGAAATAGCAATCCACTTGTGCATTTGAGCGCGTGCTTTTGGATTGTTCGGCTGCAAAGACTGTCCAGCAAAAGCTTCATCAACGTAACCTAATATCGCCGGAGTTTCGTAGAGAATAAAATCGTCTTGCTCAAATGCAGGCATCTTGCGAAATGGATTGATCTGAGCATATTCATCAGTGGCGAGATAGTCAAGAGTAATCTCGTTGAAATGATAGTCAACCCCTTTTTCAATTAACGCAATGCGTGCCGAGCGGACAAATGGACTCACAGGAAAGCCGTGTAGAATTACTTTGTTCATGGTTGTTATCTTGAATGATTATTCAAATTGAACGCTCATTCAAGATAACGTGATAAAAATTCTATTGTCAAGCACAAAGAAAGAAAATTACTTGATGGGAAGTAAAGCGATCGCTCCTGCGGCAATGCTGCTAAAAGTTTGAGCATCGTGTCGTATCCGCGCAATTGCCAACATCCCGACAACGACTCCCAGCAGTGCTTTAGAGATGATTTCTACCTCGAACGAATCAGGTAAATCGCCATCCTGTAGCGCCTGAGCCAGATTTTGGCGAAAGAATGACTCAATCTCGTCTAAACGATCCTCAATAATGGCAATTGTGCTTGGGGAATGGGATTCTCGCTCTACAGCGGTGTTGATAATTAAACATCCTTTATGTTTGGAGTCATTTGTCATCGCTTTTGCCAAATGCTCAAACCATTTTTGAATACACTCCAAAGGTGGACGATGACGTGGCATAGAAGCCCGAAAGAATTCCTGAGTATACTTTTTGAGTGCTTGTTGAAATAATTTTTCCTTGTCACCAAAAGCAGCATACAGGCTGCCAGGTTGTATTCCTGTTGCTTGCACAATATCTTTCATGGAAGTATTGGCATAGCCAAGTTGCCAAAACAGTTCCATTGCTATAGCCAAAACCTCATCGGTATCAAATTCTCTTTGCCGCACTGCGAAATACTCAAATGTAAAACTCACTTAAGTTAAATTATATATTCTTGAATGATATATCAACAAAAGATTGCCCCTCCAGCACATAGGACAAAGCTAGAATCAAGATAGCGGTTTAGACCTAGGCTGTTGACTTTGTACGAAATTAGCTAAAAATTATCATGCAATTTTTGTGTTTGCCGTAGGGGCATCGGCACTGCCGTGCCCTGATGAGAACATTAACCACGACTATTATTTTGTATGATGCATTTTGGGCTGAAAACCCTCAGAGTCAACAGCCTAGTTTAGACCTAACTTAATCAGCTCAGGAAGAGTGACTGATGAAATGTCTACAATTACTCATCTTTACAGTTTCAACTTTATTTAGTGTGGCTTTCATCGAGGGAAATACCTTTCTTGTTGATGCCCAAGAAATCGCAAATTCCTTTGATAACCCAAGAATCACAAATGCCCTTTCCTATCCCACCAGTTCCCAACGCTTCTTTCAAGAAGGACGGGATCTATTGGAAATTGAGATTCAACGGTTGCAACAAAATTCCCCGACTTCGCGTGCTATTTTGTGCATTGATCCGGAGATTTTACCGCAAAAACGCGATCGCCAAAAACAAAAGCAGACAGGCGGCCAGCCTTGTTGTCACAAATTGAAGTTGCAAGTCAATCAGTCCGCCTGCTACTAATTTCTACGCTTCAATCACCACCCGAAGATTGCCCCGTTTTTTCGCAACGCGACAAGCAGTGGTGCTACCAGAACGCTCGAAATCTAAGTCAAGGATGGTAGCACCGACTCGCAAATTATGCAACGATAGACGATTAATCGACTCTGGTAAAGCTGGGTCAATAATTCGTAAGCAGTTATTTTGAGCATCAGGTACCAGGTTAACCATCATTTGCAATAGTTGGAAGACACTACCAGTAGCCCAAGCTTGGGGAGTACAAGCAACTGGATACTGAACGGGGGCGTTATCTCCATTACGTTCGTAGCCACAGAAGAGTTCTGGAGGCCTTTGATATGGTTGTTGGCTAGTCATGTCAAACAAGCCTTGGAAGAGTTCTAGGGCTTGATCTATTAAACCAAGCGATCGCAAACCCATCGCAATAATCGCGTTATCATGCGGCCAAACTGAGCCGATATGATATCCCATCGGGTTATAAGCCGGTGACAAACTACTCAGAGTACGAATACCCCAACCATTAAACATATCTGGTGCCCGCAACCGCTCTGCGACACTGTAGGCTCTTTCAGGTGCAAAAATGCCCAAATGTAGACAATGACCAGGATTGGATGTAATACTATTTACCTGTTTACCGTCACCATCCAAAGCCAAGGCGCAAAAATCCTGGTCTTCCATCCAAAAATCTCTGTGGAAACGCGCCTTCAGATTTCTCGCGTCCTCTTCCCAACGATCTGCTAGATCCAGCCGCTTTTTCATCCTCGCAATTTCTGCTAGGCGCATCTTGGCTGCATAAACATAAGCTTGGACTTCGCAAAGGGCGATGGGGCCGTTAGCTAGTTCTCCCTTACGGTCTACTATACAGTCACCTGAATCTTTCCAGCCTTGATTGGTCAGACCACGTTTGGATTTACGGAAATAAGCGAGATAGCTATTTTGTTTGGTATTGCGATCGATCCACTCCATTGCGGCGAGAGCATTTGGCCAAAGTTGCTCTAGAGTTTCTTGATCGTTAGTCCAAGCGTAATATTCAGCATACAGCATCAACCACAACGGCGTGGCATCAACAGTACCGTAATAGGGTGTATGGGGAATTTCTTGACAACGAGCCATTTCACCCAAGCGCAACTCGTGTAGGATTTTCCCTGGTTCTTCTTCGCGCCATTCATCCTCAATTTTACCTTGGTGTGCCGCTAGTAGCATCAAGGTTTCTTTGGCGATTTGCGGGTTTAACATCAAGGATTGAGAAGCTGTGATTAGCGAATCCCGGCCAAACAAAGCAGAAAACCACGGCACCCCTGCAGAAAGTGTTTGATATTTACCAAAAGACTGGCGTAACAAATACATGTCTTGTTCAGCTCTTTCAATCACGCGATTGAAAATAGTCTTATCTGAACTAATGCGGGTAATTTGTTGTAGCCATTGTTGTTCTTCCATCAACTCAGCGGCTTTCGCTTGCACTAAGGTGACGGCGGCACTGACAATGGAACTAGATTGGTTGTTTCTCAACATTTTCACCCGATAACCCAATTTTTGGGTTTCGTGAGAAGCTAACTCTAGCCGCCAAACTGCAGTGTAACCCTTAAAATAATCTGGTTGGCGATGTTGAAATTGAATCCGGGATTCCATGACTAAACCATCTAAACCTTGATAGGCGAGTGTCAAGGATTCTTCTTTTGAATCGTGAGTCTGTGCTGGCGTAACGCCATCGGCTGCAAATAATACTCCTTCCTCTGCAGTCAGTTCTACTAGGCGTAATAGCCTACCCCGTTTTTCTCTTCCATAGCCCCGCACTTCAAATAAATCCCAAAAATCCCCATCAAAGCTGAGACTTAGCTCAAAATTAACGGTAGTTGTGCTGTAATTTGCTACTTCTATTTCTTCAAAGAATGCGCCGTTGAGGACAATTTCCCGACGAATCCCGACAGTTTCTGCTTTTAGCCCTTCTTCAATTGTGGGGTTGGTACACAGAACTGAGAGTGAAAACCCTTTTTCTGCGGTACTGCTCAGAAGGATAGGCGATCGCCCTGCTATTTGCAACTCCAGGCGGCTCAAGAATCGCGTATCGCAGCAAAACAGTCCCATACTGGGATTACCATCGTTGAGAGAACAGCCTGAAATATTACCGATGGTATCTGTCACCAAAAACAAATCATCATCTTTTAGTGTCAGAGTTGGCTGTGGTCTTTCACTAATCACACAAGGCCACTCTGGGATAGGTAATTGTTCTGCAGGAATGAAAGTTTTTCCTTCCAGGAAAATTGTTTCTGGGGTCATCAGTATATCCGGTGTCATCAGCCAAATTTCCGTGTATGGGTCTAATTTTTGCAGGTTAATCGGCGTTCAACAGAACACAGACGCTCTCTAAAATTCATTTGATCCGTTTGAGCCAAAAATAATACTCACACACTGCTGGTAAAACAGTAGCTATCAAAATTCATATAACAAAATATGTATAAAGTTATATTTTTAAAACTTTTATAAATCTCCAGTCAAGACTCAAAACTGGTGTTTTTTGGTTAATTTGTCGCAGGCAACGGGCTTAAAAGTCAATTTTTGTCAGGGTTTTACGATCATTTTACGTCCTAATCCACCTGACCGCTGCTCCTTTAGAGACATAAAGTATAGAGAATATTTCAGCTAAGATACGGAAATTGTGGTTGTTGATGGCTGAGAGCGGGATAAATTGCTACCATTCACAAAATATGAGTTTTTTTATAAGTTCATCAAAAATTTAATTTTATGCTGAATATGCCACGAAAACTCGCTGAAATTTAAAGCTGATTTGTCATGTTGTAGCTTGTTTCCCCGTAGGAGTACGTAGCGATAGCGGAGTGAAACATTTTAACCAGGGTGTATGAACACAATTCGGAAATAGCGATCGCTGCTAAACCACAAGATGCACGGTTGGAGATTTAGCTGATTTATTTGAACCAGAAAAAGATCCGTACTTTTTTGAAAATGGGAATATTTTCTATTTCAATGAGTACTTTCCGAAAAATCTAGTTAATCAAATTATTAATTTTTATAAATTCAAATTATTGTATTTGTATAGTAGTCTTACGAACACAACATAGATTGTGGCTACTTTATGGTGTGAATTTAAATAACTTTTGTCACTAAACTTAAGTTACTGAACTAATGCCCGATCTAGTCAAAAATGTATATTGGGCATAGTAGCCTATTATTTGAAACATTACACGCCAACAAATGGATCAAGAGGACTTGGGTAAAATACAAAGCGGCTGTGGCGAATGGCTACGCCACCTGTATGCTGACGACACACCAGGGTGCAAACGACAGATACATAACCTGTTTTGGTTTATTTTTCACTCAAGGCTTTTTAACTTGTCAACAAGCTGTCTTAGCTTCTTCTAGTTGAGAGCAAAGCGTTACGTCTGCTTTTACAGAAAATCCTTGTCAGGATTCTTTACATATTGCAACTGTCTGATTAACTTGAGAGTCCGTTGTAATTTGTACAATGCAGCTGTGACGTGGATCTTGTCCAGATTGTGGCTCCTTTAACGATATTCATGAGCATTTCGACTTCCGTTCTGAGTGATTTGCTACAGTTCCTACCCTACCTGCGGCCTCAGCTATATTTCAAGGCTTCACTAACAGCGCTTTCCCACGCGATGGAAGATCAGGTTTTGGCGGCGACTTTAGTTCAGCCCCTAGTAATTGCTAGCTTTCAACGAGAGCGATTTTACCGCCAAGAAGCTCATCGATACCAACGGCTAGCCCAACGAAGTAATCAAATATACGTGTTATCGGCTCCAGAAACAGATTTCACCAACAGTTCAGAGTACTACGAAAAAGTAGCTTTTGAGCCAAATGATGCTTTAACCCAAGAGTGGCATTTGGTGGTGATTGCGGAAAACTATGCTACTTGTCTGGTTTGTCGGGAAAGCCTAGGCTCTATTGCCAAAAATAAGCAACTCCCAGATATTAGCCCTGGTTTGGATATAGACACAGCGCGGAGATTTGAAGGTATTTGGACTTCGGAACGGGGAGTCAGCTTGAAAGCAGCGCAATTACTGTTAGACAGGATTGTGATTTACAGACCTGATTTGGCGGGTAAAATTAAGGAGGCTCGCCAGAGGTTTGGTTTAGGGGAACCGAGAGGCAACTCTGGAGATAAGCAAAGCAATGAATATGCTTGTGACATTGACACTGACCCCTTTGTACAGCGCCTGGTGACTTACCTGCAAGCTAGTCAATACAAATTGCATAAAGCTTACCGTTCCATCGCCGCTCAAGCACGCAAAGAACGCTTGATTAACTCAATTAGCACGGCGATTCGCCGATCGCTTGATCCCCATGAAGTACTGCAAGTAGCAGCACAAGAACTAGGACAACACATGGGTGCTGGCCGTTGTCTAATTTATCGCGCTCAGGCTACAGAAGCCAAAGCCATCATTGAACACGAGTTTTTGATGCCCGGTATTTTATCTGTTTGTGGCCAAACTTGGGAGTTAGAAAACAATCCTCTATTTCGAGAAATAGTAGATCACGAAGAGGGTATCTGTATTGCCAATACTTTTCTAGACCCGTTGATTACAAATTCAGCTGCACTGGCGGCGATCGCGAAAAAGTTTGCCATTCGTTCCTGGGTGATGGAACCAGTATTGTATCAAGGGCGACTACTAGGTATCGTAGAATTACACTATTGCAATTTGCCGCCCCATGAGTGTCAAGCAGGGGAATTAGATTTAGTCAAAGCGATCGCTACCCAAGTAGGTGCAGCGCTGATTCAAGCGGAAGCTTACGCCAACCTCGGAGAGCTTAACCAGCAATTAGAAGCCTTGGATCGCACGCGCAGCAACCTGATTGCCATCACCGGACACGAACTCCGCACCCCTTTATCCACCATTCAAGTGTGCCTGGAAAGTCTTGCCAGTGAACCAGATATGCCCCAGGAATTGCAGCAGGTAATGCTGGAAACGGCGCTTTCTGACTCAGAACGAATGCGGAAATTGGTACAAGATTTCTTGACTCTTTCTAACCTGGAAAGTGGACGGGTGGAATGGCATCCAGAATCCCTAGCATTACAAGAGTGTATCGATCTCTCACTCAGCCGACTCCGCACCCGTTCCGCCACAGAAAAGCCCCCCCAAATCAAGACTCAAATTGCCCGTAACCTCCCTCTAGTTAGAGCGGACGGTGATTGGTTAGTCGAGGTTTTAGCAAAACTCATCGACAATGCCTGTAAATTTACACCACCACAAGGAGAAATCAGCATTAAAGCCGCTCGTAACACTAAGCAGATGGTGGAGGTGACTGTCGCTGACACTGGACGGGGTATAGAACCTAACCGCCTGGAAATAGTTTTTGATCGCTTTTATCAAGAAGAGGGCGCATTGCGACGCACTACTGGCGGTACTGGTCTGGGTCTAGCAATTTGTCGCCAAATTGTCAACGGCTGGGGCGGTAAAATTTGGGCAGAGTCAAATGGCAAAGACCAAGGCAGTCAGTTTCACTTTACCATTCCCATTGTTCAGGGGTGATGGGGCAAAGAGGCAGGGAGCAGGGGGCAGGGGGCAGAGGAGGTAGTATGCAAAAAAATACCAGCGTTACATTAGGAGACCATTTCGAGGCATTTATTAATAGCCAGGTAGAATGCGGGCGTTTTTCTTCCGCCAGTGAAGTTGTCCGCGCCGGACTACGATTATTGGAGGAGCATGAAATGAAAGTTGCTGCGTTGCGTCGGGCATTGCAAGAAGGTGAGAATAGCGGCTTTGCTGAGTATTTCTTACATGGACTATTGGCAGAGTTGGACAAGGAAAAGTTATCCTGATGCCCTCTTTTCGCCTGACTGAATTTGCCAAGCAGGATTTGCGCTCTATTGGTCGTTATACCCAATACACTTGGGGACGAGAGTAATGCCCAATGACTAAAAACTGTTACAGTCTATGACGCGATCGCAATATGATCCTGTTGGCGGTGTTACGATGCCCTAAAAACGTTGAGAGACTACTTTATGGCAGAAACACTCTCTGGAAAAACCCCGCTATTTGCTGGCAGCACCGGCGGCTTGCTGACAAAAGCAGCAGTTGAAGAAAAGTACGCTATTACCTGGACTAGCCCTAAACAACAAGTGTTTGAATTGCCTACAGGTGGCGCTGCTACAATGCTACAAGGTGAAAACCTGCTGTACATCGCTCGTAAAGAATACGGCATTGCTTTAGGTGGTCAACTCCGGAAATTCAAAATCACAGACTACAAAATTTACCGGATTTTGCCCAGTGGAGAAACCACTTTAATTCACCCAGCCGATGGTGTCTTCCCTGAGAAGGTCAACCCAGGTCGTGAGAAAGTGCGTTATGTACCACGCAGAATCGGACAAAATCCCAGTCCATCACAGGTTAAGTTCAGTGGGAAAGCTACCCACGACGCATAGTTATTAGGGCATGGGCATGGGGCATTGGGCATTGGGAAGAGAGGGAGGTGTGAGAGGAGAGGGTAGCATTAATTCTCTTTCTGCTCACACTCCCTCATCTCCCCCTGCTCCCTGCTCCCTGCTCCCCTGCCATTCCCTGTTCCCCATTCCCTAATTTATGATATTTCCCGATTTTGACCAGTTTAAAGAGCTAGCTAAACAAGGTAACTTTGTACCGGTTTATCAGGAATGGGTTGCAGACCTAGATACGCCTGTATCTTCATGGTATAAAGTTTGCGCTGGTCAGCCTTATAGCTTTTTGCTGGAATCGGTGGAAGGTGGGGAAAAACTGGGGCGTTATAGTTTATTGGGTTGCGATCCCTTGTGGGTGTTGGAAGCAAGAGGCAATCATACAACCCAGACACATCGCAATGGTTCCCAGGTCGTTTTTACAGGCGACCCCTTTACAGCTTTAGCCGAATGTCTGGAGCCATATCACCCAGTCAAATTACCGCAATTACCAGCAGGGATTGGCGGTTTGTTTGGTTTTTGGGGCTATGAATTGATTCACTGGATAGAACCACGAGTGCCAATTCATGCACAAGATAAGCGTAATATTCCGGATGGATTGTGGATGCAGGTAGACCACCTGTTGATTTTTGACCAAGTAAAGCGGAAAATTTGGGCGATCGCCTATGCTGATTTACGCGATCCAGAAGTAGATTTACAGGCAGCTTATCAGCAAGCGGGCGATCGCGTCACCCAGATGGTAGACAAGCTATCTCTACCCCTGTCGCCAGAAAAAACCCGACTCTCATGGACACCCCCAAGCGGGGGTTCCCCCTCCAAAACAGCAGAATATACCAGCAACTTCACCCGCCCAGAATTCTGCGCCAGTGTCGAAAAAGCCAAAGATTATATTAAAGCCGGGGATATCTTCCAAGTAGTCGTTTCCCAGCAGCTATCAACAGAATATACAGGCGATCCTTTTGCTCTTTATCGTTCCCTGCGCCAGATTAATCCCTCGCCTTACATGGCTTTCTTTAACTTCCAAGATTGGCAAATCATCGGCTCCAGTCCCGAAGTGATGGTGAAAGCAGAACGTGATATTGATGGTGAGATCATCGCCACAGTCCGTCCCATTGCGGGGACACGTCCACGGGGTAAAACCAGCAAGGAAGATGCAGCTTTTGCAGAGGATTTACTCCAAGATCCCAAAGAAATTGCCGAACACGTCATGCTTGTTGATTTAGGGCGGAATGATTTGGGTAGGGTTTGTGAAAGCGGTAGCGTCAGAGTTGATGAATTAATGGTAGTTGAGCGTTACTCCCATGTGATGCACATTGTCAGTAATGTGGTGGGTAAATTAGCATCAAACAAAACCGCCTGGGATTTATTAAAAGCCAGCTTCCCTGCCGGTACTGTCAGCGGCGCGCCCAAAATTCGGGCGATGGAAATTATCAACGAATTAGAACCTAGTCGCCGTGGTGTGTATTCTGGTGTGTATGGATATTATGATTTTGAAGGGCAATTAAATAGTGCGATCGCCATTCGCACAATGGTACTGCGAGACAATACAGTAACCGTGCAAGCTGGCGCTGGTTTAGTAGCTGATTCTGAACCCGAAAAAGAATATGAAGAAACGTTAAATAAGGCGCGGGGTCTTTTAGAAGCAATTCGCTGTTTACGTTGAAATTCACCAACAAAAATGGAGAATATTCTTAGTTTAGTAGGGTGCGTTATGGCCAAGCGCAACGCACCGCCCATGAGATCAAGATGGTGCGTTACTTTGTTAACGTACCATACAAAAATTTTAGATTATTAAATCCGTGTCCCGTTAGCTCGTTTTTGCAGGTTTTAACCATTCAAAATCCTGTGCAACTGTTAAGTAGGTAGTGGACTGTCCCAAAAGTTTTAATAGGTTCGTCGTGTTCAGATCCCCGACTTCTTAAAGAAGTCGGGGATCTCGCAACCCAGCAAAATTAATGCGATAGACCACTCAGCGTGGTTGCCATAGCTGTGCAAATGCCCTATTTGAGAAAGATTTCAGCATTTTGGGAAAGAGCGATCGCTCTTTCCCACTAGATACATTTTTTGTTTATTTTGTCAATGAGTAATTTATAGAGTATAATTTCTCTAACGTTAATCAGTATATATCCTTGATTTTACGTGACTTGAGTCGAAAAATAAAGTTAAGATTTACGATATTTTTACTGCTATCAATACTAGCAGTAGTTGCAATCTTGTCACTTACTGCAAGACAACCGCAGCTAGTACCAAAACAAAGCAATTACGCAATACATACCCGACAAGATTTTAATCAACCAAGTTTTTATCCCGTTACACAAATTCCATCTGCAAACCTTTATAAACCTATCGCCGACTGGGTAGGAAGGTTAATTTTACCGACGAAACAGCAATTACAAGATGGGTTAGATTGGGTGTGGCTGGAAGTGCAACATGCACCACCTACAGCCCAAAACTTGGTAGGAAAAATTGTGCGTTTGGAGTGGAAAAAGCATGAAGATTTACTTGCTTACGTTCAAGCTGTCACGCAAGATGTAAATTTCACTTCCGAAGTTATTAAAAGTCAAAAAAAAGGGATGATTCATCCTTTTCGACTAAATGGAGTGCGTCAAGTAGGTGTTTTAAGGTCTTTGGCTGGTGCGAATCCTCATGATGATACCATTGTCGCTTTAGATGCAAATACAATAATTGCAGAAAGTGGGGAAAAATCTCTTTTGCAAATTGAACGCGAACCTGTTTTAGTGACTGGTAGGTTTTATGGTTTGGTAAAAATAATTCAACCAATTACCTCTGAAACCAGAACTTTTTCATCTAAAAAACAGAAGCAGAAGCGCGATTATTTTTTAGTCCAGCATTACAACCCTACTTCTACCAAGTTTGATGGTGTTACAGAAACTATTCGTATTCCCCAACAAGTAATAGATACGCGAAATTTTGCACCTTCAACTGCGGAGCAAATCGAAACATCACCTGCCGGTAAAGATGGGTGGTATATTTACGGTGCTAACGATATCAATGGTACGTTTGTAGTTAGCGCCCTCGCCCCTCGTTCTCTCTTTCAGATTCCACCCAGTCAAATCATTACTGGTGAAGAATCAGCACTAAATTACATCAAAACTTTGAATTGGCGAGATACAGAAAAACTTAAAGGTAAACTCAATACTGTATTATTAAACCCAGTAGAAACGCCAAACTTAGATACACCCTATACTATATCAAAATGGAGCGAAGGCGATAAAGCGATCGCACTACATCTGTTCGGTGGAATTGGCGGACGTAAAGGTGAACCACTGGGAGTACCTTATACTATCACCGGACATTTTGCTGTGGGAATTGCAGAAGTTGTTCGCGACGAGTTTACTAACGAATTACGCTTCGATACTAAATATCATCAAATTTATGCCCATAACCCCGATGGAATTATCGCCGCAACGCATACATGGGCTGATTTTATGGGCAATTTACAACGCGGATGGCTCGCAACACGTCCAGTATCAGATATTTTGATTAAATTTGATCCCGTAACTCAAGATTATGATTTTGATGGTGTGAAACTTTCACCTTTAGGCGAATTACAGCAACAGTTACAAGTGACAATGGCTCGTTATCGCGTTGGCGATGGTACTGGTGGCGCAACGGTATCACCAGCCACTTCATGCGTACAAGATTCTAGCCAAGCACTTTATGCTACGATACTGGCAATTCAAAACCAAGTTGCTACAACTCCTCAAATTCAAACTTGGTTAAAAGCCAACCTCAGTCATCCGCAAGCCTTGCGCTTTCAGCAGCTAGTCGAACTAGGCCAATCTTTGGAAAAACAATTAGCACCCTTAGAGATAGTCCGTGCTGATTGGAAAAGTCAAGCAAGTATACTCCCAGGTAAAAAAATCGGAAAAAGAACGAAACCATTTCAAGATGGTAGCATTTGGGCAGGTTTGACAACATGGCGAACAATCATGCCTCGACTGGCACAAGACGACCTCACCGCGATATTTTTAAAACATGGTGCAACTATGCAAATATTGCGAACCAATCAAGTAGGTGGTTGGCAACCTGACATTACACCCATCGCACCCACAGTATTTTTCGGACAAATCAAAATTCCCTTTACTGATATTTCACTGCTAACAATTATTATCAGTCGCCTATTAGCGTCGCTAGTAGTTCCCACATTACAACATTGGTTAGTTATTGCGGCGATGCTAGGAATTTATGGCGTTATAGCTATCCCTTTAGGTTTTAAATTAGAATTTTTGCAGATGCAAATTTGGTCTGCAAATTTGCTAGATAAATGTTTGTTAATATGTCGCAGCTTATTTTTACCTGCAATTGTTGAAGAACTATTTTTCCGAGTTTTACTGCTACCTCATCCTCTCGAAAATACCAATTGGTTACATTGGAGTTTGTGGGGTATAGGGAGTTTATTACTATTTGTTTTCTATCATCCGGTAAATGCAAAGACATTTTTTCAAGCTGGATTTCCCACATTTTTTAATCCCGTTTTCCTGGTTTTAGCCGCATTATTAGGAATAATATGTACAGTTGCTTATGCCCTTACAGGTTCGTTATTTGTGGTAGTCGTAATTCACTGGGTGGTAGTAGTGGTTTGGTTAATTGTTTTTGGCGGAATTGAAAAATTAGATGTGGAAAATCAGAAATTTGGCAATACTAACACCGTTTCTTGATGAAGATAGCGATCCCAAAATATCTGTAACTTTGAGGTTTATTTTAGTGCCAAAACTGGCAATCGCCTTCCAACATACTACTTGGATAAATTCCCCTTAATCGCAATTTTGCCATCTTATGTGCTCCATATACTGGCATTGGCAAGCGAGGCATTTTTAATGCTCCATGATGCAGTAAAGTGAGTTTCAAGGTAATTTCAACCACTTGTTCTATGGGAGGAGAAATTAAAGCTGGATGGTTTGCAGTGATAACTGTCAAGCGTAAAGGATCAGCAAGACCCATCTCTTCAGTTACTTGAGTTGTTACCAGAACTGCTTCAGTAGAAGAAACACGCAGTGCTAAACCTTTTTCTGGTGCAGTTATGGTTTTGTTAACAAAATTGTATAGTCGAGGACTACCAGACTTTTTACACTCTACTAATATTAATTTACAGCCAATAGCTTCAGCCCATTCTAGGAGATTAGCAACTTCTTGTCCGCAAAAGCGCCCATCACGATGAATCAGTACGGTTTTTCCTTCTAGTTCCTTTGCTGGTAATAGTTTTTCTAGTACTCTTTTAGGGATTTCTTCACCTTCAATCAAAGCATCTTCTAGACGATAGCGAATAAACCCCCCTTGCTTGCCATGAAGACGAATACTTGCACAAGCATTAACTGTTCCAGCCAGTTTTGACTTAGATTCTCTAGAAATATCCAAACCAATGAAATAGTCAGCTATTGGGAGAGGTTCAGCCAGAACAAAAGGTAAATTACCCACCTTGGCGAGAATTCCTGGAACCACCTGATTGAGAATATTTTTGTATTTGGAATAATCAGGATTCTTCAATGTATCCTCATAAATCATCTGGCTAGCTATCTGGCGACGAAGCAATAGATCGTATATTTTGTGATAAAGACTACCACCCTCTTCCTCATCAGCGTTACGATCGCTCTGGGGTAAAAACGCCAAAACTATTTCAGGTGAAATTTCCATTAATTCATTGACTACTTCCTCAACTTTTGCTCTTGCCTGAGTATCACTTAAGTTTTTTAGCGATATTGATTTGGTATCAAATAGGCTTTCAAATTTATAGCTTTTTAACCGTTCTTTAAGTTTTTGTATAAAGTCATCGAACCCCACCTCACAAATATTCAGAACAGTAATCCGAATTGGTCTGGATGGGTCAGAAAATTTATTGTGTCGGCGGTAAACACCACCTCTAGAAAGACCTGTAAGAATTTTATTTTGAGTGCTAATAAATCCATTGCCAAATAGTAGGGGTGTATTTTCAATTGGAACTTGTGGTTGCGAAAACAACTCTGGATAGTGACGGCTGTTGATGCTGATTCCTAACTCAAATCCATAATTATTTAAAGCATTTTCAGCTTCTTTTTTGTAGGTAGCTAATAAATCTGTTCGCTCTTTGTAAGAAATTTTTGTTTTTTTGAGTAATTCTCCCCAATTAACCCCAAACCTACTAGCTGTTTCAGATGTAACGCAGGGACGCAAAGCAGTCATGCCATATTCATACAGTTTTTTACCTTTACCAAATTTAACAGCCACCAGGAGTTTATTAGATAGATCATCTTGCAGAGCTTTCTTACTAATTTCATTCTTGGCTTGCTCAATAAGTTTTTGCTTGTGTATCAACGAAGGCTCTTTAATAAGCTGGGTGATAGTACCATTACCTTGGATATCATCAGAAAGAGAGCGAACATTCAGATCAATTAAAAGCTTCTCTGGGTTATGCTTTTCAGGATGATTAAGATAGAAATCAGCCAAAGTTTTTGTTAACAAAAACTTGCTTTTCATTGTTAAAGTAATAGCAGGTTGTAAAGTTCCATGTATTTCGATGGGTTCTGCCCAAAATTTTGCCTCACGTCTTACTTGCACACCATTTTTAGACAGAGCAGTTATAGATGAAAAGGGATATGGTTTAGATGTCTTTAATACCTGATAAGCTAATAGAGAAATAACATTTGCTGAGACTGCTTTAGGGAGTTGAACTTCTTGAAACTGCCAAGTGCGATCGCTAAAGTCTTTTATTCCTTCCGCAGCAATTTGTTCTAGTATAGCTTCCCACTCTATCCCAAAATCCTGCATAGAGTTCTTGAATTTACCAAGAGCATAAAAATATGGCTTATCCCAAATAACGACTATGTGAGGTAAAATCCGACTAAGATGGAAGCTCAAACTAATGCCTTCCTCCTGTTCAATCTCAGGTTTCAGTTGAAAGCACATTATATTAAGATTTGAAAAATTTAGACGGAAAATCTCGCTAGAAGATAAAGCCTTTGTTTGACTAATAGTTGCTACTGCAATCACCTAGAAACCTCACTTACAGAAAATTCACAAATTGAATTAAAGGTACAGTACCTACAGGCACTACCAGGATTGGGAGGAAATATTTTTGCAAAATCATTTGGGTTTTCGCCATAATGCATTTTTTCAAGCTCATATCGTTTTGCTATATCTGCTAGCTCTATCTGCACAAATTTGAGTTGTTCAGGAGTGGCTGTAATTATGTCAGATGCCAAGACAGCTTCTAAGTTGTAGAATGAGGCAACCGATGGTTGTTGTGGATAGAGATAGCTAGCTGCTAACAAGTAGACATAAGCCTGTCGTCGGTCAAAGTCTGATTTACCTGTCTTGAAATCTAAAATATGAATAGTACCATCTGGCTGTTTAAAAGTGCAGTCAGTTGGTGCATATAGATGGAAATAATAACTGCCCTCTTGGATAGTGATCGGTGAAGTAAATCCTTCATCACCTTTGCTCAACTGAATAATTTCTTTGCCAACTAAAATAGGTTTTTTGTAATAGTTATTCAGAATCACAATAATTCGCTCTTGAACTTCCTCTGGCTCTTGATTGAGTTTCAAGATAGCTGCAACTTCTTCTACACCTTCAGACTGTGACAAAAGTTGGGGGTTTTGATAAAATTCATAAACTCCGCCTTGTGCTAATTTCCCAATTCTCTGATGTTTATTGTCTTCCAACAGAGCTTTAACTTGAGGCTCTTTCTGACGAACCTTGTTAAAGCCTCGCTTCATATCACAAAACCAGAATTCTTGACCCACTCGTGAATCTGATAAAGACCAAAGATTATAACTTACAGATGGTAGCCAAACTTGTTTCATAAGTTTCAATTTCCTATGATGGAAGCTGGTGTTTGGCTTACCTGCACTAAATCTCGAATCATAGACAGAATCTCTCTGTATTTAGTTAACAAGAGACTATACACCATCTTATGGTTAGTGATCAAAACTTTTAGCAACAAAAACTATATGCTATGTTTGGCAATTGAATTTTTGCCAATAATGATTTATGTAATTCCATCACATATACTACGCCTGTGTATGTTCGTACTTTAAGTTTTGTTGCAAGTTGTGTGGTGCGATCGCCATCATCTCCAAAACGCGATCGCTTGCCAAATTCCACTAAAATAGAAAGTAATACATTGGGGTAAACTTATGGACACCGCTACAATCACTTTACCTCCTATCCTCAAATTGAAAATCGACTTGAGCGATGATCAATTTTTCCAGGTATGTCAGACAAACCGCAATTATCGATTTGAGCGCACAGCTTCAGGGGAAGTATTAATTATGACACCATCAGGGAGTGAGACAGATAGACGCAATGTCAAAATCACCACACAATTAGATATCTGGAACGAACAAAATAATTTAGGTGAGGTATTTGGCCCCTCTGCTGGCTTTAAACTACCTAATGGTGCTGATCGTTCTCCTGATGCTTCTTGGGTGAAAATTGAGCGGTGGAATGCTTTAACCCCAGAACAAAAAGAAAAATTTGCTCCCATTTGTCCTGATTTTGTATTGGAGTTACGTTCTCCTAGTGATTCCTTGAAAGAATTGCAAGAGAAAATGCAGGAATATATTGACAATGGCGCTCAATTAGGCTGGTTAATTGATCGAAAAAACAAGCGAGTAGAAATTTATCGTCCAGGTAAAGATGTAGAGATATTAGATAATCCTGCTAGTTTATCAGGGGAAAATGTCCTACCTGGATTTGTCTTGAATTTACAGCAGATTATGTAGTTTCAACGATGGGGATATACGTGGCGCATTTCAAAGCGACTCTGTTCCCAAAGTGGTAATAAAGCCTGCTTCGCAGTATTAATCTGTGCTTGAGAGAAACTAATTTTTCCATTTTCGATAATCCAGATAAATATGCGAGTTATTAAATCTGCATTAAAACTTTTCTCGGATTCACAATTATTTATTCTCATTACTTGTTCATCTAAACAACTCATCGCATTTTTAAAAGTCCAAATTTTCCTTTTTTTGGTGTGGCTATCAATTTTGTCTGCTGCATCGCTCAACTCAACACCACGCAAATTTACCATAATATAGTCTATGCCTGCGATCGCAGAATCAGTATTCCGTACTAAATCTGTGAATGCTTTGTAATATGAGCGCAATAACACAGCGGCAATATTTTCTACATGTATATTTAACCAGGTTTGTATATCACATAGATAGGGTGATAAATCTTGGATATCATGAATGTCTTTAATAGGCGTATGTGCAAATTTATATTTGATTACTTCTACCATTAATTCCACTTCAAATAATTGAGATTGCTGGGCATAATAATCAATAACTTGGGGAATATATTTCTCTAATAACCACTGTTTAGTATACTTGGCTGTCCATGTTCCTCGTGGGCCAATATCTTGCTGCCATGAACTAGCTTTTCCTCTGGCTAGTGATTGTAAATGAACATCATTTATTTCATATATTATGTTAATTTTATTTTGTGCATCTGACCAATAATTAGTAGCTTGAGGCAAAATAAATGCATGATCGCGAATTCCCCGACTCACCCGAATAGAGATATCTTCTTGATGAAAGAGGTGCCATGCTGATTTACCTTTCACATAATCAAATTCACTAGCAAATTTATACATCAAATCCCACAACTTCTGTTCAACAGAAAAGAGATGAAAGCCGCGAACACCTGCGGATTCAAAAAACTCTAGATCCCACGTTTCGAGATTATTCTCAAATTCGACCAGAGAATTTTTGTATTCCTGGCAAACTTGATCAATGCATAAACACAAATCTGTAGTTTCTATTGCAGATAAAATTACTGTTGTTTCACCTAAAGATACTGCAAAAGCATTTTTATCTAGTTGTTTTAAAAAAGGACGGCATTTTAATTCAGGTTTGGTGTTCAAACCAATCATTAATTGGCTTAAAATATGGTGATGATTTAAGCCAATTTTTAGCCCTCTAAAAATAATACTGCTAAACTCTATTCGACAATCTCCTTGTCCTAAAGCTTGAGGTAAATTACAGGCGATCGCTACTTTTGGTTGCACAACAATTAAACGATCGCCATCTCTGGTAATGGAGGGTTGAAAATCACATTTGCCTAATAAATTGCTTAAATCTGGATGTATACCATCTGTATTTTCCAAAAGGCGATAGTCAAAACCTTGTATCCATTGCATGAATTCTTTAATTGACTCTGGCATCGACATTTGCTAACTGACCTTTTGGTATAAAATTATGGTGAATTTATATCGTTTGTCTAATACCGTTTCCTTGTGAAGCTGCATATATTTACCCCCCGCCTCCGGCGTCCCTCCTTGGCAAGGGGGGACTATAGGGGGGTATTGTTGCATATTCATGCAGAATTGGTATAACTAGCAATTTATCAAGTCAATTTGAATGGTGTAGTGATGGTCAATACGGAGGAAACTAGAAATTGCGATCGCATCTCTACCCATAAAAAACATACCCCTCTCCGCCACCGGAAAGGGGTTAAGTGTTTATTGCTCAAACACTACCTAATAAGCGTCTTGCAACTCGTAGAAATCAGGCGAGATGTAATCCTTCCGCAAAGGCCAACCCACCCAATCTTCTGGCATCAAAATCCGTTTCAGGTTAGGGTGTCCTTGATAGACAATGCCGAACATATCGTAAGACTCGCGCTCTTGCCAATCCGCCGTCTTCCAGATCCAATATACTGAAGGCACTTGGGGATTTTCCCGTGGTAAGAACACCTTCACTCTTACTTCTTGGGGGCGATCGCTATTATCACCGACTTTAATCAAGTGATATACACTCACCAACTCTTGTCCAGGTCCAAGGTCAGCACCACCTTGAAACTGGAGATAATTAAACCCATAAGCATACAGAGCCGTAGCTGTGGGGAGCAAAAAATCTGCTTCCACCTTGATTATTTCTACCCCGTTGACATCGGGAGCTAAAAACTCATGCTCAAAGCCATTCTCCGTTAACCATTGGGAAACTTGACCCGCTTTTACCAGAGACTCTTCAGCGGCTGGTACTGGTTTAGATTCTTCAGCCACGCTTTGTTTCCTCCTTTTGTTTCTGGGATGTCAGCAACGCAGGCGGAACTGGTAAACCAATCGCTTCCGCCAATTCCTTCGGTGGTGTAAAGCGAGTCTCTGACTGCATGTACTTACCAGTGAGGATTTGCTCTACTGGCTTCAAATTATGGGTTGTACTGTAAAAACGGTGGGTTTGCTTGATTTGATCCCGTTCTTGCATCGAATCATTAGCGATTTTCTTCCGTAGCTTGATAATGGCATCGATAATCGCTTCTGGACGGGGAGGACAACCAGGCAAATAAACGTCAACCGGAATCAGCTTATCAACTCCACGTACTGCTGTGGGGGAATCAACACTGAACATCCCACCAGTAATAGTGCAAGCACCCATCGCAATCACATACTTTGGCTCTGGCATTTGTTCATAAAGACGCACCAATTGGGGGGCCATCTTCATGGTGATTGTGCCTGCTGTAATAATTAAATCAGCTTGACGGGGGCTAGAACGGGGAATTAGTCCAAAGCGGTCAAAGTCGAACCGGGAACCAATTAAAGCTGCAAACTCAATAAAACAGCAAGCCGTGCCAAACAGCAAAGGCCACAAACTAGAAAGCCGCGCCCAGTTATAGAGGTCATCAACCGTAGTCAGAATCACATTTTCCGAAAGGTCTTGAGTGATCGTCGGACGTTCAATCGGGTTGATGATACGCTCTTTGTCCTGAGTTGTTAAGTTAGAATTCAAGACCATTCCAAAGCTCCTTTACGCCATGCGTAAACTAAGGCGACTACAAGAATTGCAATAAAAATCAGCGCCTCAATAAATGCCAATAACCCCAAACGATGGAAAGCCACCGCCCAAGGATATAAAAACACAGTCTCCACATCGAAGACCACAAAAACCAGCGCAAACATGTAGTAGCGGATGTTGAACTGAATCCAGGCTCCCCCGATGGGTTCCATGCCGGATTCGTAGGTGGTGCGCCGTTCTGGGCTGTTACCAGTAGGTCGCAGGAGCTTCGACGCTGAGAGCGCCAGGGCAGGCACTAGGCTACAGATGATTAGGAAGCCTAGAAGGTACTCGTAACCGCTGAGGACAAACACAATGAATATCTCTACCGCTTATGGAGTATTTCAAGTAGGTGCGGGGGAATGGGAAGTGGAGGAGATGAGGGAGATGAGGGAGATGGGGGAGATGAGGGAGATGAGGGAGATGAGGGAGAAATAACTCTTGACCCATTCCCCAGTCCTCAGTCCCCAGTCCCCAGTCCCCAGTCCCCATTCCCTATTCTCCATTCCCTAAATTGCGTTACTTTCTTTTACATTATATCTTTTAGGCTTTTCTGAAATCTAGAAAACAGACGCACTGAGGGTATTTGATTCACTACTACTTGTGATAGAAAAGTCTAACAGTTATGTCATAATTTTTAACGTATGTCTAAGAATTGTCCCTCTGTGAGGCCTAAGCCATGAGCGAACAAAGCGAACAAGCTGTTGAAACTCAAGAGTTAGACCGCTACGAGTGTCGCTCCTGCGGTTACGTTTACGAACCCGAAAAGGGAGATGACAAGTATGAAATTCCCTCAGGGACACCCTTTGCAGAACTGCCCTTAACCTGGCGCTGTCCGGTGTGTAGTGCGAAAAAACAAGCTTTTAGCAATATTGGCCCTGCCGGACAAGCATCTGGCTTCCGGGAGAACCTGAGTTATGGCTTGGGTGTCAATCAGCTGACCCCAACCCAAAAAAATCTCCTGATTTTCGGTGCTTTGGGACTTGGTTTCTTGTTTTTTCTCAGTCTCTACGGCTTACAATAAGACCCGCTGTCTTTTTTACCCAGTTCCTAGGGCAGCCATTGCCATTAAAGAGTGCTGAGTAGGAAATATTACTAATTACTCAGCACTGAGTAAAGTAAACCTTTTAGAGAAACCCTACACAAATTTTAGAAACAACTAAGAAATACTGATGCATTCAATTTTGAGAAGTTGGCAACGAATATTTGCCTTGTTAATAGTTGTCCTGGTGTGTATCGGTTGTAGCAAAGTTCCTTCCACTGGCTATAACCCCTGGGCAGTTGTTTCTGTGCCAACAGATGCCAAGCTGCTAGACATTGCCTTTACTGGTAATCCTCAACATGGTTATTTAGTAGGTAGTAATACCACCCTTTTAGAAACAAATGATGGTGGTGATAGTTGGAAGCCTTTAAAGCTGGAACTAGATGACTCTAGGTATCGCTTTGACTCGATCAGTTTTGTGGGTCAAGAGGGGTGGATTGTCGGAGAGCCTTCTGTATTGCTACATACCACTGATGAAGGTCGTTCTTGGTCGCGGATTCCCCTAAGTAGTAAGCTACCTGGTAATCCAATTAAAATTGCGGCGTTAGCAGCAAATTCCGCTGAATTGGCTACTGATGTCGGCGCAATATACCAAACTGCAGACGGGGGTAAAAACTGGAAAGCACAAGTAGATGCGGCGGTGGGAGTGGTTCGTAACTTGAATCGTTCTGCTGATGGCAAATATGTTGCTGTTTCCGCCAAGGGTAGCTTCTACTCGGTTTGGGAACCAGGACAAAATGCTTGGACACCCCATAACCGCACTAGTTCTCGACGGTTAGAAAATGTGGGCTTCGGGGAAAATGGTCAGTTGTGGTTACTAGCGCGGGGGGGTCAGGTGCAATTTAGCGACCCGACTAAACCCGACGAGTGGCTAGAAGCACAAAATCCTGAAATGGCTACTAGTTGGGGTCTACTGGATTTGGCATATCGCACACCCGATGACATTTGGATCGGTGGTGGTAGCGGTAATTTGCTGCACAGTGCCGATGGTGGTAAAACTTGGCAAAAAGACCGTGATGTCGAAGAGGTAGCCGCTAATTTTTACAAGGTCGTGTTTTTGAAGCCTGATCAGGGTTTTATTATTGGCGATCGCGGTACTTTATTAAAATATCAACCAAACGTCGCCAAATCCTCTCAGCCAGAGGCAGCTTAATTGTCACCACAACAGTTCTGGGGGCTGAGTATCCCCACTCAGCACTACTGAAAGCAGTTTAAGTATTCTTTCCTATTTCTGAGAAGAACGTTGCAACTTGTTACTCTTTCTAAACTTTGTAGGATAATAAACTCAATACACAGTCTTTGTGAAGGTAGGGATTTAAATGGCAGGTACCACTGGAGAGCGTCCGTATTCGGACATTATTACCAGCATCCGTTACTGGGTAATCCACAGCATCACCATTCCAGCATTATTTATTGCTGGTTGGCTATTTGTGCAAACCGGGCTGGCTTATGATGCCTTTGGCACACCCCGCCCAAATGAGTATTTCACAGCAGCACGTCAAGAAGTGCCAATTGTGAAGAACCGTTTTGAAGCTAAAAACCAAGTTGAACAATTTATTGGAAAGTAGTTTGAAATCATGACTAGCGGCAATAACATCAATAATCAACCAGTTAGCTATCCGATTTTTACAGTGAGATGGCTTGCAGTCCACACTTTAGGTGTACCAACCGTCTTCTTTTTGGGCGCGATCGCCGCAATGCAGTTTATTCAACGCTAGGAGCAACTTATGGTAGAAAGATCGCCCAATCCCAATAATCAGCCAGTTGAATTAAACCGCACTTCCCTCTACTTGGGACTACTGCTGATTTTCGTTCTCGGAATTTTGTTTTCCAGTTACTTCTTTAACTAACTGGAACAGCTTTTGTTAATCTTTTTTATTTAACCTGTGTTGATTTGTTCTTAAGGGAGGAGGTAAGCCTGTGTCTGCTGGAAGTGGGAGAATTCCCCTGTGGGTCGTCGCTACGATCGCAGGGTTAGGCATTATTACTGTTGTAGGTATTTTCTTTTATGGAGCCTACGCTGGCATCGGTTCTTCAATATAATTTAAGTCCGAGCCGCATCTTTTCAATAGTGTAGATTTTCTAACGCTTGTTTAGAAATCACCATCAAAAAACCGCCTATCTCATAGAGATAGGCGGTCTTATAATAGCCTTACAATCGGGGTTAAATATCCGACTGAAACCGTGGCGACAGTTAACTGTTAACTGTTAACTGATTTAATCAAGCAATATCCTCGCTTTCAATGTATAAAAACAAAAACGCGATCACAGCTGCAGGTACACCCCAGCCAATGATGGGAACGAAGAGTGCAGGTAAGTAGGAAGTACTAGCCAAGATATGAGGCAAAAATTGTGTTGCCATAGTAAATAATCCCTTTAAATCACACGACAATTCAAAATGAGCTTACTGCAAATTGTGCTTGATTTTTGAAATTCTCAAGATTTTTAACACTGTCTATATTGGGGATTGGGGGAGATGAGGGAGATGAGGAAGATGGCGGAGAAATAACTAATGACTCCTGACTCCTGACTTCTGACTCCTGACTTCTGACTCTTGACTCTTGACTTCTGACTCTTGACTCCTGACTCCTGACTCCTGACTCCTGACTCTTGACTCCTGACTCCTGACAAAACCTCTATAACATACCCAGTAATTCATCTAGCTGCAAACTTGGCAAATCTGGAGGAATCACGGTTCGGACTATAGTGACTTTGTGACTTTCTTGTTGGGTGACTAGATTGAGAGCGATCGCCTCTAGGCGAATTTCTAAACAACCAAAGGGAACATCTAATTGAGTCATCACCTCCAAACCTCCCGCAGGACTGGGTTGTAAGTTTTTCAGCAAATGGGGGCCGTCAAACAACCAACGAGTTTGATAATCCTCAACCCATAACTTCACCGCAATTTCCGGCGGTAAATCAGGTAATTCCACGTAAATTTTGATAGAGCTACCAGCAATCAGCTCGCCCTCTGGCACATGCAATTGTGGAATTGGCAAAGGTTCACTTAATACCGCAGTCATCGCCTCGGTAGGAGATACATCTGATTCTGGTTCTTCCTCCTGCTCCAATGTGCTGCTGGCGATCGCCTCAACTTCAGGTTCAACGGTATCATCTACAACAATCTCTTGAGACAACCAAGCAGGCTGTTTTTTGAAAGGATGGGGTGGAGGTGGAGGTGGTAAACGCCTTATCGCAGTTACTTCTTTGACTTCATTCTCCACGTGCAAATCTGTGAGTATCTCTGTCTCCTCTGGTTTAACTATCTCCGTGTTTTCCGATATCTCTATATTCTCTGGTGTCACCGCCTCCTCGTCTGCCGATATCGCTGTTTCAACGTCTAGTAACGGCAAGTTGAGATTAACAGGTGGCAGCGGCGGGGGAGAAGGCAGGGGCACCTGATTCCTCGATATAATCTGGCGGGGTGGAATGTAGGTATCATTCTGTTCCGGCTCAGGTAAAATATACCCTTGACTCTGTAACCACTTCGTAATCAAGGGCGATGAGTAAGGATTACCCTCAATAATTAATTGTGAATCCGCCGGAATCGCCACATCCGCAACAGGCTGATCAATTAATTCCGCAGATTGTCCAGCTACCTCGACAATAGGCTGATCACCTACTGCTAATTCGGGTGTAGTTTCATCTTGATTTCTAGTGATATCCAGTGGTTTGGAGTTTTCAGAATCGAGAATTTCCGGTAAATCTGTCACATTGTTATTTACTTCATCCTGACCACTAGGCAAGGCTTTGAGCCGTTTTAAGTAGGGCAAATTCTTACTTATTGGTACTGGACGGTTTCTGATGAGCAGCTCCCCCAAGTTTATTGGGGCAATAGTCTCATCTTTGTTGATAATATCTTCTGGTTGTGGGGCTTCCGTGACAACAGTAGCGATCGCACCGCCCATATCTTCTCCCAGCAAAATGCTATCCTGAAGGGCGATCGCCTGAGTTGGCATTACCGGGAAATTTGGTAATTGTAGCTCGCGGGAAGTCGTTGATTTATTGAGCGATCGCGACTCGACTCGCGGTGGTAGCGATTTATTTACCGATGGCGTGAAGACTAGAGAATGATTTGTTTTGTTGCTTTTGACCAAATTGAAAAGTGCCAAATCTAGCCTAGCAGAAGTCTCCGGCTCCCTCACTGCGAGTGCTGTTACTGCTATCTCATCATTTAACTGGTTTTCTGGACTGGATTTGGCCGCAGTAATTGTGAGTAATTCTGTTACATCCGCTGTAATCGTGAAAGACTGGCTAGCTAACACCATCACTTCACCAATATCAGTGAGTGCGCCATGTAAACTGACATCTGCCAAAATTAGCTTGGATTCACACTCAGCCGGAATATCAACCGAGTATGTGATCGTGAAAGGTAGCACCTCATCTGCTAAAGGTTGCCGGATTTGGGTTAAGATTTCCGATCCTAGCGGTGAGCGTAATTCAATTCCTAGTTCTAGGGCATAGAGATTTTTGGGGTATGGTGTATTATCTTCCGAATTCACCTTTTCTTTCAGTGCCACCTGTCCGGTGATAGTTAAAGCTTCTCCCCAATGAGCAACATAAATTTCCCGATCTAGAGTTAGGATCAGTAGTGGTGACGCTGGTGTGGCTGAAGCATCCTCAAGAGTTTCATCCTCCAGAACAGGTTCAGAACTGGGTAAAGCCAACTCTATTAAGTTGTGTAAAATTTGTTCTGCCGTCTCACCTTTGAGCCAAACTGGGCTGACAGGCTGATCAATAGATACATCTTCTGTAGTTTTAGGAGGCGGATCAGTTGTAATTATTGGTTCTGTAGTAGTAGCGATCGCCTGCTCTACCGGAGTTGGTAATTCTACTACAGCAGCAGTATCTAAATTATTAGGTGAATTCGACTCTCCCCTTTCCCCATCATCCAATCTTTCTACTACACCATCTACTGACTGGGATAAGACTTGCAAATAAACGCTATATTGCCAAGATTTACCGAGAATGTCCGACATCAAGTCACCAGAGCATTGCAACTCCCAACTTCCCGCCTTGAAGTAAGTATAGGGTACTACCGCCATTAACCCTTCTGAGTTAGTGCGACGTGATCGCTTCTGAACTCGCCGCTTTGGTGGGACTTCCTGAGTTGAAGAGTGAATTAACCGCACCTCCACATCCGTGTTAGGACGGTTAGAACGCGCCAAAACTCTATATCGACCCTCTAAAAGTTCTACGTTTGACGATTCTAAGGTATGCCAAGAGCGATCGCCCTGTCTTTGTATCAGAAATTGCCAGTGTTCCATTGTGAGTGATGCCCAGACCGAAGAGCAGCTGAGTAATATTTTGCATTACTTGCTTGCAAGTTTACCTCAGCAATTTAGATTTTCATCACCTGCGATCGTGTTTTGCTCAAGATACACGCAAATTTAACTAGAGTATCCCTCATCACGCCTCACCCAGACCTCTAAATTTTCACCTAGTCCTCTGTCCAGTGAAGCATAAGTAGTTAAACAAGATTAATTAGGGCTTACTGAATAATTATGTCTTGAGTATTAATTAATACATTATCTAATGCCAATCTGCAAAAAGAATGCGACGGATAAATCGTAGATACTGTCTTGATTCGTCAAGATCCCTTCACTACAATCCATGTGTCGCCAAAATTATTTGAATTGGTATTATACCAATTCAAGAAAACACTGATACAGACAGATTTCTCGTAGTAGCACGGCATTGCCGCGCCCTTAACAACGCATATGTATCATTATTAAAGTGAATTGGTATAAGTTGATCAACAGCGATCGCACAAAAAACCTGGGCACAAACATCAAATACCCCCAGTAGCATTTTCCAATACGGGCTGCTGGAGGTGTTATTGTTTCAGAAACTTTTGGAGAAAAATGATTAAAGGGTTTTTAGGTTGACTAACCCTCAGTAAAATATCACAGAAGTAAAGTTGATGAACTTGTCCCCCACGCAAGTAGTTAGACACCGTAGCGGTTTTGATAATAGTTCAAAATTTGCTGCACCTGTTGTTGGCTATCTAAACTAGAGTTTACAGCCCACGAAATCCATAAGCCAGCAATTTGACTTTGATAGTAATCAAACTGCTGGGATGACTGAGGAATTAAACCCACTTCTACCCCATCGACTTGACGTAAATGAGCAGCTATCTCTCGATAGACTGCTAAAGGTAAACCAGCAAATTCAATTTTTTCTTTAGTCTCCGTCATTATGAAGCTCCGGTATTAACAGGATTTTGTGGTGGCGTTGTCCCAGGAACAGGATTATTGCCAGCAGCAGTAGCTGTTGGTGCATCTCCTACCATTCTGGCCACTTCAATACCGTATTGTTCCACAATCACGACCGGGTTGGAACCTTCATTCATTTCAATACGTTTAATCAGCACACCATTTGCCAATCGCTGTCCCGCCTGTACATAGCGACTTGCAGGCTCATTTGGCACTTTGATAATTGCCTGGAGTTGATTACCCAGCAAAACCACACCACTCACAATCACTGCTTTTGCTAACTCAGGTTGTGGTGACTGTGGTAGCACAGAAACTAAATTTGGGCTGGGGACAACTGGAGGTAAAACCCTAGGTAGGACTGGAGTCAAACTAGGCAATGTCCTGGTGTTCAAACGCGCCGAGATCACAGCACTCCGTATTGGTACTTTGACTCCTGTACTTGCAGTTTTGGCAATAGGTAGGGGAGGTAAATCAGGAACGGGTTTGGTAGTGTTATTAGCAACTTCGATCACCGTCTGCCCAGTAATTTGAGCAAACGGGTCATTGCGCCCTTTTGAAACCACAATTGCCCGTTCTGTAGCATTAGTTGATTGAATGAGATTAGGAGTTGCAGAAGCAACTTGAGATACATTTTTAGCCGCTACTACTGGATTATTAAAAGATTGAATAGCTCGTGGCGACTTATTGACTAGCGCCGCATTTGGACTAGGGCTAGCCGCAGTCGGAGTGGGAGTGGTAGCTTGTGGTGTGTTTTCCGAAGCACAACCAGCGATCGCCAAAGTTAAAATAGCTACACCTGCAATCGTCGAATTTTTTTTGCCCATTAGCTGTTCTCAAAAGCAATAGAAAAATTTGCTTGTATAAATCAACATGCCTAAAATTTGGGTCAAAGGCTAAGTCTGTTACCTTTATAACCTAATTTTTTATATTGCAAAGTTATTTTTAGCACTCTAAATCCAGCATAATTGCGGCTTGAATTGGTTTGTAGTTAATCATCTGCCGCGCCCATGATGTGTTTGAGTAAATCCAATCCTTTTTTGACTCTACGGGAAACCGTAACTACACTAATCCCAAGATGTTCTGCTACTTGTTTTTGCGTCAAGTCTTGCAAAAATACACATTCCAAAACTTCACGAGTGTGGTTTTCTAGCTGAACCAATGCTTGTTGTAAACGAAATTGATCTTCTTGCGCCAGTTGAAAGCTGCGGTAATGAGGATCTGGAACCAATTCTCCCAAACATGTAGACCCTTCCTCTCCATCCTGCACTGGTACATCTAGGCTTAAAGGAGCGCGATTCACCCATGCTAATTTAATTTCTTGCCATTCGGTTGTAGAAATTTCCAATGCTGCTGCTAGTTCCGAGTCAGTGGGTGGGCGGTTGTATTTTGTACGCAAAGAGCGCGAAACTCCTATAGCCTGCTGTTGTAGAGCTAAATAACGTCGGGGAATTCGCACCGTGACACCTTTATCCCGGAGATAATGCTGAATTTCGCCGCGAATGTAAGGGATAGCAAAGGAACTAAAAGCATGTCCTTTAGAAATTTCAAATCTTTCAATAGCTCTAATTAAACCCAAACAGCCTACTTGGAGTAAGTCCTCATAGCTTTCATGGCATTGATTCATCCAGTAGTGAGCTTCTTTTCTCACAAGTCCAAAATTGAGTTGCACTAGTTGATTCCGGACAGTTTCTGAGCGAGATTTTTCATATTCTCGCAGGATCTGCCAAATCTCGTGCTTCAGTTCGTTGGTAGCTGTAGTTGGCATAGCACCGTTTTTGTTGAGCAAATAAACTGTTAATGACTCGCTTTTAAACCCAGATATGATTACGCAATATCAAAGCAAAAATCGCCCGATATGTCCTAGAAAATTTTCTAGGACATAACGAAACTTTTAATCTAGAAAAAATTCTATAGTTGGGTTGACAATCGAGCCAAATTTAAACAAGCAAAGTTAGTGTTTTGTTTGTCTTTTAAATTTGTTATGGCCTGTAGCCAAAATATAAAATTATTTACTTAATATCAAACCGAGATTTTACTTAATTTAGCTTATTTAATATGAGACTTAGTAATATATGTAAAACCACAATTGTTTCTATTTTACTAGATTCTAAAAAGGTTCTCACATCCGTATTAATACGGTATTAATTACAAAAGATTTATATAGGCTTAATCAGCCTAAGTTACCCAAGCACATAGCGTAAATATACGTAGATAGTTATCAATAATTGAAGCTCATTCCACCTCTAAAGAGGTATGGGAGTTCACATTGACGCTTAACAGTCATCCGTCAACAGTTAACGGCAGTGGAGCGGGTTTCTGACTGCCTTTGATGACTGATTATTGTTAATAAAAAACCCTTTTACTCGCCTAAAAATAGGGGGGTAAAGGGGTTAGTCTCAGAGTTTAAGTTTGATTTGAGTGCCCATCAGTCATGGTACTCAAGAAAATTTAGCTGCGATTTGACTCAACTCGACCGTAAAACAGACCCCGAATCTTGACTTCTTTAGGCTCGCCAGCACCTAAATCAGTATCAGATGGCTGTTCACTCTCGAAGGTGCCAGCAATTTCACCACTAACACCATCTATTTTGGCTACTTGCAGAGAAATTTTGCCACTGAGATTTTCAGCACGCTTGACATTAGTCCGGGTCAGTTCGTCGTCATCAGCTTGAGCAGGCAGAGCAACAGCATTATCATAGCCACTGACAACACCACGACCTTTAGGATCTAAGAAGGCAGCACCACGATAGGAAGGTACTTTAAAAGTGCCTTCAAAGTCTGTGGAAGTACTAACACTGGATAAACCAGGTTGACTTTGAGCAACTAAGTTTTTGATGGTGAATAGGAAAGGTACTCGTTCGCCACCAGGTAGTTGCACAGTGATGGCTTGGAAGTCAAGACCATCTTTCTCTACAAAGGTCAGGCTATTATCTGGATTAATTTTCAGATCGCCTTGCACTTGGTCAATGGTGGAAGTGTATCTAGTCAATAATTTGCCAGCGACAAATTCTGCTTCTTGCCGTTTATTAGCGGGTTCTTCTTTTACAAAGAATTGGGTTGGTTCCAAGCAAAGTTCTTTGATGGCGTAGGACTGGCTAGCATCGATAGGAATCGAACCACGTCTTGTTTCTGCCAGTTGGGGGCATTTGTTAGCCAAACCAGTGCCGCGAATTTGTTCGTAAGTCAGTAAATCTCTACCACTACTAGAAGAAGATCCGTCGCTACAAGCGGTTATGAGTCCCAAGCACAAAGCTAAGAATGCAACAATTAAAGCGCGATACCTCATGGTCAACCTCAATGTCAAAAATTAATATCTAAGTTGTAAAACTGCTCTGCTAAACGTAATCAAACGTGTCGCTTTCTTGAGTCTGGGGTTGAAGCCTCATTCCTCAGGAACACAACACATCTAGTTTTGGATGCGTGGCCTAAGTGGGGCAAAACCAGCAGTTTCACTGTTGGCGGCATTTGATAGGGTTTGGGTATGTGGATAAGTACACCGCTCATAAAAATCCAGAGAAATCTAGACTTTTATGTTCGTCATGTATTTACCACTACAGGGCTAAACGGGGGGAACCCCTGCAAGCCGTTGGCTCCCTTATTCCCTCCCTCAAGTTGGAAATTACTTTTTCAACTTAGTTAGGCCTAAAAATTCAACTTGTGAAAGTTGTCTTGGCTCTGATTACAGATAAAATACAGCTTACCATCGGAGTTGACAGCGGCTCTATCTGTTTCTGTCCAAGCAGAATCTCTAAATTTTTCTGGAAATTCAGGCTTCTGTTCCAAACTCAAGGACAGAGCGGCATCAGTGATTACCTCAAAGAATGCGAAAAGTGGGATTTCCTTCGCATTTTCCTCTTGCGTATGGCAAAAGCGGCATCGCCCAAGACGTTCTGTATTATGTATGTGTCGCTACTACATACAGCTAATTGTTTGATAGGGAAGTCAGCCAGATCATACGATTTTTTGAAACTCAAAATCAAAGCAATCTATTCTTCAACAAGAACATTTTGCTCTCACCTAGCTCTTGCAGAGGCTGTGTTAAGCATTAATGCTTTATTTTTAGGGGCGATGTCTAGTGACAAGACGCTTTGCGTCTACGCAATTATTGTTGACTATGGATACAAATCAGGTTACAGTCCGCTCTTGCTTGGGCAGTGAGTGCCTGTGAAATCAGAGAGTGGTGATTCCATACTCCAAGAACCTCCAGAAGCCACTGTAGCCCGAAGTTGCTCTACTCCCCATCGGCTTTTCAATCTGTGACAATCCATGAAAACCAAAAATGTTCGGTAAATTTGAGTAGACCTTAATTTACACAGAAAAGTTGGCATGAGCAACGATAGAAGTTTGGCATCAGGAAATTTGTCCTCGACACTGCAAGCGATCGCAACTACGGTTCATGATGCAGCTGAAAGCTGTCAAGGGGATTCTGTAGCTCTTTTGGCTCTGCTGCGGCAGTTAGAGCAGTTACACCGAGAAATCCGCGATGGGTCTTTTCAAGACAGTTTGCCTGATAACCGTCAGCAACTTTACGCGCTACTGAAAGATATTGAGTCTGAGGGTGGCTGGCCTTATATTGAGCGGATGAGGCTAAAAGCCTTTTTAGCGAAATTGGTACAAGAGGCTAATGATGAAAATCGTGATGGTTTGATTGGTAGCGATCGCTCTTATGGCTGGTAAGCTGACAACAGGTTTCGAGTTTTTAATTTAAAACTCTTTGCGCCTCACACTCACAACTCTTGGTACTAGCGGCTGTGGGTGATGTTATCACAAAGATGGCGATCGCGCCCTTCAACATTGCGGTTGTATTTGAGATAATCATCCACCCAGTTGCAACCTTTCAGAAGTAAGTCATCAACGTCTAAATTCCACAGAATGATCGTGTTGTCATCACTGGCTGATGCCAGAGTTTTACCATCAGGGCTAAAACTAACACTGAACACTCCACCGCGATGTCCAGTGAGAGTTTTAATCAATTTGCCCTCACGACTCCAGAGTTTCACACTCTTGTCAAAACTAGCAGCCGCTAGTAATTCACCATTAGGACTATAAGTCACCGCATTGACGCTATCACTGTACCCTTTCAACAATGTTTTTAAAAAAGTACCATCCCGCCGCCATAATTTCACAGTGTTATCCCAACTTGCGGTAGCCAACAACTGGTCAGTAGGACTAAAACTCACACCTAATACCCAACTGTCATGGGGGGAGAAAGTTTTGATTAAAGTACCATCTTGTCGCCAAAGTTTCACAGTTTTGTCATCACTAGCAGAAGCTATTACCTGACCATCAGGACTAAAACTCGCGCTATTTACCCTATCTTGATGCCCAACTAAGGTTTTCAGCAATTTACCCTCACGGTTCCAAAGTTTCACTGTCTTATCTTTGCTAGCTGATACCAATAACTGACCGTCAGGGCTAAAGTTGACGCTATTTACACTATCATTATGTCCTTTGAGAGTATTGATTAAAGTGCCATCCCGTCGCCAAAGTTTCACAGTTTTGTCAAAACTTGCTGATGCCAGCATTTCGCCCTTAGGGTCAAAACTGACACTAGTAACTCTATCTTTGTGCCCCAGTAGAGTCTTGTAGAGTCGGGTTTCTATTTCGCCTTTTCTCAGGTTCCGTTGCCAGAGTTTCACTGTGTCATCGCGACTACCAGAAGCCAACATTTGACCATCAGGACTCCAAGTAACGCTCAAAACTCTGTCCTTATGTCCTTCGAGGATCGGTAATGTCAGAGCATCTAAACTCCAAAGTTTCACACTTTTGTCATAACTTGCGGATGCCAACATTTGATTATTGGGACTGAAAGCCACACTCACGACAGCATCACTATGTCCTTTGAATTTTTTAAGTAACGCACCTGTGACACTCCACACGTTAATGCTGTTGTCTTCACTTCCAGAGGCTAACATCTTACCGTTAGTACTGAAGTTCAAATTCCACACCGTATTGGTATGCTGCAGTAAAGTTTTATAGGGAAGAAAATTAAAGCGGTCTTTACTAATGTTGCGCCGTTGCCAAAGTTTTACTGTTTTATCTCGACTTCCAGATGCTAATATTTGACCGTTGGGACTAAAGGCTACAGCGGTTACACCTTTGTTGTGTCCCTGCAAAGTGGCTACTAAACTACCGTCCCTGCGCCAGATTTTTACAGTCTTATCTTCGCTAGCTGAGGCGATAAATTGACCATCAGGACTGAAAGTTACCCAATTAACCCACCCTTGATGTCCCCTAAGTATTTTTACCAGGCTACCGTCCTGACGCCAAAGTTTTATGGTTGCATCCTTACTCCCAGTAGCTAGAAGCTCTCCGTCAGGACTAAAACTCACACTGTAAACCCAATCTGCGTGTCCTTCTAAGGTTTTGTAAGGATGGGGGTCAAATTCGCCTGTAATTGGGTTTTTTCGCCAGATTTGTACAGTTTTGTCGAGACTAGCTGATGCTAGGCTTTGACCATCGCGGCTAAAACTAACGCTAGTTACAGCATCGCTATGGCCTGTGAGGGTTTGGAGTAAAGTTCCATTAGGACGCCAAAGTTTCACATCTTTATCTAGACTGCCTGATGCTAGCAACTGGCCGTCAGGGCTGAAAGTGACGCTCCAGACACTATCACGATGCCCCTCTAAGCGATTTACCTCCTTTACCCCATAAACTGCTTGTTGCAGGGCTGTCACTACGCGCATTTTGGTGTCAGCTTGGACTCTATCTGCTTGGTTGAGTTTTCTCCAAGCTCTGAGACTTTCTAATAGAGCGTCGAACTCTTGATTGGAGGCAAATAGAGCTTCACTTGCAGATGCGATCGCACTGATTTTCACGTTGATTTCGCTACGTTCAGCCCTTAGAGTTTGGCGCACTGCTGCTCTTCTTTGTGAGTCGGCTTGCCACCATAATACAGCTATGGTACTTGCCATGATTGCTAGTGCCACGCCTGCGATACGTGCTTCCCGTAGTCGCCGTTGTAAAACCAGATTGAGTTGCTCTTGAGATATCTGCTGGGCTACTTCTGCTCTAGTTTTTTCTGATCTGATTTTTTCTAATTCGGCGATCATCCCATAGTCATTTTTTTGGCGAATTGGTTCAACTAAGTAATCATGAACCAGCTGGTAGCGATCGCCTAATTCTTCTCGCTCTCGCAACACCAAACCTGAACCCACCAAAATTTCTAAAATAAATTCCCAGGATGAGTCAAACTCTGCTATTGTCTCCAGAGTATTCCCTAGCACTGCTGACAAATCAGCTTTAGTTTTTAGCGGTCTTGTACCTTTTTCATCAGTTAATTCAAATAATAATTTCCAGCTACGCTCTTCGTTTTCTTGTCCACAATCTTTGATCACCTCTTCCAACCAGCGCTCCACCAGTTTTTCTGACCCACCACAAAGCTTATATTGTTCAAGTGTGGTGATATTTTCTGCTTGCAGTTGGGCACCAACTATTTGCAACTCAATTGGATGTACTTCGTCTAGTTCTGCTGCTAAATCATCTACTAATTGGTTAATTAATTCATCACTCAGTTCATCATGTGAACGTTGAGTCAAACTGTGAATAATTCTACTGGCATCAGTGCGGTTGAAGTTACCTAAGTAGTAGCGGATATCTTTATCTAAGATGTTTTTATTAATTACACCTAGATCATATAAACCATCACTGCTTTCCTTACTTAAACGCTCAAATTCTAATAAGTAATGTAAATAATCTTCCCGTAATGAAAGAATAATTTTCACATAGGGAATATTTAAACATTCACTAAAAAATTGATAGAATTGAACTTTTTTTATCGGAGATGTACTCACAAAGAAAAATTCTTCAAATTGGTCAAAAATAATAATTATTGTGTGATTACGCTCCGATGCTAACCTGAGTTTTTCGAGCAGGATAGTAGGAGTAAGTTCTACAGCAACTGATATTTCTGCCTGTGAAAGTACATGGTTAACACTACGTCCCAGGGCTGTCACCCAATCGGTATAAACAGATAAAACAATCGGTAAAGGTATCCGTTCACCAATGACTTTTCCTTTTAAGGCTGGAACCAAACCAGCTTTGAGAGTTGAACTTTTCCCAACACCTGATGGTCCATGAATGACTGTGAGTTTGTAGTCAGCACGAGTAATGCGTTCAATCAATCGATTGACATCTTGTTGGCGTCCAGCAGCAGCTATTTCCTGGGCGACTTCTTCAGGAATAAAAGGTATTTTTTGCGATTCTAAGACTGGGTTAATGCGATAACGTTGTGGTTGTAATTGACTAGCGCCAATGAAAGCCCGAAAGCCATACTGGTGTTCTATTTGAATTTTTTCTTGCTTGAGGCTAAAAGCTTCTGCGTAGTCACGACGTTCAAAAAAGTAGAGCGATCGCAACTCCTCTAAAATCTCTAAATAAAGCGATGGCTCGTACTGTAGCTCACAAACTACCTTCGCCCATTCCAGACTATTGATCGCTTCTTCCCACTCACTTAGATGCCGCTGTGTACGCGCTAGCAATAAAAGATACCAACTTTCCTGCTGTCGTGAAACTTCCGTTGTCAATTCAGCGATCGCCAGTGCCTTATTTGCTAATTCATGAGCTAGTAACCAATTCGATTCCGCAGCCGCTACAGCTGCTAAAAAGCCGTAATCTTGAGCAACTTGTCCAGGATTACCATACATCTCATGCAACCGCAAAGCCTCTTGGGCTAATTCTTCTAGGTCTTCCCAAGCTTGTAAACGGTGCAACATTTCACAAGCCGATGAAATAAATTTGGCAACTAAGTCTTGTCTTTGCGCTGTCTTTAATATCTCAAGACATTGTTTAAACCACGAAAGGGCATTTTGCCAGTATTTCCAATCTGCACCATAATTTAGGTCTGCCATCCGACGATAACACAGCCCCAAATGGAACATTACCACAGCCTGCCGCAGCAGCGGAGAAGATGAAAGTATTGGGGGTTCGGAGGAATATACTTCTATATTTTCTGCTAAACCCCTAAACCCAGTTTCCTCTGAACCTACTTTTTGCCACAGGATTAAGCTCCTTTGATAATGAGCTAAAGCTTTATCGATTTGATCATTAGCATACTCATCACGCCCCAAGACAAATTCTAAGCTAGCTTCTAATTCTGGTTCTAATTTGACATTATATAAACGCAGCAAATCATTACGCGCTGATTCAATTTCATGTCGATTTTGGGACTTAGGAGCTAAATCAAGAGCAGCATTAGATAAGAACCTGTTAGTACCCGCTTCCAAAACTTTGGCTAATAAAGATTCTGTTTCTTGTCGAATCAAAGCAATTAAATATTCTTGCGCCAATTCAAATTTGATGGTGGTTGCTGCCCAGCTTTTAAAATCAGGCGCTAATTTAGCCAGCATTGATGCTACATCATCTTGTAGCCATAAAACCAGAGGAAAGGGAAAAGTCGCAGCGTAGATATCTCGTGCTTGGTTAATGCCACTCAGTAAGTCTTCGAGAGCAGTAATTGATTCTAGACCAAAAACCATCACTGCTGACGGCAAACCATCCGTAACAACAGCAGGATGATTTAGAAATAGTTCTGTAACTATTGTGGTGTGCAAGGCTGTAGTGGCGGGATGCAGAACTAGTTCTCGTAAATTGATATCTTTGGTGAGCGAGTTGAGATTACTCAACATTTGCTCACGTAATTGTCCATAGTTGCACCGGACTAAAATCAGGGCAAATTGACCTTTGGAAAGCTTGATCGCCCGAATCAGCCTTTGCAGAGCCTGCTGATTTTCATTAGCGATCGCTGCTGTAAACTGCCACTTTGTCATAACTAAAAACCGGGCTAAAAATAGGAACTAGAGATTGGGGATTAGAGATTGGGGACTGGGGACTAGAGAAGAAGGATTTTGATCCAGAGGATTGTGGGAAGTTGCCCGTAGGTGTCTAGCTTAAAAAAGTCCTGATTCATTGTCATTACCAATTTCTATTCTCCATTCCCTATCCCCCATTCACCCTTCTTGATGACTACTTGTTTTGCTGCCATGTCAGGACTTTTTCAGTTTCTGCCAAAGCGGGACTGATGCCAAACCAACGCCCCTGAGGATCACGATATTCAAATAAATACATACTTCGCAGTAAGCTCTGGTAATCAGACTCACCTTTTACATTTTGTTGCTGTACTACTTCAAATAATAATTCCCATTGGCATTCATCAATGGCTAGTAGTAAATCATCACGATAGTCCTTAATCACTGCTTCTAAACAGTCCCTAGAAAAAGGTGGATCTTGGCGTTGCAAGCAACTATAGAGCAAACCTAATAAGTTACGGATGTGACCACCGCTGACACGGCATATCCGATCCAAGGTTTCAGGGTGATCAAATAACTCTGCGATCAATAATGACCTCTCATTCCAAGTAACTTCTGGAAAAGCTCTTGCTAGGACTAACTGACGTAATAGTGACATACCTGGTTCATAGTCACTGCCATTTCTCTGTCGCACCAACACCATTGGTAATAATTTAGGTGCAATACCTCCTCCTAGGCGATTTTTGAGTGTCTCATACTCGTTAGAAAAAATTAATGCCAAAGGAATTGTATAAACTACATGGCACTTCAGACGGCGTAACTGTTCGCCTCGGTCGATAAACAAATACTCTGGTTGCGTGCGTCCAGATGCTACAGGACGCATATCCACTCGGTCTAAATTATCTACGATTACTACCAGTCCTTTTTGACCCCGCTGCTTTAGCTGTTCAATAGCTTTTTCTAATATTTCTTCGTTAATCGCTTGTAAAATACTATTGGTGCGTGGTTCTAGATATTGTCTCAATTGATTACGGGTCTGGGCACTATCTTTGGTTTTGGCCGTAATTTTGGCAATACCCAAGGACAACTCCGCCTGTCCAGAAATCTCAATCGGAGTTTGTAAAAAATCCCCAATATCTTTAAATAAATTGGTAAAGTAACCCGGTTTTAGTTTGATGCCAATCCCTTCCAAACTCACACTGACTTGACGGGCTACACTCAGCAAAATATCACTGACATCGATATCCGCCATGTCTAAGTCTTGGCTAGATTCAAAATAAACCACATGAAATCCAGCTACTTCCAGTTCTGCTTTCAAGCGTTGCAACTCTGTGGACTTTCCACAGCCAATATGACCCGTAAATAACTGGCAAGTAGGCTCATTCGGAGAAATACGGCTGATAGTACGTTGCAATTCTTCCACAATTTTGCAACCACGTACATTAGCGAAATCTATATAGTACTGCCGATCAAGTACATCACCCATATTGAGTGTGTAGCTCGGGTTACATGCTTTATAAAAACGTGACAGATTCAGTGTCGTTCTCATATCGATAGTAGATGCGGGTTTATTGGTTTGTTTATATACAAAAAGTCACTACCTGACACTGGGGTCAATAATTACTCCAAAAGGTGGCGCTCGGTATCAAAATGCTGTCAGCCATCCTCAGTAGCATGGTATAGATGTGATCATCCTTTATTACGTTGACCGTACCTGTCCTTTTTACAACTGCTGTTGAACTTTTGACAATATGTTAGCTTTTAGCTGATGTATAACAAAAACCTATAATTTAATTTATGTGTATAATAAGCTACTAAGCTAAAATAGCTCTTGCATAAGCTACAGCTTGTATTAATTCTAGCAATGTATTCACGGATTAGAACATGGTACAAATACCATTACAGCTACTTTTTGTCAAGACAAGTATCATGTTAAACCTAAATTAATCTTTTGTAATCATTTACAAAAAAAATCTCATTGTGTTGATGTCTCAAACAACACATATTGCTATGAAAGTGGCTACATTTTTGTGGTCAATATTTTGTAGAAGGCCAAATTTTAGTATGGTGAGTTTCAAGAGATGCCAATTCTTGGACTGAAAGCTTTGCTGTATAACTACTGCATATTGGTGATGGGTGACTATGCAAATATTCCTGATTTTGTCAATACCTCTTATGTAGCCTTTTGGGCAAATAATGGCTAGTCTCTCCAGAATGAAAAGGCTACATTCGTTCTAAATTAGACTCTGGGAACCTTGAGGTGAAAAATCTCCCAACACAATCCTGGAGTGCTTGCTGTAAAGTGTTACTAAAAGTGAATAAAGTCTTGAGGAGAGCGGCTAGTCGATGCCAAAAAAATTTACTAAAAACTATATAGATTCGAGTCTACCAACGAATTGGACAAAAACCAGAAAGGGGTTTGAATGGCTGGCATAATATCAATTTCCCGGATGGATTTAGCCCAACGGCGTCAGAAATTACGGCGGCGGCGGCGGATGAAAATTATTCAGGCTATTTGGCGAACTTTTGCGATTAGTGGTCTGGCAGCTAGTCTCCTGTGGTTGGCAATTCAACCAATGTGGGTACTAAATGCTCCCAAGCAAATTGTGATGAAATCAGGGGAGCAATTACTGTCAGATAAAGCAATTCAGTCATTGCTAGTGCTATCTTATCCTCAGTCTCTATGGCGTATACAACCGTCTTTGATCGCCGAGTCTTTGAAACAACAACCGACCATTGCACAAGCGACCGTTAGCCGTCGTCTTTTTCCACCTGGATTGATTATCGAAATTCAAGAACGAGTACCCGTAGCTATGGCACAAAGGCCCAAAACTGTTAATGGGAATCAACAAGTATCTTTGGGCTTACTAGATGCAAATGGGGTTTGGATGCCCTTGGAAAAATACACATCACTTAATCCTACGGTTAAATTACCTATGTTGAAAGTGATTGGTTTGCCAGAGCAGTACCGCCCCTTCTGGACGCAACTTTATCAAGCTGTGAGCCAGAGTTTAGTAAAAATAACAGAAATTGATTGTCAAGATCCGACAAACTTGATTCTGAAAACAGAACTAGGTAATGTTTATCTCGGTTCGCCAGGTTCCCAGTTATCTGAAAAAATCAAGATCCTTGCTCAAATGCGCCATTTACCAACCAAACTCAATTCCAGCCAAATAGAGTATATTGATTTGAAAAATCCTGAAAATCCATTAGTACAAGTGAACCAAAAAAATCAGAAAGTCAACTCCAGAAAGCCTTAAGAATATCTAGCATGTTTGGTGTATCCAACGCTCTGAATTAAATTAAAAGTTCTATGCTAATAAAGATATTTATTATTTTCAGGTTTCTAGAAACTCACATAAAAATCGGTGTTAACTTCTGATTAGAATGAAAGGAACGACTGTAAAATCTCCTTGGTGAGCAAAAGACTTTCGATTGCTACTCTAACATCCAGTGATTGGGTGCAAGATATTAGAGGTTGTTTGAAAAGTCTAGTTTATTATTCGCCTTGGCGACTAGAAGTCGCGCGCCAGGTGCTACAACTTTGGGAACCAAAGCAACGTACTGGCTTGGCTACACAGATAAAACCTGCCTCCGCAGGTTAGAAATCCCTGATTTTGTATTAGACCAGGTCATGGGAAGGCTTTGTCTAAGTTTGTGTAGTAGCGCATTCTATGAGACCAATACTTTTCAAACATCCTCTTAGCTCGACTTTATCCAAAATTAAGAGATTAGTCTCCTTTATTCGGCAAAAACCCTGGCTTTTTGGCAAATACTTTTTCTACGTCACTGATTATCGATAAATTACAAAAACTAAACCTAGCGCCGTACAAGGGTTTCGGCGTCAGGTTCTAGGGTTCGTAAAAATGGATAAAGTCGAGCTTAGACAATCTGAAGATTGTTACTAGTATAGAAAATTCCTTTTGCCTACTCGATATTTTACTGAATCCTAGGGTGTAAAAGGGAAAAACTCGTGAGTTTCTCATAAATATTTAACTTAACAAGGAAGGATACAGGTATGGAAGTACAAAGGTTGGATGTCCTGATGATGAGTAGCTTTCGTTGCTATCAATTAAGATTCATCGACGATACTGCCAAAGACGTTTTTTCAAAGTTCTACCTCATATGAAACCCTACCTTCATCTTCCTAAGTGTGGCTCTAGGTAAGTCGTTTACGCTTTTTATCTGTCATCACCCTTGTTGAGTTACAAAGTTTATTTGGCGTACCTAGTTTGTGGAGGGTACTAGAAAAGGTTGCTATGGGGTAGAATATTGCTCCAACCAAGTGTTTGTTAAGGTACACCAAACAGCAAGTTCATTAGGGTGTTCTATCAACTGACAAGCATTTATTCCCTTGAAGTTCAAAATGGGTAAGCAGAAGGGAAATTTTGTCTTTCTAGGTGCAATCATTCTCAATGGTGAAACCGATTAACTACAACATCAAAGCAAACAAGACATGCTATGGCGCGTCTTTACAAGTTATGCTACTTACTCACAATTTTGGACATAGAGTGCCTTTAAGTGTGAGTAAATGTATACATAGTCACCAGAAAATACCGTGGAGAGCCAATTCTGAAAGCAGCAATAATTTTTTACTTCAGTATTATTGCTTATTCCAAAGTGTCAAAAACTACAATAAAAGTATAGCTACTCTATCAGTGAACAAAGAAAAAAAAATTAATACTGTTAGTTGTAAAATTGGTGACCAATTTAAATTCTTAATTGGAATAGGGGGACAACATTGTCAACTTCAAAGGAATACCAAGCAAAATCAGCAACACAGAAGCGAAGATATTAACTGCTACTGGAAGTTATACAGACCAATTTTAAGTAAATATAGGTATACTTCTCTAGAATTGGTTGTGCGATCGCCTGCACTAACGGCAGGTTACATAGCAAACTTTCGCACTTGCAATCCTGTTAGGGTTGCGAATAGTGAGAACAATAAAGAACACTGCCACAATTTCAGGCAGTGTCAAACTATAGTTGACTCTTAGGTGAACTGCACCTGAAAAAGTCGTTTATCTACCCTTTCTGAATCCAATGACACTTGATAATAACCAAGGGCTTACCTATAAAAACTCCCAATCTGTGGGACAGCCAGGGTTCCCACTGGCGGTTAACTCAACCAATCCCTTTAATCACTCCGGGCTGAACTTTGGACAAAATCACGAAAGCAAGAAGATTACTTCCGAAAGTAACCGCATTGGTGAGATTGTTCCCGGTCGCATTGCCAATATTAAAGTGATTGGCGTAGGTGGTGGCGGTGGTAATGCTGTTAACCGCATGATTGAGTCCGACGTCAATGGAGTAGAGTTTTGGTCAATTAACACCGATTCGCAAGCTTTGACTTTGGCAGGTGCTCCTAGTCGGCTGCAAATAGGACAGAAGCTAACACGGGGTTTAGGCGCAGGTGGTAATCCTGCCATTGGTCAAAAGGCCGCTGAGGAGTCACGGGATGAAATAGCTACGGCTTTAGAAGGTGCCGACTTAGTGTTTATTACTGCTGGTATGGGAGGAGGCACTGGAACGGGTGCTGCGCCTATTGTTGCAGAAGTAGCAAAAGAAATGGGCGCTCTTACTGTCGGTGTTGTGACACGTCCATTTGTCTTCGAGGGACGTCGCCGTACCAGTCAAGCAGAGCAAGGCATTGAAGGATTAAAAAGTAGGGTAGATACACTAATTATTATTCCCAATAACAAATTGCTGGAAGTGATCCCAGAGCAAACGCCTGTGCAAGAAGCTTTTCGCTACGCTGATGATGTGTTGCGTCAGGGGGTGCAGGGAATCTCTGATATCATCACAATTCCCGGTTTGGTCAATGTTGACTTTGCTGATGTCCGCGCTGTGATGGCAGATGCGGGATCAGCACTAATGGGAATAGGTGTGAGTTCTGGGAAGTCAAGAGCTAGGGAGGCGGCGATCGCTGCTATTTCTTCCCCTCTATTAGAATGTTCTATTGAAGGAGCTAGAGGAGTAGTCTTTAACATTACTGGTGGTAGCGACCTCACTCTCCATGAAGTGAATGCTGCAGCAGAAACGATTTACGAAGTAGTTGATCCCAACGCCAATATCATTTTTGGAGCGGTAATTGATGATCGGCTCCAAGGTGAGGTGAGAATTACCGTAATTGCAACTGGATTTACAGGTGAGGTTCAAGCCGCACCACAGCAAAACGTAACTAACGTGCGCGTAGCAGCTTCCTCAAGAAAACCAACATCACAGCCACCAGCAGTTAATCCTCCCACACCAATTACAGAACCTAAAGAAAAACCCATACTAGATATTCCTGATTTTCTTCAACGACGACGTACACCACCCAAGAACTAAGTGATGCCAGAATTTGGATTTGAGATTTTAGAGTAAATTTGAATTCTCACCTCAGACTGAGCGCTGTATACAATCTGCTAGTTATAGGGTTTTATCAAGGGCAGGGGTGAGCAATTCCATCGCTATCCCAATACTGCTAATTGTGACAAAATTTCTTAACGCTACCTACAAACCTAATTAACTTGAGCAAAAGTCTACTAACTGAAGTGTTCCCTATTGTGCTTGAAAGAAAAAAGTGGCGATAGAAAGTTTTGACTGAAGTCATTGCTTTTTTTACCACTGTAACTACTTGTGATCACAGTAATTAATGTGCCTACGGCGTTTCATAGGGTAAGACGCAAAGAAACTAAACAAGATCAGTTATTGTTGTTTTTTTCTGTTTAGAGTCTGCTCAACCCATTGAATGACCTGATTACCAAGTTGAGTTCCATCTAGCCTATCAATCTCACGGACTCCAGTAGGACTGGTGACGTTGACTTCGGTTAGATAGCCACCGATTACATCAATACCCACAAAAATTAAGCCATCTTGGCGTAATTTTTGGGCTATTTGGGTACATATTTCCTGTTCTCTAGGGGTAATTTCGGTTTGAGCGACTGTACCGCCAGTTGCCATATTATTGCGAAAGTCACTGCCACTAGAAAGGCGATTGAGGGCACCAATTGGTTCCCCATTGAGTAAAATAATCCGCTTGTCTCCCTCTTTGGCTGCAGGTAAATAGGTTTGTACCATCACTGGTATTCGACCTTGGAGGGTGCTAAGTTCGACTATGGAATTAAAATTGCGATCGCCTGATTGTAAAAATAAAATTCCCTCTCCAGCTTTGTTTCCCAATGGTTTGAGAATTGTAGCCCCTTTTGCTTCCACAAATTTGCGGATGAACTGCTGATCAGCACTAACTATGGTTTCGGGAATTGCATCGGTAAACTGGAGGGCATACATTTTTTCGTTTGCGTCTCTGATACCACTCGGACTATTAACTACCAAGGTTTTATTTTGGTCGATGTAATCCAAAATGTAGGTGGCATAAAGGTAAGAATCGTTAACTGGTGGATCTGTCCGCATAAATACGGCATCCATTGTTTCCAGGGAAATTAAGGAGCGAGCGCCCAACTTATACCAAGGATTTAGTGCTAAATAGCGTCCCTCCACCAACTGCACTGGTACAAGTTCTACCTGCTGTAGGAAAGCCCAGGCTTTGCTCTCTATCACAGTCAACAGGTTTACCTGAGTCACCCAAATTTCATGTCCCAGGTTTTGCGCTGCTTCCATCAGGGCGACACTGGTATCATGACATGGGTCAAGTTGATGGATGGGATCAATAATAAAAGCAAGTTTCACACTTTTTGCCTCAATCACCAGGAAATTTAGTCGTTCTTCAATTTAGATTATCCCCTGATGTTCAGACCTATTCTCACCCATGTGTGTGAGAAAAAGAGCAATTAATCGCAATACATTTTCTAATTACACGCTATTAGCAGAAGTTAGTAGCTCATCTAGCTTGCCTTGATCGTCTAAAGCGTAGATATCATCACAACCGCCAATATGCTCATCATTGATGAAAATTTGTGGTAAAGAGCGTCTGCCATTTGCCCTCTGAGCCATTTTAGCTCTTGCCGCCTCATCTCCATCAATGCTGTATTCAATAAATTCAACTCCTTTCTCGTGTAATAAGTTTTTGGCACTGATGCAAAATGGGCAAGTCCTCCAAGTGTAAATTTCTACTTTGGTAGCCATAACGTCCTCAATTTAATTTAATACTTCTTAATTTTAGAACGTTGCCACGGGCTATAGCTGCCATATTCAGTATTTATCTAAACCTTAAAAGTGGCTGAGTAGACTTGCACTAATAAAGATTAGTCAAGAACCTTATAGACTCTTGACTAAAGTATTTATGTTTGCACCAAGTTTCTTAATGAACCGATAATATTCCACTTGAAACACAGATAACCACAGTAATTATACTGGGATTATATTTGTTCGCATGAAAATCTTGTAGTAGAATTTGAATAGTAAATATACTGAGATTAAATGTGGATGTTCTCTCATTGTCTGAATTTATAAAAAAGAGCGGTACTTTTCACAAGTCATTGCTTGTCGAAATAAGCACCGCTGTTTAGCTAATCAATTAACTCTCACAAACTTTCGGAATAGATACCTGTTACTATCAGTGAAAATACTCTATTGTGACTTGTTCATTCCCATGTTGTTCTGTGTGTCCCAGCGTCAATCTCTACAAAAGCCTAATTTAAACTCTAGGCTTTCTCTTCAGCAGTCTTAGCGCACCCACAACAAATAATCCTAAACCAGCAGATGTACCAGGCTCAGGGACTTTTTTAGGTGCAGGTTCTTTCGCCACATAATAAGTACCTCGACCTGTACCGCTAGTACCAAGATTCGTACCTTCAATACTTTGGTAGCGAACTCCAAAGTTGCCTAATGCGAATGAGTCAACAGTTTTATTAAAAGCTAGAGAGAAGGAAAAATTCTCAATACCATCATTGGTCTTCACACCACCATTCTGTCCCCCTTGGCAGGTGTTACCTTGTGTAAAACAGACATCAATATCACCAAATTGGTTGGGAAATGAGCCGTCGAAAACAGTGTTGCTATACAGCCCTGAGACATTTGTTTTTCCAGAAGCTAAATCAAGCTTATTGGTAGACTTCAGATCAGAGTAAACGTTGAAACCTAAGCCAGAAGTTCTAGAATTGATGCCATTAGTAGAGGTGTTATCGAGAGCGACATCAAAGTTAGCTGCGTCACCAGTGAAGCTTTTCAAAGTCAACCATGCTGTAGATGTGAGTCCAGAAACATTTTGAGTAGCTACACTACCGTCAAAGTTGAACTGGAATTTCTTGCCAATATCACTGACATTGAAACTGATAATGGGTAAGGGTCTGGTTGAAGTTGAGTCTTTGGTAACAGCTTCTTTCTCAGCCGCTTCTTTGGCTAATTTCTCAGCTTTAGCAGCAGTTTCTTTCTCAGCAGCTTCTTTGACAGCCTTTTCTACGGCTTCCCTTTCAACTCTCTCTTTCTCAGCCTTAGCGGCAGCTTCTTTGTCGGCTTTTTCCTTCTCAGCCTTAGCGGCAGCTTCTTTGTCAGCTTTTTCCTTCTCAGCCTTAGCGGCAGCTTCCCTTTCAACTCTTTCTTGTTCAGCCTTAGCAGCAGCTTCTTTGACAGCTTTTTCTACGGCTTCCCTTTCAACTCTTTCTTGTTCAGCCTTAGCAGCAGCTTCTTTGACAGCCTTGTCCGCAGCTTCCCTCTCAACTCTTGCCTTTTCAGCCTTGTCTGCAGCTTCTTTGGCAGCCTTGTCTGCAGCTTCCCTTTCAACTCTTGCCTTTTCAGCCTTGTCTGCAGCTTCTTTGGCAGCCTTGTCTGCAGCTTCCTTCTCGGCTTTCTCCTTATCGGATTTTTCTTGTTCAGCCTTAGCAGCAGCTTCTTTTGCAGCCTTGTCTGCAGCTTCCTTCTCAACTCTTTCCTTCTCAGCCTTAGCAGCAGTTTCTTTGGCAGCCTTGTCTGCAGCTTCCTTCTCAACTCTTTCTTTCTCAGCCTTAGCAGCAGCTTCTTTTGCAGCCTTGTCTGCAGCTTCCTTTTCAACTCTTTCTTTCTCGGCCTTAGCAGCAGCTTCTTTTGCAGCCTTCTCTTTCTCAGCAGCTTCTTTTGCTGTCTTAGCAGCAGTTTCCGCTGCTACTTTGTCTGCAGCTGCTTTAGCTGCCTTGTCTGCAGCTTCTTTGGCAGCATTTTCTGCTGCTGTACAGTCCTTATTAATCTTATCTTTGGCGACATTTTTCGCAGCCTCGTAGTCATTATTAATCTTTTGCTTGGCTGCATTTTTCGCAGTATCACAGTCCTTATTAATCTTGTCTTTGGCGACATTTTTCGCAGCCTCGTAGTCATTATTAATTTTTTGCTTGGCTGCATTTTTTGCAGTATCACAGTCCTTATCAATCTTAGTTTTAGCTACATTTTTTGCATCCTCACAGTCCTTATTAATCTTAGTTTTAGCTACATTTTTTGCATCCTCACAGTCCTTATTAATCTTAGTTTTGGCTACATTTTTTGCATCCTCACAGTCCTTATTAATCTTAGTTTTAGCTACATTTTTTGCATCCTCACAGTCCTTATTAATCTTAGTTTTGGCTACATTTTTTGCATCCTCACAGTCCTTATTAATCTTAGTTTTGGCTACTTGTACCGCTGCATTGTATTCGTTCTCCGCCTGCTGTTTGCTCATCCCCCTTGGTGGATTATCTTTATTTCTTTTCTTCTGTTCCAAATCGGAGTTGGCAGCTTTTAGTGTTTCGTAGTCATCACGATCAGCCTTGTCTTTGAGGGCTTTCTTAGTTGCGTAATCGGAGTTGGCAGCTTTTAATGTGTCGTAGTCATCACGATCAGCCTTGTCTTTGAGGGCTTTCTTAGTTGCGTAATCGGAGTTGGCAGCTTTTAATGTGTCGTAGTCATCACGATCAGCCTTGTCTTTGAGGGCTTTCTTGGTGGCGTAATCGGAGTTGGCAGCTTTTAGTGTTTCGTAGTCATCACTATCGGCTTTGTCTTTGAGGGCTTTCTTAGTTGCGTAATCGGAGTTGGCAGCTTTTAATGTGTCGTAGTCATCACGATCAGCCTTGTCTTTGAGGGCTTTCTTAGTTGCGTAATCGGAGTTGGCAGCTTTTAATGTGTCGTAGTCATCACGATCAGCCTTGTCTTTGAGGGCTTTCTTAGTTGCGTAATCGGAGTTGGCAGCTTTTAGTGTTTCATAGTCATCACTATCGGCCTTGTCTTTGAGGGCTTTCTTAGTTGCGTAATCGGAGTTGGCGGATTTTAATGTTTCGTCATCGTCACGATCAGCCTTGTCTTTGAGGGCTTTCTTAGTTGCGTAATCGGAGTTGGCGGATTTTAATGTTTCGTCATCGTCACGATCAGCCTTGTCTTTGAGGGCTTTCTTATTTTCTAAATCGGAGTTGGCGGATTTTAATGTTTCGTAGTCGTCACGATCAGCCTTATCTTTGAGGGCTTTCTTGTTGATGAAATCATTATCTGCTGCGACTTTTTCTGTAGAAGCTTTTTCAGCGGCAACAGAAGTTGCTATGGCTGCTTCTGTTGTTGTCAGAGTATTTCTGGCAAGTACTTTGAAGTCAGGTCCATTGAAATCGCTATTTGCTATTACTTGAATGCCACTTAGAGTAGTTACTCCTAACTGCTGGAGGTTGATTCCCCATGAACCGACTTTTTGAGCGCCGTCGATTTCTGTAGTGTCAATGTTATAGCCTGCATAACTCTGGTCTTGGCTATTCAGTTTTAAGAAATTACCGATTAAGTTGCCAGTACTATCAATTGCTTGAATTGCCAAGTTACTGTTCATACCCCGTTCCCAAAAGAACAGGCTGTCTAAGCCAGAGTTATCTTTTTGAATAAGGCTGTCGAAGAAGAGGTTAATTTTAAAACTGCCACTGTCTTCAGTATCAACGATGTTGTTTAAGTTTTTATTGCCCAAGAAGGATGCTATTGCATTACCAGTTGGATTTTCCAGACCAGATACAGCCATAGGAGCAGAAGCTAGATCGCCTTTATCTGTACTAGCTGCCCCAGTATTGTTATTATATGGTCCCGGAGTGCTGGTACTTCCTGGTTTAACGTCTGTAATTGGTGTATTGAATAATATATCTGCTTTATTAACTAAAGAGAAGTTATTAAATGTGTTGCCGTTCTGAGTAATAGATTGCAGCCAAATATCACCTTTTGCTGCATTTTCACCTGTAAGAGATTGAGTGAAATTAGTCTGAAAATTTGCGGCTTTAGCAGATGAAGAAAATGCTAAAACTGTCCCAAAGGATATAACAAAGAAAGTGGATATGCGTGGAAGATTCATGGTTATATTATGACGAGTTGTGGTGTTCAAATGTTTAAATTATGCTTCAGGACAGCGAAGCTCTATTGGGGAGCCTAGTTTCGTAAGTTTTTTCTGACTTTTTACAGATGCGATTTTTAGATGCTTGGTAGTTCTAAAACCTGATATTTCTGGAGATTGATTAGCCTTAAATTTATTTCTTGACAATCGATAAATCTAAGTTGCCACAAGCTATGCCATATAGTCTATGGTTTTTCTCAATATTTATTAGAAATTTAATTTAGCAAGTAAAACCTATATTTTTTTATGTATTTATCTATGTTTCAGTAGTTTTACTAAGTAAAAAAATTTAAAAATCTTCGGTATGATTACAGTTTTATCTGATGAGTTGTTTTAAGGTATGACAATTTTTTTTAAATATCTAGTGAGGTACAGATAATCGTAAGGCCATAATATTGTGGTGCTACTACTTGTGTACTTAATTTATCCGAAAAATGGTGTAAGACGATAAATAATGATTATATTCGGTAGGTAATATAGGTATGAAATCCCCAAGACAAGGCGATCGCCAGAGCTAATTTAAACATTCAGTATAATAAGTAAGAGTGTTTATACTGAATGTTCTGATCTACTAAAACAGTGATGTCTTATGGCACCTTGGCTGATACTCTGTTGTGATGTGACTCTTGAAGCGCACGTTGTCCAGTGATGACTATTTGGACGCCACGAGCTGGTGCTAGGGTTACACCCCGACGGCGAGGAACTTCAGGTTGATGATATGCCAATGTAAGTTGATAGCGTGACAGTATTGTTGCTATTACTAGCTTCATTTCAAATACAGCTAAGGCTTCGCCCAAACAGCGACGGACACCGCCACCAAAGGGGATAAATTCATAGGGAGAAAATTGACGTTCTAGAAAACGTTCTGGCTGGAATTGTTTTGGTTGCGGATATAAATCTTCTCGCTGGTGAGTGAGATACATACAGCCTACTAATATTGCACCAGGTTCTAAGGAGTGTCCCAGTAGTTCTACGGGTTCTTGGACTACCCTAGGAAAGGTCAACATCGCAACGGGATGAATCCGCAAGGTTTCATTACAGACGGCGGTGAGATAAGGTAGGCGGAAAATACTCATGGGGTCCGGTGAATCGCCAAGGGTGTCGAGTTCTTGGAGGAGTTTTTCACGGACTTCAGGTTTTTTGTGAATCCAATATAAAGCCCAAGCCATTGCGGTGGCGGTGGTTTCATATCCAGCAAACAGTAGTATTTAGTGTAATGATTCTTGCTTACGACCTTGAATTATGCTCAACTATATTTTTTAGTTTGCATATATCTATAGATAGATGCTATGTTGCGGGCATCATCAATACCTCGATGATGTGTACCTTTTAATTCTATTTCTAGATGATTGAGAGCTTGAGCCATGCCAAAGCTTTTAGATGTGACAATATATTCTGAAAATTCTTTTTTGATATTTCTGTGTTCTGAATTAAAAGGGTAGGAAATATTATGAAACTTACAATCTTGGATAAATTGTGTTTTGTCGTAATTACCCCAAGAACAGAAAATATAATTAGGAAATGAATACATCCATTCTTGAAAATTTTTTATTGCTTTGGCAAACTCAGGAGCATTTTCTACATCATGCTGACAGATAGTAGTTAATTCTGTACAGAAATTTGTCAGTTTTGGATGTCTTATAGGTTTGATGAATGTTTGAAACTCAGAATCAATTTCCCAGTTTTCTCTATTGAGCATCACCGCACCAATTTCGATAATTTCCATTTCATGACGCGGAATACTGCCATCATCAGAGCAAGTAGCTTCAAGATCAACTATCAGAAAGTAATGAGCCATATTTGATAAATTAGGTTCTATGGTGTTGAAAAATTTAGACTGACGAAAAAGCTTTGAGCCAACGGCGATGCAAAGCAAAATCAAGAGCGATCGCTGCGATCGCAAACCACAGTAAACTTTCTCCAGCTAGCAGCAGATAGGGTACGACTGTGTCAGCAGAATTCCAGCCAAATTCTATTTGAGTTAATCCCCGCACCAAGCCAAAAGCAAGCACACCGCCAACTTTGAGTTGCGGGTTTTGATCTTGGCGGATGATATAGCGATAGGTGACACCAAATAGTAAGCCAGAAAAGCCAGGGATGATACAACTGGCGACAATTTTAAAAGACCAGGGTAAATTTACCAGAGAAATTTGCTCAGTGGCAAGTATCGGAAAATACCTTGATAACAGTAAGTTATTGACAAGACTAGTAATGAGAAAGGCAAAAATAAGAGATAAAGCCCCAATTATCCCAGCTTTGAGAGATTCTAGGCGTTCTGCCATCAGTGAAATATCTGAAGTTCCGTTCACTTTACATCTTTGAGTAAAATTGAATTATGCAATGCGCTGACCGACAAGCAGACTAAGAATTGAGGATTTTAAAAATTTATCCCCAATTACCCATTCCCAATTCCCAGTATGATGAATATTGAAGACGTTTTGTAATTATCTGAAAAGTGGGACTATGGAAATTTTGACACTGGGTTGGGTATCGTTACTAGTCGTGTTTACTTGGTCAATTGCAATGGTAGTTTGGGGCCGTAACGGACTGTAGAGGTATTGTGGAAAGTCCATTTTTGAGTGTATTGGCTTTAGTTGCTGTGGTGCTGCTAGTAGCGGTTACGGGTGGAATTGGCTATTTGACGCTGGCTGATTGGCGCGATCGCCGTCGTCGAGATGAAGAAAAACGCGAACTCAAAAAAAGCACTCCCAAGCGGCGATAACGTCCTCACAGCATAGGTAGCGCAGTTTTATAGGATCAAGAATGTTTTTGCGGGGATGCGATGCGATCCATTGGTGTCAACTTAAGTCCAAACGTTGATCCCACAAGCGTTTTACCCCACCTCTCAATCCCCCTCACGCCACTTTGCTCAAGTCGGGAAACCCGCCCACACAAGTGGCTCCCCAAAGCATCGGAGAGGGGAGGCTTTGCGTCAGCAAAGCCGGGGTGGGGTGACGCGAAGAGTGATGGTAAGTGAGTTAATTAAAAATCACCTTTTGACAAGGGTTTCACGTTAAGTTGACACGTGTGAGTGCGATCGCGTCCCTCAATTTAATCTTTGAGTTTTTAGGGTAATTATAGAAAACCATTAAATAATTTTCCTAAAAAAAATAGAGACGCTATGATTTTTACGTCTCTAGAAAAAAGGAAACCCATTATTTATAAGTAACTAAAGTTAATGTTTAAACAAAAAAAACTTACAGCAGACTTCTATATCAGTTGAGTATTAAGTGAGGAATAAACTCAAGGGTTGTGAACTCTCTACAACTTGAACTACAAGTGTATAAATTGGTATTCCGGAAATTTCCCAAAAATAATCAAAGTCGTAATGATAGCAGAGTTCTTTAACAGTTATCAGCGTTTTGAGTGGATAACTGATGACTGATAACTGTTAACCGTCAACTGTTAACCTGAAATCCCATGTGCTTTGAGGATACAGATGGCGAATTATGGGTTAGACTCCACACCCAAAGATTTTCCGTGATTCCGCTAGTTGTAGAGATGCGAAATTCCGCGTCTCTACAAACCATTTTGTTTGCCCACAGATTTGGTGAGTTATTTTAAGCAAAGGTAGAAAAATCTAGGTTGGGTGGAATATCTTGAATCCGCCCTGAGCCGATCGCCCGCAATGCTTCTTTGAGGGAAATATCTCCAGTATACAGGGCACGACCGACAATTACACCTGTGACACCTTGTGGTTCTAAGGCTAATAAACTCAACAGATCGGTGACTGAACTGACGCCACCAGAAGCAATTACTGGTATTGAAATTGCTGCTGCGAGTTCGCGTAAAGCTTCTATATTTGGTCCTGAGAGAGTACCATCACGGTGAATATCTGTATAAATTATCGCGGCTGCGCCTAATTCTGCCATTTGTACTGCTAGTTGGGTTGCTAAAACTTCTGAGGTTTCTAACCAACCACGAGTCGCTACTAGTCCATTACGGGCATCAATGCCAATAATAATCTGTCCAGGAAATTCTTGGCAGAGTTGTTGGACTAATTGGGGTTGCTCTACGGCGATTGTACCGAGAATTGCCCGCTGTACTCCTATATTAAACAGTTGTTGTACACTGAGGCGATCGCGCAGTCCCCCGCCTACTTGAATGGGTATTGACACTGCTTGGGCGATCGCCTCAATAGCTCTCAAGTTAACCAGCTTACCTGCTTTCGCACCATCTAAATCAACTACGTGTAGTTTTGCAGCACCCTGATCAACCCACTGTTTGGCAACATCCACGGGGTTTTCGTTAAAAACCTGCGATCGCTCATAGTCTCCCTGATACAGTCGCACACAATTGCCTGCCAATAAATCAATCGCTGGAATTACATCCATTCCTCTCATCCTCTATTCAGTTATCAGGTATCAGGTATCAGTTATCAGGTTTATCTAAGTACTCAAACAATACAACATCAGCTAGATAACTGTTCACTGTTCACTGTTCACTGATTTTAATTGTTTCACAGCTTGCCAAAAACCCAGCACAACCAAAATGTTAGAAAGCGTCAAAAACACTTCAGCACCGCCATGTAACCAATCGACATTTGCTAAGGATTCTTGATAATGCAATTTGGCATATATCCCGGCGGGTATGGTGACACCGACGAATACCAGAGTGCCGTAAAATCCATATAGCGCCAAACGCGGCATTAGTTTACTGCGGCTAATAAACCACAAGAAACCCAAATAGGGAAACAGTGAAAGGGCAAATAGGGTTTCTTTTGACATCATTGCTCTGATTTAATAGTTTGGACTACAACAGTTATCAGTTATCAAGTTCACTGATTTACTGTTCACTGTTCACTGTTCACTGTTCACTGATTTACTGGCAGGCTGGGCAGAACGCCAAATCCACACAGCAGCTGCCCACATTGTAAAATTACCAACTAAGGTCATGGTAGCCTGGAGTGTTACTAACCATTCTAAAGATTGGGCGTTGTCGAAATAGTGCCAAGTGCAGGCACACATGGCGCTGACCAAAGCGGGTAACATGGCAAGGGACAATCCCCACCAAGTGCGGTTGCTAGTGAGTTCGCCGTATGTCCAGATTAACCAAATGGCGGCAATCCACTCAATCACGCTAGAAACATGAATTATCCAGGTGGGAATCGAAAGGGCGTGCATAATTTAGTTGGGAGTCGGGAGTTGGGAGTCAAGAGTCAAGGGTCAGGAGTCAAGGGTGAGGATTTATTTTCCTTTGTTCTTTTTCTCCACAATCTCATCTTCTCACAAGGGAATTCTGATTTTCACAGATGGTATGACAGCCATGACATCTGACATCTCTGGTAAGTGGGGGATGTTCAGGGGCGAAAAACTTGATAAGCTTAAAATCCAAAATTGAAAATGAAACCAATGCGGGCGTTGTTGTCTGGGTATTACGGAAAAGGTAATGGTGGTGATGAAGCTTTGTTAGCAACGCTTTTGCAAATGCTCCCACCCCATGTCACGCCTGTAGTTTTGTCTGGTAATCCTGAAGAAACCCGCGATCGCTATGGTGTGGAATCCTACGATCGCATGGCTGTTGCACCCGTACTGCAAGCTTTGCGTTCTTGTGATGCTTTTATCTGGGGTGGTGGGAGTTTAATTCAAGATGTTACTAGTACCATTAGCCCTTTTTATTATGGGGGGTTGATGGCATTGGCACAAAAAATGGGTTTGAAAACTGTGGCTTGGGCGCAGGGTATTGGCCCTCTAAAACGTGCCCCGACTCGTTGGTTGGCACAATACTCCTTCGGATATTGTACCAGAGTTAGTGTGCGCGATCGCGCTAGTGCCGCTTTATTATCTGATTGGCAAATTCCGTTTATCTTGGCACCTGATCCGGTTTGGGCGCTGTCATCTAAGCCAGTACCGAGACTTTGGGATTTACCTGCACCTAGAGTGGCGGTGACTTTGCGATCGCATCCCCAACTTACAGAAACACGCTTGGCTAATTTGACTCGTGCTTTAGTTGACTTTCAAAAAGCCACACAAGCCTTTATTTTATTATTGCCATTTCAAAAAAGTGAAGATTTAAGCATTGCCCAAGCCATTCAACCCCATTTGAAAAATGTCAGCAAAATTTTGTGTCTGGAAGATCCGCAGCTTTTAAAAGGTGTGTTTAAGGGCGTAGAAATGGCAATTGGGATGCGTCTGCACAGCTTGATTATGGCTGCTGCTGAAGGGTGTCGCTGTTTTGCGCTTAGTTATGACCCCAAGGTAAATCGCTTAATGGAAGATTTAGAAATGCCTGGGTGGGATTTGGCAATGTTGCCAGATGATCCGAATGTCATTAGTAAGACTTGGATGGAGCATTACGCTAATGGTGATCCGCTTTCACCTGATCAAATTCAATCTTTGGTAGATCGGGCTTTAATGCATCGTGATTTATTGAGTGAAGCTTTGAGTCATTAAAGTTGTTCAACGCCGAGCCAGCCTAAGAGGATGTTTGAAAAGTCCGAGAAGGTATAATTAGGTTTTGGGCGCATACTGAGATGTTACCCTGCTCTAAGGCTAGCGCCTACAACATGACATGGAAAGACCTTTTTAAAACATTCTGTGAGAAGCAGGGATTTTTTATTTAGTAGAAGCGATCGCATTTCACCAAAATCTCTAAAGATGCCATAGATTCAGATATTGAATGCTGCTAACTTGCATATTGAGTGTAGCCACGATTAAGTATACCAATTTAGGAATTAGGGTGATATGGGACAAATTATTACTCAGGTAGATGCTTTTACTAATACACGCTTTGCGGGAAACCCGGCGGCTGTTTGTGTTCTGGTTGCTGCTGCGGATGATGGCTGGATGCAGAATGTGGCGCTAGAGATGAATTTATCTGAGACGGCTTTTCTTGTGAGACAGGAGAATGGGTTCAATCTGCGTTGGTTTACACCAACGGTGGAAGTACCGCTTTGTGGACATGCTACCTTAGCTAGCGCCCATGTATTGTGGTCAGAGGGACATCTTTTACCAGATGAAGTGGCGCGTTTCTTCACTAAAAGCGGAGTATTGATTGCTAAGAAAAAAGGTGCGTGGATTGAGTTAGATTTTCCTGTGAATCACTCACAAGCAACAGTTGCGCCGCCAGAACTAGACGAAGCTTTGGGTGTACCATACAAGTCTGTGTTGCAGAATTCTTTAGGCTATCTGGTGGAGTTGGAGTCTGAAGAGTTGGTGCGAAAATTACAGCCTAACTTCCAGTTACTAAAAACATTGCCTATAGCTGATTTAATCGTCACTAGTGGCACTAATTATAATTCCCAATACGATTTCGTCTCTCGCTTCTTTGCACCGGCATTAGGGGTTAATGAAGACCCCGTGACTGGAGCGGCCCATTGTTGTCTAGCTCCGTTTTGGCGCGATCGCCTGCATAAAGATGATTTCTTAGCTTATCAAGCATCAAGTCGTGGCGGAGTAGTCAAGGTACATTATACAGGTGGCGATCGCGTCTTTCTTTCCGGACAAGCTGTTACTGTAATGCGGGGAGAATTAACTACTTAGTCATTTGTCATTTTTCATGTCATTATTGTTTGAATACTACAGTCATTTCTGTATACAGACGTTTCTGTGTATGGCGAGTATAATCTGTCATTCCTACTTAGGAAAAGTATACTCGCTAGATAAAATATGCTGAAACTATTACAAAGCCTTTTTGCAGATGGCTTATTTATTCCACATGGACATTGTTACCTCTGGAAAACGGGCTTAGTGTGGTTACACATTATATCAGATTCTTTAATTGCCCTTGCTTATTTTTCTATTCCCATCGCCCTTGTTTACTTCGTCCGCAAGCGTGAAGATTTACCCTTTAAATCAATACTGTTATTATTTGGAGCTTTCATTATTTCCTGTGGTACAACCCACATAATGGAAATATGGACGCTTTGGCATCCTACTTATTGGCTATCTGGTTTCATCAAAGCTTTTACTGCTTTCATATCAGTTTATACGGCTCTGACTTTAGTGCCGATAATTCCCCAGGCACTAGCTTTGCCAAGTCCAGCACAACTGGAGATAGCTAATAGCCAACTGAAACTCACTCTCAAAGAACTTGCAGATACGCAAACTCAACTAATTCACACCGAAAAAATGTCTTCTTTGGGACAATTAGTTGCAGGACTTGCTCATGAAATTAACAACCCAATTAATTTCATTTATGGTAATGCTCTGATTGTTAAGGAATATATTACCGATTTGCTCAAATTGATTTCGCTTTATCAGGAGTGCTATCCACAACAAGTAACAGAAATTCAAGCTTTCAGTAATAAAATTGATGTCGATTTTATTAGAGAGGACTTACCGAGCATATTATCTTCTATAGTCACAGGAGCCAACCGCATCAGTAATTTAGTATTATCATTACGCAACTTCTCACGGCTTGATGAAGCCGAAATCAAGCAAGTCGATATTCACGAAGGTATTGATAGTACTCTCTCATTGTTGCAAAGTCGTTTGAAAGGTGAAGGAAATCATCCCGATATTCAAGTGATTAAAGAATACGGTAATTTGCCTAAAATATATTGTTATCCAGGACAAATAAATCAAGTGTTTATGAATATTTTATCTAATGCCATAGATACTTTGAAAGAGTCAGTGCATGGTTGTAATCTGTCAAGTACTAAGGTAAAAGAGACTGGAAATCAAAAACCGTTAAATAATAATCCTCAAATTCGCATTTACACTAAACTTTTAGACACCAATAAATTAATTATTCGGATTGCTGATAACGGCTGTGGGATGACAGAAGAAGTAAAGAAAAAAATATTTGACCCCTTCTTTACAACTAAAGATGTTGGCTCAGGTATAGGTTTAGGAATGGCGATTAGCTACCAAATTATAGATAAACATGGAGGCGAATTAAATTTTATATCGGATTTTTTGCAAGGTACAGAGTTTTTGATTCAACTGCCAATTAAAACGGATTATTAGAAGTAAAGAAGTGAATTCTTGAGGATTTATTCCTCCCGTAGCGATTACAATTTATTTATATCCCTATACGCTTGGTGAACGTTTTATATTTTTCTTCACCATTCCTAATTCCCTATGCCCCATAAAATCCTCACATCTTGTGACTGGCCAATTGAGCAATTACCTGGATTGAGCCAAGACGAACAATCCCAACTAAAAAATTGTGGGATTCAAACTACAGAAGTACTAGTTAAACAAGGGAGAACTCTAGAAGCAAGAGTCGCGTTATCTAATAAATTACAAATCCATCTTCAGTATGTAAATAAATGGTTGGCTTTAGCCGATTTGGCGCGGATTCCCAGCGTTGGCACACAATATTGTGGCTTATTATTACATGCGGGTATTGGTTCAGTAGCTCAGTTGGCGCAGACTCCCAATCACAGATTACACAAACAGATTATGCGTTTCCAGGTAGCAACCATGCAGCGGCGAGATTTATGTCCAGCAATTGAGCTAGTGCAACAATGGATTCAACAAGCAAGAACAATTATGAGTGCTGAGTAAAAAATACTATTCCCAATCCCCAATCCCCTATTCCTTAACTAAAACCCCATTGAGAAAAATCTCAGCGAGTCCTTCTGCCATTTGCTGCATTTCTTGGGGAGAAGCGTCGGGTTCCATGATGGTTTTGTCAGAAAAACCTGCAACTGCAAACATTCCTAAAAACACCTTGGCGACAAGTTTGGCATCCATTTGTCGATAAATACCTCTGTCCATTGCGGTTTGAAAGAAAGCTTCAGCGACATCAGTCATTTTAGTAATGACTTCTAATTGAATGCGATCGCGCAAGTCGGGGTGAAACTGCACTTCCATGAAACAAACGCGCATCATTTCGGCATTTTTTTGTAAATTCCACATCCGGCGACGCATAACCTGTGCTACAGCTTTATAGCTGCCCATCTCACTCAATTCTGTGAGCAAATCTGTGAGAATTTCCACCCATCCACTAGTGGCTACTTCCACCAAAATGGCCTTTTTATTGGGAAAATGACGAAACAGAGTACCCTCAGCGACACCTGCTGCTTGTGCTAAGTCGCGGGTAGTAGTGCCATCAAAACCCTGAGCAGCAAACAATCGCTGTGCTGCGCTGAGAATGCGGGTACGCGTTTGTGCTTCTGAAGGTGGGGGAGAATTAAAAACTCGCATAGTATTTATTGTGAGATCGTCGGAACACGACTTGTAGCAATATTGTCTAACGTGCAGTACAAAAAGCAGATAAAGCTTAATACAAGATTAACGCCTCAAGGCTATTAGCTTGTTTTTCAGGTTGTAGAACTTTACTTCAGTTGTTGCTTATGAATCAGACTAGCCGCTTTCGCATAATCTTAGCTCGTTCAAACCAAGTATCTGTCACAATACATCGGTTAGTTGTCACTTTGTGCGCTTTAATCATCCTGTGGTGGGGATTGCTACCAGAAGTTGCTCTAGCTCAAACTCAGACAGCACCTCCTCCTCAAAGAACGCAGCAACCTACAAAAACTAGTTCAATCCAACCCTACTTGGATCGGGTGATTAAGCAATTAACTGAGTTTCGCCTCGACAATGGTTTGAAGTTCATTGTTTTAGAACGACATCAAGCGCCTGTTGTTTCTTTTCTTACCTATGCTGATGTCGGTGGCGTGGATGAGCCGGATGGTAAAACTGGTGTGGCACACTTTTTGGAGCATTTAGCTTTTAAAGGCACAACGCGCATTGGTACAACAGATTACAAAGCCGAAAAACCTCTCCTAGAAAGTTTAGAGCGGTTGGATGCTCAAATTAAAATAGCAAAGGTTAATGGTTCAAAAGAAAAACTCACTCAGTTACAGCAAGAGTTTAAACAAGTAGAATCACAAGCAGTCAAGCTAGTCAAGCAAAACGAGCTGGGACAAATTGTGGAACAAGCCGGAGGTGTGGGGTTAAATGCTAATACATCTACTGAAGCCACACGTTACATGTATAGTTTTCCGGCTAATAAGTTGGAATTGTGGATGTCACTAGAATCAGATAGATTTCTCGATCCGGTGATTCGGCGTGAGTTTTATAAAGAGAAAGATGTGATTCTAGAAGAACGCCGGATGCGGGTGGAGAATTCGCCGATTGGCTTGATGATCGAAAAGTTTATCGATGCAGCTTACAAAGTCCATCCCTACAGACGTCCGGTGATTGGTTATGACGAAGATATCCGCAGCTTAACGCCAGACGATGTGCAGAAGTTTTTTGACACTCACTATGTACCCAGTAATTTAGCGATCGCTATTGTCGGTGATGTTAACCCAGCTGAGGTGAAAAAACTCGCCAAAACTTACTTTGGACGCTATCCAGCCAAACCGAAAGCCCAGGTAAAAATTACAGCCGAACCAAAGCAAACACAAACGCGATCAGTAACTTTACAGCTACCTTCCCAACCCTGGTATTTAGAAGGCTATCACCGTCCAGCAATCAACGATCCAGATAACGCTGTTTATGAAATTATTGGCAGTTTATTAAGTGATGGACGGACATCAAGGCTGTATAAATCTTTGGTAGAACAGCAGCGTTTAGCACTCAATGCTGAAGGTTTCAGCGGTTTCCCTGGAGATAAATACCCAAATCTGATGTTGTTTTATGCTCTCACATCTCCTAATCACACCGTTGATGAGTTAGCAGCGGCTTTGCGAACAGAAATTGACAAGCTTAAAACTGAACCTGTGACAGCAACTGAGTTACAGCGAGTGAAAACTCAAGCTAGGGCGGGTTTGTTACGCAGCCTTGATTCTAATATGGGGATGGCGCAGCAATTGTTGGAATATGAGGTGAAAACTGGCTCTTGGCGGAATTTGTTTCAGCAGTTAAACCAAATTGCAGCGGTAACGCCTACAGATATTCAGCGGGTAGCAAAGAGGACGTTTACGCCTGAGAATCGCACGATTGGTAAGCTGTTGTCGAAACAGGGGTAAGTAGATCGGCATAAATAATTATCGTTGGGATAAGGCAGGGGGCAGGGAGCAGGGGGAAAAAGGGTTTGAGCCTCGTTTATTTTTCTTCACACAGCTTGGTTTTATTGTGCCAACTTACTTAAACAACTCAAAATGACAAACCCTATTTTGGCAATAGTAGAGATATGCAGAGGTATACGGTGAAGGGGACAATTTCTAGTTTTAAGCTGAATATTCGCAAGAGCAAGAGTCTACTTTATGCTTTGGTTGGCGCTTTTGCCTTTTTACTTTTTACTTTTAACTTTTCTGGTGTAGCGACAGCAGCAGCGAAGCATTACACAGAGTTGCAGTTCACTCTTTTACCTGAGATTAAGTTACCCAAGTATGAGCGGTTTGTGCTGCAAAATGGCTTGGTTGTCTATTTGATGGAGGATCACGATCTACCATTGGTCAATGGTACGCTGCTGGTAAAAACTGGGAGCCGTTTAGAACCACCAGATCAGGTTGGGTTAGCTGGTTTTACGGGTGCGGTGATGCGAACTGGTGGAACTAAGCAGCATTCACCCGATCAGCTCAATGAGTTATTAGAACAACGGGCGGCTGCAGTGGAAACTAGTATTAGTGAAGCTGCGGGTACTGGCAGTTTTGAAGCACTCAGCGAAGATTTAGAAACGGTGTTTGGGCTGTTTGCTGAGGTGTTGAGAGAGCCTGTGTTTGCTCAAGAGAAGCTGGATTTAGCTAAGACACAGGCTAAAGGTGGAATTGCTCGACGTAACGATAGTCCAGATGGTATCGCTTCTAGAGAATTTCGCAAGTTAATTTATGGCAATGACAGTCCCTATGCTCGGACTACAGAATATGCCACGCTGGATCGGATTAATCGGGCAGATTTGCTCAAGTTTTATGGGCAATATTTTTATCCCAATAATCTCATTTTAGGGATTGTTGGGGATTTTGAGCCGAAAAAAATGCGATCGCTCATCCAGGCTAAGTTGGGTGACTGGAAGAGTAGCCCTAAAATTACTAAATCTCCGTTACCAGCGGTATCGCCAGCTAAGGCGGGTGGGGTATTTTTTGTCAATCAGCCACAGCTAACTCAAAGTAGCGTGCTGATTGGGCATTTAGGTGGCAAGTTCGACAATCCCGATTATGCAGCATTGGATGTGTTGAATGGGGTATTCAATGGTTTTGGCGGACGCTTATTTAATGAAGTGCGATCGCGTCAAGGTTTAGCTTACTCTGTATATGGCTACTGGAGTCCCCGCTTCGATTATCCTGGCCTGTTCATTGCTGGGGGACAAACCCGCTCTGATGCGACTGTGCAATTTGTCAAAGCCTTGCAGACAGAAATTAAGCGTATCCAAGCTCAACCCGTAACAGCCAAAGAACTAGCATTAGCCAAAGAGTCTACCCTCAACTCGTTTGTATTCAACTTTCAAGATCCTAGCCAAACCTTATCGCGGTTGATGCGCTACGAATATTACGGCTATCCGGCTGATTTCTTGTTTCGTTATCAAAAAGCCGTAGCCGCAACCACAGCCGCTGATGTGCAACGGGTAGCAAAGCAATACCTCAAACCAGAAAATCTTGTAACTCTGGTAGTGGGGAATCAAACCACCATTCAACCACCATTGACACAGCTAGCAACACAGATAACGCCGATAGATGTGACAATTCCATCTCCGCCACCACAAGCCAAGAATTAACAGCAGTAGGGGCGGGAAAACCCCGCCCTTAATTGTATTTAACCGAAGTGAGAAACACTATATACTTAGAGGCTGTTTGAAAAGTTAGGAAAGGTATAATTTGTCATTCTGAGAGAAACGAAGTGGAACGTAGACACGAAGTGGCTTCCCGTTCGCGGTAGAGTCTCCGCAGGAGAAGGGTAGAATCAAGGATTTTAGGTAAATACTGAGATGTTGAATGCAGCGTAGTGGAATGAAACATGACATCGAGAGATACTTTTCAAACATCTTCTTATACCAATTCACGAAAACACTAATACAGACGGATTTCTCGTAGGGGCACGGCAATGCCGTGCCCTTACCAACGCATCTGTATCATTATTAAAGTGAAATGGTATTAGAGACATGATGTATCGCGTTTCTAATCATATATATCGGTCAAAAAAATAAGGAACTTCCATTATTATGAAATCGTCTCTTTTCTAGACAAAACTCCTTTAATTATGTCTTAAAAATCAGTATAAAAATATTGAATTTTACAAATTGCATTGCACAATAAAAGAGATGGATGCTGGATTTGCAGCTTAATGCTATCCAAGACCATTTTAACTAGTTTCGCTGTATTTTAGGAGGTGAATAAGATGTCTGTAATCACAATCTCTGACCTAGACTCTATTAGAGAAGAACAACTTCTCACTGAGCTAAACATCTGGGAGATGAGTAATATAGAAGGTGGTAGAAGAAGAAGACGACGAGGAAGCACAAGCGAAGTCAATACTAGCGGTATACTTTCCAAAGACCAAATAAATCAGACTGTCAATCAGTGGTTGGATAACGTAGATATTCAAATAGCAGATCTGCGAGAACAGCTTAGTGGTTGACAATACCTTTAGAGAATGAAAATTTCATATTTATTATAGTCGTGCGTTCTTAGCAAAATTAATCTGAGAACGCACGATTTTTATATACACCAAATCGCTTGTATTTATTATTGTGAGCAAGGATAAATCGTAGGAGCGAGGTTTCCTCGCTCTTCAAAATAATCTATGTGTCGCAAACATTATTTGAATTAATATAGCTATAGTCGATTAAAGATAATTACTAATATAAGCTCGAGATGCCATCATGTAAATAAAATAATGCTAATACCAATTCTGTATGAAGATGCACATAATAATACCCCCCTGTAGTCCCCCCTTGGCAAGGGGGGACGGCGATAGCCGGGGGGTGAATTATATGCAGCTTCACAAAAAAATGGTATAAGTATAGAAATTAATTGGAAGTATAAATCTGCTACTAAATACAAGCATTCAAAAAAGACACAAGGCATTTATTTATGTCTTTTCAATCATGTTTCTAGCCTTGATTTTTTCAAATTAAATGAATAAAAATTGAATCAGCAGTTAAGCAATACACAGCTTAATTGCTGACAAACTTAACTGAACCGCAACAATTATTTTAGGAGAAAAGTATGGCGACTATCGCTCTTTCCGAACTATACACAACTGGTTCTGAACTGTTCCAAGACTCCGAAAGCTTCCTCAACGACCTGAACAATATGGATTCTATCTCCGTTTATGGTGGTGGTAGTGGTGGTGATGTTTCCAGCGCTGCTGAAGGTGTAGAACCCTTATTAGAGTACGGAATTAAAGGACAAGAGTTTGGACTATTAGCCTTTGGTGCAAATCTTACTGCCCACATCGTCAAATCTTTCAGCGAAAATGGCACTTTCTACTAATAAGTAGTTGGCTGCTAATTTACTTTGTTGAAATGATGAAATTAGCGATTAAGCAATATACAGCTTGATCGCTGATAAATCCCACTGAACTACAACAAGTATTCTAGGAGAAAATCATGGCGACTATTGCTCTTTCCGAACTGCACACAACTGGTTCTGAACTGTTCCAAGACTCCGAAAGCTTCCTCAACGACCTGAACAATATGGATTCTATCTCCGTTTATGGTGGTGGTAGTGGTGGTGATGTTTCCGATACTGCTGATGGCGTAACTCCAATATTAGAGTATGGAATTAAAGGACAAGAGTTTGGGCTATTAGCCTTTGGTGCAAATCTCACTGCCCACATCGTCAAATCTTTCAGCGAAGGTGGCAGTTTCTACTAATAGATAGTTGGCTGCTAATCTACTTTGCTCATTTGATGAACTTAGCGATTAAGCTGTATATTACTTAATCGCTGATAAATCCCACTGAACTACAACAATTTTTCTAGGAGAAAATCATGGCAACTATCGCTCTTTCCGAACTACACACAACTGGTTCTGAACTGTTCCAAGATTCCGAAAGCTTCCTTAATGACCTGAACAACACAGATTCTATCTCTGTTTATGGTGGTAATAGTGATGTTTCCGATACTGCTGATGGCGTAACGCCAATATTAGAGTACGGAATTAAAGGACAAGAGTTTGGGCTATTAGCCTTTGGTGCAAATCTCACCGCCCACATCGTCAAATCTTTCAGTGAAGGTGGCAGTTTCTACTAATAAGTAGTTGGCTGCTAATCTACTTTGCTTTGTTGAAATGATTAACTTAGCGATTAAGTTATATATGACTTAATCGCTGAGAAATCCCACTGGACTACAACAATTATTTTAGGAGAAAATCATGGCGATTATTGCTCTTTCCGAGCTGCACACAACTGGTTCTGAACTGTTCCAAGACTCCGAAAGCTTCCTCAATGACCTGAACAACACAGATTCTATCTCTGTTTATGGTGGTACTAGTGATGTTTCCGATACTGCTGATGGCGTAACTCCAATATTAGAGTACGGAATTAAAGGACAAGAGTTTGGACTATTAGCCTTTGGTGCAAATCTTACTGCCCACATCCTCAAGTCTTTCAGCGAAGGTGGCACTTTCTACTAATTTGTAGTTTGTTGTTTATCTATATTCGCCGGCGGGAAATTTTGAATTAGCGATTAAGCAGTATACCGCTTAATCGCTAAAAAATACGACTAAAATCCAACAATTATTCTAGAAGTAAATTATGACTATAATCGCTCTTTCCGAACTACATGCAATCGTTTTTGAACTATTCCACGATTCAGAAAGCTTCTTCAATTTAATATTTCAAAAATCAAATACTAGTTCTATAGATTATTTTGAAAAATTAAATAAATGGAAAATATTACCATTTCCGACCTGCAAACCGCTGATTCAAAAGACTTCCTCCTCGACCTGAATAATTTGGATTCCATGTTTGTCTATGGTGGGGAAAATTATGGATTTATGCCGATTCTTAACTATGGCTTGAAGTCTTTAGAATTTGGATTAATAGCATATGCTATCTACAGCATTACTTTATTGGTAAGTTCTTTCAATAATCAACAATATATCTCTGGACAGAGTAACTCTCTTTATCAAACATTTACCTTTTATTAAATAGAGAAGTTGTCATTTGTAAGTGATAATGGTTTCAGAGATATTTACGTTCCGAAACTTATACATGTTTATTCTTACCGAATTACCTGACCAATTAATCAAGTTTTGTCGTTAAGTTTGAGAATTATCTATCTAATACTATGTCACCATTTTTATTGAGTTCTCAAAATGTGTTTAGCTATCTGATCTCCCAAGGAATATGTACACAAAATGACCAGTCTTTGAGCAAAATCGAGTTGAAATATGCCAAAAACTTTAACTTATTAATCAGCTTGCCAGAAGAGCGGAAAATTTTAATTAAGCAAGAGCCTCATAATTCAAAAGGGAAAACTGCTGGCGAGTTTTTGTTAGAATGGCGCGTTCATGAGTTTTTACGGAAGTTCTCAGAAGTGAGCCAAATTCGCCCATATTTTTCGGAGGCGATATATTTTGATGTAGAAAATTCCATCATGATTTTTAATTATTTAACTAACTATCAGGATTTGATGGATTTTTACATCAAAAAGAATTTCAATTTCTTTCCCATTGAGATTGCAACAGTAGTCGGAACTATTTTGGCATCAGTTCATCGCATATCTATCGGCCGTCCAGACTATCGGGAGTTATTCCGAAATAGCCAGGATTTAGAAACTCCTAATCTGACGCGTGGAATGGATCGGATTACCCCAGCAGTTTTTGGTAAGTTACCTGGCGATGGACTGAAATTTATTGCTCTTTATCAACGTTACGATAGCTTAGGACAAGCGATCGCTGATTTAACCAGTGCTTTCACCTCCTGTTGTTTAACTCATAATGACCTCAAGCTAAATAATATTCTCCTCTCTCTCAATTGGGAAGAAGCAGTTGCTAATGAATCGTTCTCATCGGAGAGTATCATTCGCTTGATTGACTGGGAACGCGGTACTTGGGGAGATCCAGCTAATGATTTAGGAACGCTGATCGCCAGTTATCTGCAAATCTGGCTGAACAGCATGATTACTAGTAAAGCGATCGCCATTCAAGAGTCTTTACGCCTAGCCACAACCCCTCTAGAGTTACTTCAGCCTTCAATTAGAGAGCTGGTGACTGCTTATCTCACTCATTTCCCCGAAATACTAGAACATCGCCCTGATTTTTTACGGCGAGTTGTCCAATTTTGCGGTTTAGCTTTGATTAAAGCTATTCAAGCCCAACTCCAACATGAAAAAACCTTTGGTAATCGAGGTATCTGTATGCTTCAAGTTGCCAAGAGTTTATTGTGTCGTCCAGAAGCATCCATGACAACGATTTTTGGTGTGGAGGCATCAGACTTGTATCCCACTAACTTATCTCCCGTTTAAGGAGAATGAGGGAGATGAGGGCGATAAGGGAGACAAGAGGGAAAAATAATAACCCATGCCCAATGCCCCATTCCCCATTCCCAATTCCCCTACCATAGGTAAGTCTTTATGCAACTATTAAGTTCGCTGACAACTCAACTTCCCGATATTCCCGAGTCTTTGCAGACATCAATACAAGACATCATACATAGGGTTGAAATTCAATCCCAGTATTGTATTCGCCATCCAGATTACAAGCCCTTGGAATTGCCAGAATCAGTAATTTCTCGTTTTCAGCGATTAACACCAGATTTTCAGCATAAGTTTTTGAGTCAACAACTGCGTAGTTTTCTCTACGGTATCTATTACAACGGTTCTTTGAGACGTGTCCTAGCAGCTGATGCAGAAGTAACAAATTTGGCTGTCAACCAAAATCTAGAAAATAATACATTTTTTGGGGTGGATGCAGCTTTTTACGATCGCTTACATGAAAGCAATTGCTCAAAAGGCTACTTAAGCTTTAATTGGCAGGTTGTCAGAGAAGAAATCGATGGTGCTATAGCAGTGCATAGGGATGGTTTGACGCTGCATATTGAACGCGAAATGTTACAAAAAACTGTCAGCGTTGGTGACTTGGTGGCGATCGCCATGCCTAAGAATCTGGTGCAAAATGGGTTTTATATGGCAATTGCTGACGCAGCTATGCCCCGAAATTATCAAACTTTGGTGCGTGTCTATTTCAACTTAACACCAGATGGTGCGATCGCCGTCATGGATACTTTAACTACCCAACTCAACACTATACCTGTTGCTTTCTCATTTAAAGCATTGTATAACCCTTCCGATTATGACCGCTACGACTCAGCAGTGCTTTATTTTGACAAAAAAGACTATGCAGCCGTTCATCCAGTCTTAGAGAGCCTATACACCGAGCATCAAGCCCATTTCCAAGAGCAAGTACCTTTGTTCACAAAGTTCATAGCACCAGGGTTAGCGATCGCTGAAGAACCAGAGCAAAAATTTAACGATCAAGAAAGTTTTGGTACACACCGTTGTCAAATTATCGCTAATGGTTTGCTCGACGCATGGCAGCAAGGAAACAACACACCAAATGGCCGCATAGCATCAATTTTACAACATTTTTCATTACAAGCAATTGAATTGCAACGTCCTTATCTGAACGCCAACTCTGAGGATATTTACACTCCTTTGAATTTGTGAATAGGAAAAATAACCAATGACAAATAAGTAAGTAAGCACAATAAAACCAAACTATGTGAAGAACAATAAACAAGTCTAAAACCCTCTTCTATCCTGTCTTCTGTCTCCTCCCTCCTACTTGATACCAATGATAATTATTTACGCTAACCTACTTACCAATAAAGGCATTAAATCCTATGAGTCAAGAAAATTCCGAGTCTAATCAACAGTCAGATAAAATAATTCAAATTGAACAAGTCGAACAAATTATCAAAGCTGTTCTCGCAGGGAAATATTCCTGGGCTTGTGTTTTATTCCTCCATTTTGTTGGCTACAATCCCCTTAAATACATCCCTTATCGTACATATATTCGCTTACTCAAAAATAATTGCTTATTAGGAAAGATGCATAGCAATAAAATTGAGAAGAATAATGTAGAACTGGTTGACATTAAATCGAACTGGATTCATTTAAGTAGTAGTGGACATGGTTCTAATTAATCAATCACAAAAACAGCAGGAAAAATCACTTTTGATACAAGTTCCTTCTGCAAATGATATCGAAATCCTTGCATATCTGCGGCGCTCTGCAAAATTTGCTGAAATTGCAGCTTTAGCTGAACGAGATGTATTGATTTTAACTATGTGTGAGCAATTGGGAATCACCGCATCCGATGAAGAATGGCAAGCAACAGGAGATGCTTTTCGTCGGGAACACCAGTTATTTGGAACTATGGAAACTCTAGCTTGGTTAGAAAAGCAGCGGATTCGAGCCGAAGAATGGTCGCAAGGAATGAGAGTCGCTCTATTAGAAAGAAAGCTGAAAGAATATCTATTTGGTTTATCTGTAGACCGTGCTTATATGATCAATCGTGACAATTACAGAAGAGTGGCGTTGTCACAGATTGTGGTAGTTGACCTATCCACCGCTCAGAAAATTGTGCAGATATTGCAACAAGGAAGTGCCACCTTTTGTGCTTTAGCATTGGCACATTCCAATAGTAAGCTCTCTTCAGAAAATGGTGGCTTTCAGGGAATTCGCTATTTGGTTGAACTCTACCCAGAAATTGCCGCACATGTCACTAATTCCCAAGAAGGAGAAGTTATTGGACCAATTCAAACAAACCTAGGTTATCACATCCTGAGAATAGAAAAGTGGTTTCCTTCAGAATTTAATAAATCAACAAGAGAGACAATTATGGACATGCTATTTCAAATGTGGTTAAAAAATTTGCATCATGATTTTGGTATTGAGATATAAGAATTTTATTTAATTACTCAATATCTTTATTGTTTCTATGAAATGCCTACAACCTTTTAGGATGCAGGCATTTCTGTTAGTTAATTAAATTGTTAGGTGGGCAGGAAATATTTTCTCCCCAGACCCCCGAATTATTTAAGAAGTCGGGGGTCTAAATACAGCTTATTTCAAATTATTTACGCCTACCTGTTTAGGAACTTATTTCAACTGAACTTAATACATCATGAGATGATTGAGAATTAGGCTCTTTATGAAACTGTGCCGTAATTTCTATATCTACAAGTTGTTGCTTTAACCAATACGTAAAAAAATCTCCCATAATTTTTAGACGTAATTGCTCATCTAATTGTGGTTTAATAATTTCCTCAACTGCAATTATATGTACTCCTTGTGGTGTAGTTATAGGTTTGAGAATCTGTGGAGGTGTAGCAGCAAATACTACTGCTGCAATCTCTGGTCGAAAATCAGTCCGGCTTCTAATTCCCTGATAGCCTCCAGCGCGGCGAATTTCTATATTTTGAATGTATTGACGAGCAATTTCTTGGAAACTAATTTCGCCTTCTTGTAGAGCATAAAATAGTTCCAGTGCTAAATCCTCATCATCTAGGATCACTTCGTAAGTAACCGCTCCCATATAATCTAGTTGGTGAGCATAGAAAAATGGTTCAACTTTTTCTGCAAATAAATGACTTGCCAATTTGGCTGAAAGTAAATTACTATGAGCTATTTCTTCAAAGTCATCTAGGGTGAGATAATGTTTTTCTAGCCAAGCCCAAGTATCTTCTGCTTTGATGAGCTTATGAATTAAGCGGAGACTATCGGCCGCTTGTTGTAATTCTTCAGTTTCAACTTTAATACCTGCTTCTTGGGCTGTATCAGTAATAACTTTTCTATTAGCGATCGCCTCCAATATACTAGGAATTTGACCAGATAGCTTGATATGATAAAGAATGTCTTCAAGAGAGACAGGTAAAACTTTTGACATAATCCAAATCCTCAGATGATCAACTCAGTTAGAATCATTGATTTTTAGATTTTCAGAAAAAATTAGTTGCACCTACTTCATATTTATCAGATGCAATTTATATCGTCTCTATCCAATGGTAGTTTTAATAATTTAGGGAATAGGCAATAGGCAAGAAGGGCGGCAGATGTGTACTGAGTGTTTGCAAAAATCAAATATGAGTCCTATAAATGGAGTAGATTATGTAAGTCTGAAAACCATACATAAAGACCTTTTCACTCCTGAATCCCCTACTTCTGACTTCTGAATTCCGCTGTATCTAAAACTCTAGACCACTTTTTTGCAATTTTTTAAACGGATCTAAGATAAAGTCAATCACTCGACGCTGACGGATAATTATTTCTGCTGTTGCTGTTTGACCGGGTGTTAAGGGAATGCGATTGTTGCCAGCTTGCATATAAGCCTGATCTAGGGAGATTTCCAATTCAAAGGTTTCTAATGTGGTTTGATTGGATGCCTGAATTTTTGAGTCAGGTGAAATCCAGGTGATTCGCCCTGAAATTACTCCATATTCTTGGAAGGGATAGGCATCAAACTTAATTTTCACTCTTCTTCCTAGCTGCAAAAAACCACTTTGTTGACTAGGTATCTGCGCTTTGAGAATCAAGGCAGAACTCTTGGGTGCAATTTGGGCGATGGTTTGTCCGAGTTGGACTACAGATCCTGGCTTTTTGATCGGTAATTCAAAGATTGTGCCATCGATAGGCGATCGCACTACTCGTTGATGCAACTGAATCTTTAAGGATGTGATTTGGCTGCCAGTTTGGGCAATTTCCGATTGCAAAGCGGTGATTTGCGTTTGCAGGTCTTTGAATTGTTCCTCACTTTTCAGCACCGCTAGTCTACCTGCTTGCACTACACTTTGATAGCTGCTTTGCTGTTCTTGTAAGCGGAGTTTTGCTTGCCGAATATCAGCCTGGGCTTGACTCAGCACCGCTTGATAGCGACTTGATTCTTCTTGAAAGCGCAGATGAGCCTGTTTGATAGCTGATTTCGCTTGCTCTTGCAAACGTTGGCTTTCTTCTGCTGTTTTTTCCAATTCCACAATTTTGATTTGGGGAATTGCACCTACTTGCCAAAGTTGGCGATAGCGTTTGACTTCTGTGAAATCTCTGCTCAACCGACTTTTAGCCAACTTGTGGTCAATCGCACTAGAATTTATCGCCTGCTTCGCCTGCTCAACTAGAGCTAGTTTTTCCAATTTTTGTAAGTTATACGAACTTTGTTTAGCATCCAGATCCTGCTGTACCTGATTCACTTGGGCAATTTTTTCTAATTCTTGCGATTGATTTTGTTGTGCTTGGATGTTAATTGCCAGCATCAGCTGGTTTTTGAGTAATTCTAGTTGTCCGCGCCGATTTACTAAACCTTCCAGCTTGGTTTGTGTTTGTTGCAAATCCGTTCGTAGTACATCAGATTCCATTTCGACCAAAACTTGACCGGCTTTGACTGTGGAGCCTTCTTGGACGTTGACAGCTATAACGCCACCACTGACTGCACTATCTAATTTTTGTGTCGCTCCTTTTGGTTCTATCCGCCCTCTGGCGCTTCCTGTCTCATCGACTTTGGTTAACATCGACCAAGGTAAGATGATGAAGGCAAAGCTCACTAGCAAATAGAGCATTGAACGTGTCCAAGCCTTCGGTAAAGCATCTAGCAGTTCCTCTGTGCCATAATACCAATCATTGGACTCAGTTGTGACAGTGGTAGAGTCCTCAATCAAAGGCAAATTACCTGACTCTGGTTTGGCTAGCACGGATGATGAATTGTGAGATAGGTTTGGCATAGTTATTAGGGCATGGGGCATTGGGCATTGGGCACTTGTACTGAGCGCAGTCGTACCACTTCGTGGAAGCAAGCTACGCGTAGCGTCTCGCAGAGAAGTATTGGGCATGGAGGATGGGAGACAAGGAAGAAATAACTCTTGACTCCTGACTCCTGACCCTTGACAATTCCCTAAACTGCTTGAGCTAGTTGCTGCTGGTTTAGATAAAAGTAATGACCTTTTCTGGTGATTAATTCATCGTGAGTGCCGCTTTCGACTAATAAGCCGCGATCTAAAACCAAAATCAGGTCAGCGTTTCGCACAGTGGAAAGGCGATGAGCAATGATTAGACTGGTGCGTCCTTGGAGAATTTTTTTGAGGTTGTTCTGAATAATCCGCTCAGATTCCGGATCGAGGTGGCTGGTTGCTTCGTCAAATACTAATAAGCGGGGATTTCCGAGCAAAGCACGGGCGATCGCTAGACGTTGGCGTTGTCCGCCTGATAACATGCCGCCACCTTCACCAATTTGGGTTTCATAGCCCATTGGCAGTTGCTTAATAAACTCGTCTGCACCTGCTAAACGCGCTGCCTCAATAATCTCTTCTAAGCTGGCATCTGGGTGAGCAATGCAGATGTTTTCACGGATTGTGCCGCCAAACAAAAAGGTATCTTGATCGACGACACCAATTTGAGAACGGAGCGATCGCAGGGAAATACTAGTCACGTCCTGAGAATCAATCAAAACTTTGCCATCAGTCGGCGGATATAAGCCCAAAATCAGCTTGGAGAGGGTTGTTTTACCAGAACCACTACGCCCAACAACTGCTACTGTTTGCTCAGGTTTGATTTCAAAACTGAGATTTTCTAGTACGTTAATATCACTTTCTGAGTGATAACGAAAAGTGACATTATTAAAGCAGATTTGACCGTGTAGCGTCGGCAAAAACTGGCGGGGATGATATTGTAAATCTTCTTCTGGTTCGGCTTCTAAAACATCATTAATCCGCTCGGTGGAAATAATTACTTCCTGTAATTGATTCCACAAAACTATCAGCCGTTGAAAAGGGCGAATAATGTTGCCTAACAACATATTAAAAGCAACTAATTGCCCAATGGTGAGTTGGTTTTGAATTACCAACCATGCCCCAAACCATAGTAATCCGGTAGTTACTAAAGATTCGATAGTAGAACTGAAAACTTGTAGTTGGTTGCTAATGACTTGACCACTAAAAGTTTTTTTCGTCAAAGTATTCAGCAGTTCTTCCCAATGCCAACGCACTGTTTGTTCAATCGCCATTGAGCGAATCGAGCGAATCCCTGTCAAACTCTGAATCAAATAACTATTTTCGTTAGCTAAGGCATTAAAAACCTCACGACTGATGCGGCGCAAAAATGGTGTGGCAATCAAAGCTAACAGCATAAATGGCGGTACGATCGCTAAACTCAGCAACGCCATTGCGGAACTGTACCAAAACATCAACCCCACATAAATAAACACTGTCAGTAAATCTAAAATGATCGACAGTGCTTCCCCTGTGAGAAATCGCTGGATTTTTTGATTTTCTTGGACGCGGGAAACAATATCACCAACGTAACGGGACTCAAAAAATGATAAGGGTAAGCGAAATGTATGTTTGATAAAACCTACCAGCAGCGCTACACCGATGCGATTTGCTGTGTGATCGAGTAGATATTGCCGCAATCCGTTGATGACAACGCGGAACAAACCAAACATGATTAACCCTAAACCAACGGTGTTTAAAGTTAGGGTACTTCCCTGAACAATCACTCGGTCTAACAATAACTGAGTAAATAAGGGTGTAATCAGTCCAAACACCTGAATTAACACGGAAGCGATAAACACTTCCAGCAGCACCCGCGAGTGTGGTTTGACTAATTCAAAAAACTGCCAGAATGGTGTACTTGTTACCTGGGTTTCTTTGAGATGGGCTGTAGGTTGCAATAACAATGCATAACCCGTCCAACCCTCTTTAAACTCAGCAGTAGTGAGGCTACGTTGACCGATCGCCGGATCACCAACAATCACCCGCTTTTTGCTGATTTCATAAACAACGATGTAGTGTTTGCCTTCCCAATGAGCGATCGCTGGTAAGGGTTGTTGTGACAATTTATCTAGGCTAGCTTTCACCGGACGGGTAGCAAATCCAATAGCTTCCGCAGCTGCTGTTAAACCCCGCAATGAAGCCCCACTACGGCCAACGTTGGCTAGCTCCCGCAGCCGATTGACACTCAAGCGCTTGCCCCAATAGCGACTAATCATCACCAGACAAGCCGCTCCACAGTCAGAGGCACTTTGTTGTTCATAAAATGGATACCGCCTAGTCAAACGTCCCCACCAACGCCCGACGGTGACGCTAGGGCTGGGAAAATAAGCACGTCGAATTTTTCCCTGGGGTGGGGCTACCGACTCTGGCTGCGGTGACACAACAAGGTTAGGAACGGGGGATAGATTTTCTTCCCGCCCCACTCTGGCTTGGCGTTCCTGAAAGTTGATCAACCCTGCTAATTGCGGCCAGTATTGTAATGCTGTCTGCCAATCTGCATTCTTCAGACTATAAACAATAGTTGGTTGTGTCACCTGCCAACTCCCTGGCTTCATCGCTGCATAGACATTGCCAGGTGTCAATACTTGTCCATCAGAATGTAGCAGTTCCCCTCGCCGCAATAGCCAAAGCTTAATATCTTTGCATAGTCTGGTATTTAAGGGGCCAATCTCCACAGTGTCCCGCTTAAAGAGGGATAAGGCTTTGATTATCTGCTCCACTGATTCATCGTGCGGTAGTAGGGAATGCTGACAACAAAGCAGCAGCAAATCCCAAACTTCTGCACGCTCTTTCAGGCGTGAGCGGATACTCATAGAGTTGCTCATCACTTCTTGTAAAGCTTCCTGGTTGAGATAGCAAAGCTTTAAATTCACAGAAGCTCTAGCAACGTAAGGAATAAATTCTGTTTCTGGAAACAGTGTGAGTTCGCCAAATGATGCACCAGCAGCCAGAGTAGTGATTAAGTTATGAAAACTATCCAGCAATCTGACTTTACCCGCCAAAATCATATAAATTCCGGACGGCGACTCTGCAGCTTGCCAAAACTGCTTGGCTACTGGTGGTTCGAGAATTTCCGCTGCTTTGAGACACTTGTCAAGTTCTCTATCTGACAGCGACTCACCCAAGGTTTGGGTGAGTTGTTGAGCTAACTGTTGCTCGGAAAAGGCTAATGGCATTTCTGACCTCCAAAACTAAGCTGCTCATGCTTTAATTTGCATCCAAATCCATAGCTAAATAGTGATTTGTCGTTTGTCTTTCACCCTGCCCCCTCCCCCCTGCCCTAAACATTAGTTATTGGTCTGCATCAGATTAAATGACCAATTAAAACTCGGTTCGGAGTTAGATTTTAGGTCGCAGATGGTAATGGCTGTATCCTTAGTATTCTCAGTTTCTGGTTGACAGGAACTTTTGCGTTTAGTGGAAAGTCCCATTTGTTTAAGCAAGCGATTAATATGGCGATCGCTAATTTCAATGCCAAATTCACTTGCTAAATGTTTACTTAACCATTGCGCTGTCCAGTAACCAAATGCGTATCCATAATCACGGGGACTATGGCTTACTAATTCTTTCAACCGTTCTATATATTGATGATTAACAATCTTCGGTCTACCTATTGGTCGCTCGTTCCATTTATGGGCTAAACCTGCTTCTGCTATCCCAATCCAGTACCGCGCCATTTCTTGAGAACAACCTAAGATTTCACAGATTTGGGTCTGAGATTTACCCACATCAGCCAGTAACATAATTTCAATCCGTCGCCGATATTCTGGTTGCAAATTAGCTTGGAGGTTTTTTAACAAAGCTTTTCGTTGAAAATTTGTTAAAAACTTACTCTCTTGTAGGTCATAGCTGTCAAAAGCCTGGTCTTGATTAGAAGAATAGTTTGACATGATTTTTACTAGTTGCTGTCAACCGCACAATGTAGACAAATGTTGCAATTACATCTGTTATAAAACTTTGATAACTAAAGTTGAACAGATGCAAAATTTATGAGCCCATCCAACAAAATTTTCGCAAAAGATGGCGCTTCTAAAATCAGGTAGTAAATACTTCGCAAGTAGTAATAGATAAACCTGAGAAATATAGGTAGCGAGCCTAACTGTTGTTTTCTCTGATAAACAGCAGTATTTGGTAAAACACTTAAAATCTGTGAGGATTTTTAATAGTTAACCTCAAGAAATTAACGGGCTTTCTTGAAGCTTGGTAAACACCGAATATCGGTTTAAACTCATTCTCACGCGGTGAGTGGTAAGGAGGTACGAGCATCATCCGAACGAGTTCCCCGTATTGAGAGAAGTATCGCCTACCAAAACAAATGTTCGCGTTTCAGGCAAAGGTAGGCACTGTCCACCTTACAAAAAATGCGTTATCGCACCTGGTGCAATTTATCGATTTAAGCCAGTTACTCGGCTTGATGGTAATCAGAAACTTGGTTGGAGTCTTCTTGCTACAGCAATTTTGAGGATGTTATTAATCTCTGTAACATAGGTTTATCGGTAAACCTCTAAATATTGAAATTGGTATGTTGTGATAAACAAAAAGAGGTTGAAACCTTTTTACAGGTTGGAACTTAGAAGTAGCTAAGACCAGGTATAAATATAAATCTACTTCAAATCGCCTAACATTAGCAATCTTTTCATCAGCAGATTTTTTTAAATCTGAAATTATCTAGAAGATAAGTTCAACGGAAAAGAGACAGTCCCTCACTCTACGTTTTCAGCCACTGTTATTTATCTAAGAATTCTCCTACATCTAGTCAAGGTTTTTGACAAAAAAAATAAAATCTTTGCCAAATCTTTATGTTTGCTTTACAAATAAAATATAATCTCTTTTTACATAAAATTGGGTATATTGATTAATTTCCTTATTATAAGTAGACGCGCGTGAATAAAAATCATCCCCAGATCCCCGACTTATCAAAGAAGTCGGGGATCTATCAGCCAACCGTTTCATATTTAATTAGGTTGACTTACTTACTAAGCATCTGCTGATTCAATCCCTTATCAAGCTAAATCTAGAAATATTAGAATATATTACTAGTGAAAGTTATTTATTAAAGATGATAATTTTCATAAATAGATAACAATTAGATATCTATCCCAAGTAGGATAAAAATATATTGATTAATATCTATTATCTTTATAGTTTCAGTATCTATCTTGAGAATGACAATAATAACAGCTTGCACAAAAGATTGCAAAAATTTTTACACGTATACACCTGTATAATAAACCTCTAATAAAAATCAATAAATATCCTGAGGAAATTGGTAGTTTGAACATAAACAACGATAAGCATATCTAAAATTGACTGGGTAAAGCTAAATGCAGCATATAATTTATCTCACTTACTAGCCAATTTTTGAACATATTATCGATAATTTCCTGATGCCTTTCAGATGTTAATACTGCAGGTAGCAAATCTTCAACTATAAAAAGATGATAGCCTTGTTCGGTTTTTATAGGGCCTATCAACTGTTTAGGCGGGACACTAAATATTACAGTAGCAATATTGGGCTGAAGAGCAAAACGATAAACTGTTCCTTCATAACCACACTTATGTCTGCGATGAGTATCAATGTCATAACGGTGAGCAGCATCATAGAAACTGATTTCCCCTTCTTCAATTTGATAATAAAGTTCTTGCGCTAGCATTTCAGACTCAACCACGATTTGGTAGAGGATAACTTGCTCAAACGCTAGGCGATTCTGGAGAAAAAACTTTTCTACTTCTTCAGCAAACAAAGCCTCAGCTAATTTTTGTGATAATAAGCGATCGCAAATACCTTCCTCCCAGTCATAGGGAGAAATCAGTTGATCTGCTAACCATGCAAGTGTATCTGCAGCTTTCTCTAAATGCTGTTCACGACGCTGGCGGTTCGCCTCCGCTTCAATTTCTTCTGTAGTCACAGTAATCCCTCTTTCTTGGGCTACTTGTCGAATTACTCTTTTAAATAAAATATTTTGGTATACTTCCTTCAAATTCATTTCACTTTTGAGGAAGTTGACAATTTCCTCTGGTTCAATAAATATTCTTGAAAGGTAATTCATAGGTATTTATATTTTTAAATTAACTTGTAACCAAGGAAAATGTGTTTAGATATTATGATGTCCTGGAAATTAATATAAATAGAAATAAATCGACGCAACTATATTTTTTATAGTTTCTATCCAATTTCTATCTCAAAAAAAATGAATATAAATTGTAGAAATTACGGAAAGTCGGCTTAATACATAGAAATTTTACCATGTAATAAAAAATTAATTCTTTATGTAGAACTCACTGAGTTGTCATCCCTAGTGCAGTTTCTAAATTTATTTTTTTACGATGTTGATTGAGAGAGAAGGAGGTGTGGGGGTGTGGGAAATGTGGGGAGAATAAAGAATTAGTCAGCTTTTTGTCTCCCCCCTCTCCCCTAACCAGAAATTTTGGCATTACTGAATCGGTCTTAAGGGTACGGAGAACTTAAATATTAGTCACTACACACCTATGGGAAAACAATATTTATGCAAGAAGTTTAATATACAATCATACTTAACTGAACCGTACTGTCTTATCGGTATCTAGATTTTTTAATACATAAAAAAAAACTGGACGCTATTTAGGTTTTTTAGCTTCCAGTCTTGGCTATATAAATTGCTAATTTACAAAGCAGAATGCTGTTTGGGAGGACTAGGATTACACCAACTCAAAATTAATAAATTCAGATTTCATAAGAGTTTCCAGGTTGAAATCTGTCGAATTTTTTCAAATTGGTATTAGGATCTTTGAAACAGAAGTGTAAGGGTAAGAAGTTACATCAGCTATAGACTTGATTTAACCGTCACTTGTTCAGTTTCCTCTCCTGATAATAGTGCTAAATATATGCTTTTTGGGCTAATACCAATTCTGGATGGAGATACGCTGAATTCGACCCCCCTGTAGTCCCCCCGATGCCTTGGGGGGACGCCGGAGGCGGGGGGTAAAATACATTGCAGCTTCACAAAGAAACGGTATAAAGCATAACTATAGTCAAGGAAGTTTTATCAGCGTTATACTACCCACCATTTATAGACAACGCTTCCAAGTTTAGATTGAGTAAACCACCAAGTCCTCTTTCTTTAACTCAGACTTCCTGGGAAAAAGAACCACCATTAGCAACAGTTAAACTATTAGTCTTAGCGTAGAATTTATCCAATCTATAAACTGACTACTAAAATAATCAGTTTGATGTATTTCATGCTCAGAACTAATCATTGATTTTATTTGAGAACATGAAATTATCTTCTTGGTCACCTCTATTGAAGTTCCTACATATAATTTATAAAATTTTATCGATAAATATTTGCCATTTTGGCACATTTAATTGATCAATTCTCCAGATAATTTGATTTAAGAACTCCGAATCCAGAAGACTTTGATGCCCAAATGTGATGATTTGGAGAACATCTCATACCAATTTGATTATTGAAAAAACCTAAGTATTTGTAGGGAGCCAGTGCGGTCTTCTCCCAAAGGGAGAGGCTAACGCCTGCCGTAGGATGCCCGTACCCCTACGGGGAAGCAAGCTACCGCGGAGCGTCTCCTTGAGGAGAAGGGCTGTAGGGGTATCCCCAAATGGAGCAACTGGCGTTGAGCATTGCCCATCACCACTCTCAACGTGGGTTTCCTCAAGCACGAGGGTGATTCCCCTACGTATAGTTCAAAAATCAAATACTAGTCCTATGGCTTCTGGATTCTTAGCTTATTCCTACTTTACAAATTGATTAATTGAACTCACAGAATTTCAAGGGAGACTCTTGAGTGCTTTCTGGTTCTAATTCAGACTTAATTGATTGATATTCTTGAACCTGTTTGGTTAGCCACTGCTCTAGACCCCCTCCACGGATTTCTGCCTTTTGCTTTCTCACTACATCAAGATAAGCTAAGTCCTTAATTTTCCCTAAGCTACTTGGTGCAAGATTGGTATCATTCCGTTTGTCAGCAGATTGTTTGGCAATTTGTATAGTCACATTATTTTGCTGTTGCTTAGACCTAGTATCGTGGGTGTTTTCTTTGAGTAATCGATTGTAAGTGCGGTAGGGAATGTAATGTAAGGGATTGTAGCCAGAAAACCGCAGCATTAACACACACGCCCAGGAATACTTTCCGGAAAGAATCGCTTCAACTACTTGGTCAAACTGTTCAGGATGAATTGTTTTATTTAATTTGCTACTAATGCCAGCAATATCTTGATTCATAGTGTTGATTGTCTTAGATGAAGTAAACCAGTTTAGGTTCTTCGGTTGTTGGTGTTTCAATTGATCTGAAAAACTGCTCTAGCCTGTTCGCAGTTGCTGAATCGTTCAAGGAACATATCGTTAAAACTTTAGCCGCAATAGCAGCAAACAGAAATCTCCCAACTTCTGAGATTTCTCGGGTTTTTTAGCTTATTTTTGGTGTTGTCTTGCAGATTGGTAGTTGCAGTGATTGTAGCTGGGAACTGGACGATTGCTAAAGCCCTTTGCAAACTGAGTTTTGCAGTTGATTTTCGCCAAAGGGGGGGCTTCGCCAGTCGGCTTGGGGCTGTTGCTACCTGAGTAGAAACTGCCCAATGAATCCGACCTATTAAAGTTGTGATTTGGTTTCTGTGGAAGTGGACAACTTCTGCAATCTTTCTTGTCCACACCCAAATTGCAACAGTTGAAAACACAGCTTTATGGTTTAACTGCACCAGATTGGGAAGGGCTGTGGGTTGCGGTGAGTGATGCACCTTCTGTCTGGTGATGGCTCCCTGAAGTTTTGTGGTGATGAAGTTGTCGTTATTTGTAGATATTGCTCGTAATGTCGCTACAGAAATGGCAACATCACTTATGTAATCTGATACTTTCTGAGGCGCTAGATCGTAGTCAGGATGTAAGTTATTAAACTTCATCTCTAGATTACCTCCTTGCCTTGAGGTTTCAACTGCATTTGACCTGATGATTCTTTCCATGAGCTTACCTGTAATCGGAAACTTGACTGTTTTTTATCAAGCTTTTTTGCGGCTCTGCCGTAATTTCTCAGATTGTCTCCAATTTGTTCAAGCCTCACAAAATTGGGGGCTGGTACTAATGGGAGAAGCTCTGCTGATTATTTCTCGGCTGTAGCTTTTGCTTGGTAGTGAACGCGAGGTAAAAATTTACCCTTGGTTATGTTCAGATGACTGGCAGGAAAAAGTCTCCGTGTGGCTCTTGGTAGATGCAGTTTCGTCCTCTTTAAAATTTCCCAACTCCTAACTCAATTATTCTGCCCTGATATTAGTTGTATAAACTTTTGCCAAAAATGTAGGAGTTGCTTCAGTAATATTTCATACTTTTTAGATTAGAACCGAAAAATTACTCATCCTTGATGATCAAGAACAACACTTTTATTTATACTATCTTTTTCCGCAAATGTCATCTGCTAAATTAGTAGCTTTATAAATTAAATTTACTGAATTTACTGGGATATTTACTTGTGTACTGTGCAACTTTGCATTTTGTCCCTTACTTGCTAATTAATGAGGGGTTACGCCCCTCAGTAGCTATAGATTTAAGACTTTTGTTAACCTCTGCTTACTAAGAAAATTTACCATTAGTTTTAGTTTTCAATATCCAATCATCATATAAATATAGATGTCATAAAAAACCTTTATTCAGTAATATTATTGAAAATTATTTTTATAAACTTTTCGTTATATATCATAGATAGCATCGGCTGTATTTGTTGTTATAGCCCACTTCTGGCGTTTGCAACCCTGTCCATAAGTAAATAAATATTGTTGCATAACATACATTATTTTCAAGTAATTAATTATTGATTTTAGGTTGTAAGATGACTATTTTATGGTATAATACAAAGACCCCAAAAAGCCAAAATTAAATGACTCTAAAAAAAGATGTTTTAACTAAGAGAAAACAGCGAGTTGGATTTGTGAATATTGATATACTTCAGCAAAAAGAAAATATTTAATGGGTGCAAAAAGTTGATAAATTCATATAAATTAAAATTTACCTTTAGCTTGACCCATAACTAATTTATTTAAACGAACTTACAGGTGTAATTGCAGTTTGGCTAAGTGGTGATACAGACCACTCATTGCTACTAGTTCTTCGTGAGTGCCTTGTTCAACGAGAACACCTCGGTCGAGAACCAGGATACAGTCGGCATGACGAATACTGGAGAGACGATGAGAGATGATCAGGGTGGTGCGATATTGACTAATTCGGGCTAAGTTCTGTTGGAACTGGTGTTCTGACTCGGCATCTAAGGCACTTGTCGCTTCATCCAAAATTAAAATTCCGGGATTCCGCATCAGTGCGCGAGCGATCGCAATTTTTTGACGCTGTCCCCCAGAAAGCAGTGAACCCCGTTCTCCTACTTGGGTGTTGTAGCCTAAAGGGAGTGCTTGAATAAAAGTGTGTGCTTGGGCGAGTTTGGCTGCAGCGATCGCTTCCTCCTCAGTAAAATCCGGGCAGTAGAGTGTAATATTTTCTAAAATGGTTCCCGAAAACAAGAAACTCTCTTGGGGCACCAAGCCCAACTGACTCCGTAACGACTGGGGCGAAACATGGGAAATATCATGTCCGTCAATCAAAATCCTGCCGCTGTCGGGCTGATATAAACCAGCTAGCAATTTCACTAAAGTGCTTTTGCCTGAGCCACTTTGGCCGACTATGCCAATAGTCTGGTGCGGTTTCAGCTTGAAGGATATGTTTTGTAAAGTGTTGCATTCTTCATCGCCATCGTAACGGAAGCTAACATTCTCAAACTGCACTTCACCTTGCATTACAGGCATTACCAGTAGAGGTTTTTGGGGATTTTCTTCGGGCACAGCAGCCAAGACATCATTCAGCCTTTCCAGAGAAATCAGTACTTCTTGGAACTCATCCCACAACTTCACTAATGCCAAAACTGGGTTAGTGACATTGCCAATAAGCATGTTAAAAGCGACAAATTTACCCAGCGACATCTGCCCACTCATCACCAAAGTTGCCCCAAACCACAACACCAACGTGCTACCGAGGTGATTAATCAAACCACTAATGAGTTGCAACTTATTCGCTAACTTCTGCCCCCGAAACCGCGCCTTCACCATATTCATCAACCGCTCTTCCCAACGCCTACGCAAGGGGCGTTCAGCTACGGCGGTTTTGACGGTGGTAATGCCTGTAATCATTTCTACCACTGAGGAGTTTTGGGCTGCTGATGCTTGCAAAATCTCCCGCGACACTTTTTTGAGCAATGGACTGGCGCCCATAGTCAAAATGACGATGGGTAAAATCCAACCCAGCACCACGAGGGTGAGTGAGAAGTTGTAATAAGCCATCAGCCCCAGGTAAATCACCATCATCACCATGTCTAAGGTGGCACTGACAGCCTGACGGCAGAGAAATAGTTGAATTTTGCGGTTTTCTTGAATGCGGCTAATAATGTCTTCTACTTGGCGCGATGCAAAAAACTGCAACGGCAACTGTAAGGTGTAGCTAACAAAACCAGCAATCAAATTTAAGTCGATGCGGTTAGCTAGATAGTCCAGCAGGAATTGACGCTGTGCTTTTAAAGCAATGCGCCAGATGCCCAAGATGCCGAAACACACAGCAAAAATATTTAAGTTCCAGAAATTTTGCACAGGCATTACCTGATCGAGAATGATCTGGGTACTCAGGGGAGTTGCTAGCCCCAACACCTGTACTAACAACGAGGCGAGAATAATTTGTCTGAGTAATTTCCGATGATGCCTAAATAACTGCCAATAGCGATCTAGAGAAACTTGTTCCGGCTTGAGGGAATCTAACTGTGGGGTGGGATCTAACAGCAGAGCATATCCTGTCCAGCTGGCTTCAAAGCGCGATCGCATTAGCCAGCGTTTACCGATGGCTGGATCGGCAATTAATATGCGATCGCCTTTAACTTGCCAAACAACTACATAATGAATACCTTGCCAATGAGCTATCCAGGGGTTAGAATATGATTCCAGCTTACTCAAACTCGCCCGCACTGGTAGCGCATCATATCCCAAGGTTTGAGCTGCTGCGGCTAAACCCTGGAGAGAAGCACCCAAACGATCCACCCGTGCTAGGTTCCTTAAGGTGTTGAGGCTCAAGCGTTTGCCCCAATATTGGCTAATCATTGCCAAACATGCGGCACCACAATCTGATGAGCTTTGCTGTTGAATGAAAGGATAGAAACGCCATAACCTAAAAATTGACCGAGGCTTTTGCCTTTGGGGAGTATAGTCAATGTCTGGTGTCGCGAGAACTGAGACTGGATTCTCTAACCGGGGTTGACGCGGTGGTAGTTCAATTACTTTGGGTATTGTTGGTGTAGGTGATACTTGCAAGTTATTCTCAAGTTTGCTGTCTGGGGTATCAACAAGATGCAGGGGAATGTCTGCTTCTTTGTCTTCACAGCCATGAGGAAATAGCTGGGGTGCAATATCCCTGGCAGATTCCCAATGTTCTATGGGTAGGTGATAAAGCAACAAATCTGTTTGGGCGATCGCCTCCGCAACTTTAACATCAGGATATCCCCAGCTTTCACCTACCTGTAGCACCTCTGTTGTTGCTGATAAATTCTCAAGTTGGCCACTCGCCAGCCAAAAGCGCCCTTTGCTGGGGGAAGTTGCTGTCACCAAGGATGAGCCAGCAGTGATTGTGATTGCTTTGAGATAGGGTAATAATTGCCGCAGTGTCAGACTAGTGAGCGATCGCCACTCTGTCTGAGTTTTGTAGAATATCAGTGCTTGTCGCTCCAGTGCCAACTGCTGTAAATAATTTTCGAGATTGGGTAGGCGCTGTAACCATAGTTTTAGGTCATCGACAGCGATTTGAGCAACATAACCCGCACTAGCGGCGATCGCTCGATACGGCAAAAATTCATGACAGAATAAATCATCTGCCCCAAAAGCTTGATCTGCCAACAACAACTGAGTGGAAACTTCCCGTCCCAAAGTCGCATCAAATCCTAGCAACCGCACTCGTCCTTGGCAAACTAAGTACAAAATATTGCTGCTGTCTGCAATTTCTCCCCCTAAACCATAGGTAGTCAATTCGTCACCTAGTTGAAACTCACGCAGCACCAAAGATTTAGTCAAGTCTGATGCTAGGCTTGTATCCCCTGCAACCATCCTCAAAAATTTGAGGATAGCCGCTTTTGGAGTGGGAGATGGCTGCTTACTTGTATATTCCAGCTCTCTCTGAACTCTTAACGACGAAGAGGGGTTCATGGTTTAATTTCAGATTTTTGGGTAAGCTTAATAACTATTACGAGGCAATTACTTACAGTACAAAAAAGTTGATAATTCTTTCACTGTTTGAATTTGCATCATTCCAACAGCCTCTGGAAAACGCAATTATTTGTGTTTTTAATCACCAATTGCTTCACAATCATTTTTCAGTGGCTTTTCGTAAATGAAAGTTTGTAAAATAACATTTTACTAGTAAAACGCAATTTATGTTTCCACCAGAGTATCAATTAGTTTCTCACGCTCAATTGTGAACTTTTCATCATTGTAGTTTATGAGCATCTCATACTTTATCAAAATTTTACTTACTCTTTAAACAGGATTCATGCTTTTTGGCTTATTTTTGCCCTATTTGCAGGCATACACAAGATATTTTCCCAACCCTTTCCCTCAGTAACTATATAGATATTTTATGACAAAAGACTATGCTTTTGGTATTTATTTTTACAGAATATATTCATCAAATATATATTTTTACTTGAGTAAAAATTGTTAGCAGTGAACATAATTTGTGTGATGTGCGTAATTTTTATGATTAAAGCTAGCAATGTTTGGATTTGTGAAAACACTGGTGTTAAATCCTCAGTATCTACAACCTTTGTGAACGATAATTACATTTTCCTTAGATTCCTGAAACACCCGGAAAATAAAACCGCAGTTCTAAATACTTATGCTTTTAATTTCAAATTGAGTATGCTATACAACTCAGTCCTTAATACATATATTTGTATTTGTATGTATATTTGATTGCAAATTTAACGTGATTTATTTAACTGGGGATTGGGGACTGGGGATTGGGGATTGGGGACTGGGCATTTTACTTTCTCCCCATCTTCCTCATCTCCCCCATCTTCCCCATCTTCCCCATCTTCCCCATCTTCCTCATCTCCCCCATCTCCCCCTACTCCCTGCCCCCATACCCTATGCCCTATGCCCTATTCCTAAATAAATCGCCCAAATAGCCATCGCCCGCAGGTAAGTACTGGCGCGGAAAGTACCAACGGTGGTGATGGCTTCAGGGGTGCGGAATTGTAGTCCGTTGTCGTAAATCTGCTTTACTACAGCTTGCGTCAACTTCAAAGCTTCATCTTGCATTCCCATCTGCACGAGAAAAGCTGCTAGTCCAAAGTTGATTCCTGTCCAGACTTCCAGCGGGTGAGTCGCTTGCGGGTTTTCTGGTGAACCATCGGGACGAACGCCATTTGCAGCCCCAAATTGACCATCGTAGAATTTCAAGAAGCAAGCTTCATAAACAGTTTGCAGGGCAGAAAGGGCGCGATCGCTCGCTACAATATCTGGTAATCCCAATAGTCGGGCATAGAATTGCCCACATAACTGATCCGCCATCACCACATCGGAACCACTCTTGCTATCCAAGCGGTAATATTGCCCATTCCAGAGTTTTTCTTCATAGATGGGGCGGGATTGGGCTAACCAAGTTTCATAGATGGATTTTTGTAACGCCAAGTTACCTAAATCAGCAAGGTTTTGATTTAATAAAATATTGCTAATAGCGATCGCTGCCTCCAAAGCAGCCAACCACAAACCCCCACAATAGGCACTCACTCCCTGCAATCGCCAATCATCAAAGGTTTGATCAGGTGCGCCGGAATTCTCAGGAATGCCATCATCATCTTGATCAAAGGTTTTCAGATAGTTGAGGGTTTCCACAATTGCCGGCCAGCAATCTGTCAGGAATTCCACATCATCAGCACCAGTTAGCAGAAAATCCCGGTACACCTGCAACACAAAATCACTGCCTAAATCCTTCCACAAATTGCAGTCCTGATAGCAGGTATAGTTGGTTTTTTCCCACACATGTTCATTGGGTGCGCCTAAATCGTGGGGTGTTGCACCTGGGACTTTGCGAACGGCGGTTGTTGTGTCTGCGCCAATTGTGTAGTAATAGCCAATTACCCGCTGATGAGCGTCACTGTGGGGAATAGCCCGTGCAAATGCCCGGATTACCGACTTTTCTAATTCTGGAAACAGCATTAAAAGGGCAAATGAACCATATAACCGCACATCGAGACTTTCATACCAGCGGTAATCTAGGCATTCCAAAACCGCAAATTGACCAACAGGATCAAGTTTTGACGCTGCACTCCAGAGAGTACCACCGCTAGTGAGGTCATACAGCTCATTAAATAGAGCCATTTTGAACCATTGTGGCAAATCTTCCCGTTCTAGAATTGGTTTTTGCCAACGTTGGATCTGCGATCGCCAATTTTGATATTCTTGGAGAGCAGTAGATGCGATCGCCCAAGCATTTTCACCACTCCGACCAAAAAAGTCTGTATATCTGCGGTAATAGTTCACTCCCGCTGCAAATTCTGTCACCGGGAAATCCCAAGCCAGAGAGAAGGGAATTTCTATAGTTTGCCCTGGTTGCAGAGTGAAACGGATAGCGATCGCTCCACCTATTCGTGTATTCTCTATTGCAGGAGTTGCATCTTGATAATTAGGCAACGAGCCATCTGCTGCAAAGCTTTGCCAGACATCTTCCCCTGTACCCACAGGATTCCACCGGGTGTGATGAAATACTTCTATCTGGGGATGCTTCAACGTGGCAATACACCAGCTACCATCCCCTTCAGCGACGGATGCATCCCTATCAACCTGAGATAAAAAACAACCAACCTGTCCAGAATTTTCAATTAGCTGATTGTAATTACCTTGACTTTCTCCCAAACGCGGCTGATATTCATAAACCGGACTGCCATCATCTCGTATCCGCACCTCTGGAGATTTCAACGCATTCGTAAACCAACCCACCATATTTTCCCAAGTCAGCATGATGCTGAGAGTAATCGGTGCATCTGTTGGGTTATGCGCCTTCCACAGGAAAATTGCCACTGGGTAACTAGTTTCTTGGTAGTTATTCGCCCAAACAGGGGAAAACTGCTCACAAGTTAACTGTGCTTGAAACACATTTTCATACACAAACCAACTACGGGGGTATAAGGCATGATAAGTACCTCCACTCGCCGGATACCACTTCCACCCTGCAAGACTACCATCCTCTGGCGCTTGAGTAGATAAGGCGTAGGCTTGGGAAGAAGTGCCATGAGATTCAAATACACTGAATTGACAGGCGGGAATGTTCTGGAAAGTATGCTCACCGCCGTCAATATGCCATAAATTAAAGTCTCCCCGAGAAGAGCGCCCGATGCAACCTGCACCAAAGCCGCCTAAAGGCATACCATGCCAAGGGCCATCATCGATATTACTAGCGTAGCGGACAGTATAAGGTTTATCCCAACCTAAACCGATAGGACGACTCCAAGTGCAAACAGGAATTTCCGGGGAGAATTGATTTGTCATTGCCTAATGTCACAGCGTGCAGTTTTGCTAAAGCAGACTAGCGCGATGTGCGATTTTTCTCAAGTTATTTGTATGAGTGTGAGATGATCTTGCAATTTTAGTGGTATATATGGGCACTGTGAATTTGAACAACATACTGAGGAAGACAAAGAGGGCAAGGCACTGCCTTGCCCCTACATTATTTATATGGGTGAATTGAAAAATTCTCGATTAAAATAGGCAAAAATTGCGAACATCCATATTCAAAAAATCATGCCTTATGATCCACAAAAACATCATCGCCGTTCTATCCGCTTGAAAGGGTATAATTACACCGAGGCTGGTGCATATTTCGTCACCATTTGCACTAAAGCATGGCAATGTTTATTTGGTAATGTGGTTAATGGCGAAATGCAATTAAATTCTTTAGGTTATATCGCCTTTCACTGCTGGCAAACAATACCCTATCATTTTCCCTACATTGAATTAGACATATTTGTAGTTATGCCTAACCATATACACGGCATCTTAATCATCACCGATAACCCTGTAGAGGCAAGGCATTGCCTTGCCCTCAACCAACATAGCGAAGGCAACCCAGAACAATTTGGTAAACCTGTACGTGGTTCTATTTCTACAGTTATTGGTAGTTATAAAAGCGTTGTCAGCAAACGCATTAATATAATTTTGCAGACTAAAGGGCAATCAATCTGGCAACGCAATTTTTATGAACACATTGGCAGAGAACAAAAAGCTTTAGATAATATCCAAGAATATATAGTAAATAATCCCCAGCGTTGGGCAGATGATCCAGAAAATCCGCAAGCTAATTCTGATATTCAAGATTACCTTTTCGATATCCCTTTTTGATGAAAAATCTTGTGCTATCTCATCAATATCAATTCGCATTGAGACACAACACATGGTAGGGGCACGGCATTGCCGTGCCCTCATAATAAATATATATAACGCGCTAAATTATGGCTTTTTCTACGCCAAATTATACTTAACCTCGATTTCAAAATTACTCTCCGCCGACCCTTCAGTTAAAATTTGTAAAAACACACCTACCCCAGCGAATAGAATTCGCGGCTATACAGACAAAACCCACCTCCGTGGGTTTCAAATTCCTAAAGTCCGCGTAGGCGGACTTGGTTTGTGTAGCCGCGATTTTTAATCGCCTGGTATATTTGCAAAGGTGAGATGCTCCCGATGACATCGCCTTTGACAAGGTTTTCTATAGATCTTTCCAAGCTTCGTCTTCCTCTGGATCAAGCCAAATTTTACTCAGTGATGACTCGCTCAGTTCGAGAAAATCTTTTATAAGTATTTGTGAATTATCTACATCGCTAACTTGCAAATTCTGAACTGAATGCACCATATTTCTTACCTTTTCAGCCACCCAATCGACACGATCCTTACCCCAAAACCTTTCACCATCGATAACCCAAGTGGGAACTCCCGGACAACCAAATTGCTCAAATTCTGCTAAAGCTGCTACTGCTGCTTGTGTAGCTGCTTCGCCGTGGATTAAATTCAGAATGCGATCGCCATCCAGTCCAACATCATCGGCGACTTTCTTAATCACAGACTCGTCATTGACATCCAGCAAATCAATATATGTCGCTCGAAAAAAAGCCGCATCCAGCAAATGCTCCTTCCCAGTTCCACAAGCAGCATAGTATGCTCTAGCAGGAAGTTCTTCCCTGCCAAACTGCATTTTCTCCCAGCGCTTCACCCACCTAGCAAATTCCTCATATTCCTTGAGCCGAATTTCAACACCATATTTCTTTGCCCACCGCAAACAATCTTCTTTGTGATACGACGATAAAAGGGCGCTTTCATTTCGTCCTTGTAACTCCGCAACCTTAATACCCCGCCCTTTTGGGATATAAATCGGTCGTCGTTCAATATCAACAGGTAAATCCTGCAATGCTTTTTCAGCCAGGGTAATACCAATGTAGGAATTTGACGAGTGATATATCGAGTATGAGTAAACTTTAATCCTTTGCGACATGCTGCTGTGTCCTAGAAAAATATGGAGTTTGATAAAGTATGGTAATTTAAAAAATTATTATGACTCTGCGTTCAAAAACTCCGATCGGTGAAAACAGACAGCATATTTTATCGCCTATTTCAAGAATTTCCCAACATTTTCTTTGAATTAATTGGCAATTCTCCCGAAACCGCCACAGAGTATCAATTCTCATCAGTTGAAGTCAAGCAAACAGCTTTCCGCATCGATGGGGTATTTCTTCCACAAACAGAAGAAAACCCAATTTACTTCGTTGAAGTTCAGTTTCAAGCAGACTCAGGAATTTACTCCAGGCTGTTTACAGAAATTCATTTATACTTGCGCCAAAACCAACCTGAAAATGATTGGTTAACCGTGGTTATTTACCCAAATCGCAGTATTGACACAGCAAAAATCAAACACTACCGTGAGTCATTTGCTTGTGGGAGAGTTACCCGGATTTATTTAGAAGAATTAGGAGCAACTGCATCTCTACCCCTTGGCATTGCTACGATCAAATTAGTCATAGAAAATGAAGATCAGGCCATCCAAGCAGCCAGGGAGTTAATTACTAGAACCAGTCAGGAAATTGATTCAGTACCCCAACAGCAACAATTATTACAAATAATCGAGACGATTTTAGTTTATAAATTTCCCAGCATGGATATCGAGGAGATACAAGAAATGTTTGGATTAAGCGATTTGAAACAAACGCGAGTATATCAGCAAGCTTTTGCAGAAGGCGAACAGAGAGGCGAACAGAGAGGAAAGTTAAAAACAGTACCTCTGCTAATATCATTAGGCTTAACTGTGGAACAAATTGCACAGGAATTAGATTTAACTGTGGATGAGGTAAGACAAGCTGCACAACAACCTCCCGAATAAGCATGGAGATACAGAAAACATTAAGTATCGAATAGCACGCTTGTTTACACTCGGATGAGGGGAATGTGGAACGAGAGCGTGGTAGTTGAGCGTAGCCGAAACTCACCAACCGGGGGATGAGGAGAATGAGGAGGAATAATAATTTTTCACTGCTCTCCCTGCTCCCCCATGTTCGTTATCTTCATGCCATAGTCGGGGTGAAAAATACTAAGCTGGTAAATAGCACATTAAAATTCTATGGAAAATTCTGAATCGTCGTAGCTGCGGCTCAGATTTCCCCACTGGCTAACTACCTGTAACGACATTACTATGTTTGATGCTCTATCTGATCGTTTAGAATCTGCCTGGAAAAAACTGCGCGGACAGGATAAAATTTCTCAATCCAACATTCAAGACGCTTTGCGGGAAGTACGCCGCGCCTTGTTGGAAGCAGATGTTAACCTCCAGGTAGTCAAAGATTTTATTAGCACAGTTGAAGCTAAAGCCCAAGGTGCTGATGTCCTTGCGGGTGTAAGACCTGACCAACAGTTCATCAAAATTGTTCATGATGAACTTGTAAAGGTGATGGGGGAGGAGAATGTCCCCTTAGCAGAAGCGGCTGGGGAAACCACCATTGTGCTGATGGCTGGGTTACAAGGTACTGGTAAAACTACAGCTACTGCTAAATTAGCCTTACATTTACGCAAACTAGAACGCAGTTGTTTATTGGTAGCCACAGACGTATATCGCCCAGCGGCGATCGATCAGTTAATTACACTAGGTAAGCAAATTGACGTACCAGTCTTTGAACTGGGTAGCGATGCCAACCCTGTAGAAATAGCCCGTCAGGGTGTGGAGCGAGCTAAGGCAGAAGGTATTAATACAGTAATTATTGATACTGCCGGTCGTCTGCAAATTGACGAGGATATGATGGCGGAATTGGCCCGCATTAAAGAAACAGTCCAGCCCCACGAAACGCTGTTAGTCGTGGACTCGATGACTGGTCAAGAGGCGGCAAATCTTACCCGCACATTCCACGATCAAATTGGCATTACTGGGGCAATCCTGACCAAAATGGATGGTGATAGCCGTGGTGGTGCAGCGTTATCTGTGCGGCAGATTTCGGGAGCGCCAATTAAGTTTGTGGGGGTGGGTGAGAAAGTTGAGGCACTACAACCGTTTTACCCCGATCGCATGGCATCGCGAATTCTCGGTATGGGCGATGTCTTAACCCTAGTAGAGAAAGCCCAGGAAGAGTTTGACTTGGCAGATGCTGAGAAAATGCAGGAAAAAATCCTCTCAGCTAAGTTTGACTTCACTGACTTCCTCAAGCAGTTGCGAATGCTGAAGAACATGGGATCGCTGGGAGGTCTGATTAAGATGATTCCAGGGATGAACAAGCTCTCAGATGACCAATTGAAGCAGGGCGAAACCCAGCTGAAGCGCTGTGAAGCGATGATTAATTCCATGACTCGCCAAGAACGGCACGATCCTGATTTACTCGCCAGTTCCCCCAGCCGCAGACGGCGCATTGCTTCCGGTTCTGGCTACAGAGAGTCAGATGTGAGTAAACTGGTGGCTGATTTCCAAAAAATGCGATCGCTCATGCAACAAATGGGTCAAGGTGGCTTTCCTGGTATGCCGGGAATGTTTGGCGGCGGCGGTAATGCCTTTGCAGGCGCAGGTAATCGTCCTCCAGCCCCCGGCTGGCGGGGTTATCCAGGTGACGCTGGCGCGAAAAAGAAAAAGAACAAAGATAAAAAGAAAAAAGGCTTTGGCAATCTTTAATCAGTGAACAGTTATCAATTCAGACTGATAACTGATTCATAGCAGCAAATGCTAGGCAAGTGCTAAAATTAGCATTTCAGTATAACCACAAATAGGAGAATGATTTTTCAATCATGATCAAACTGCGCTTGAAGCGTTACGGTAAAAAACGGGAAGCAAGTTACCGCATTATCGCTATTAATAGTCTCTCCCGCCGCGATGGTCGTCCCCTAGAAGAACTGGGATTTTACAACCCCAGAACTGATGAAGTGCGATTGGATGTTCCTGGTATCGTCAAGCGACTACAACAAGGCGCTCAACCCACTGACACCGTCCGTCGCATTCTAGTAAAAGCCAATGTTTTTGAACAGGTCAGTGCAACAGCAACAGCCGCATCATAATGACGGAACACAATCTGCCATAGCTAGCCCCAACTATGATGAGTTGGTACGGTTTTTGGTACAGCCCTTTTTAGAATCCCCTGAGTCTTTACGCGTCGATTGTGAAATTTCTCATACTCTCAAACGGGCTTGGATTCGCATCGCCTTTGAAAGCACAGATAAAGGGAAAGTGTTCGGTCGCGGAGGACGCAATATACAGGCGATTCGCACTGTAATTGCCGCAGCGGCTGAAGCTGCCGGACAATCAGTATATCTAGACATCTATGGCAGCAACTCCTCTGACCGAGAAGGTACGTCTTTAGATGAAGACAGGGAAGAGCGATTACCTCCGCCCAAATCTCGTGAACAACGTGGAAACACGCCTAGACCTATTGCTAAACCACGCTCCCGCTAGGTTTAAACTAGATAAAAAGGAACATGAGGGAGATCAGGAGGATAAGGGAGAGAAGAAGATATAAATAAACTTCAATTTCTTCCCCTATTTCCACCCGAAGTTTCGAGCGGAGAAAGTCTCCGCTTGGACTCCTCAACAGTGAACAGTAAACAGTGAACAGTGAACAGTAAACAGTAAACAGTGAATTTGATAACTGATAACTGATAACTGATAACTGAATTCTCACCTTATAGAGAAAATATAAAGCTTTGTTATTAAATACTGGTTATACATTTTAAAAAACTATGGCAGATGCCTTGAAAATTCAGCTGCCGAATATTCCTAGCGCGATCGCTCTGGCGGGAGATGGGGAAGAAAATCTCAAAACTCTATCCCAGCAAACAGGGGCCAGCTTAGTGCTGCGCGGACAGGATTTGCACATTTCTGGCACAGAAAAGCAAATTGATCTGGCGTCTCGATTAGTGCGATCGCTCGAATATCTCTGGACTAAAGGTAATCTCATTTCCAATGCCGATATTTCCACAGCTCGTCAAGCCTTGGATAGCGATCGCTCAGAAGAATTACAAGATTTACAACGAGATATCCTCGCGAGAACTCGTCGGGGTGAAGAAATTCGCGCTAAAACCTTTCGCCAGCGACAATATATCGACGTTCTCCGCAGACGTGACCTCACTTTCTGCACCGGGCCGGCTGGGACTGGCAAAACTTTTCTCGCTGTTGTCGTTGCCGTCCAAGCACTTCTAGCTAACCAATTTGAAAAAATAATTTTAACCCGTCCCGCCGTCGAAGCTGGCGAAAAACTCGGCTTTTTGCCAGGAGATTTACAGCAAAAAGTTGATCCCTATCTCCGCCCACTTTATGATGCCATCAATGAATTTATCGATCCCGAAAAAGTTCCTAATTTGATAGAACGCGGTGTCATTGAAGTCGCACCACTCGCTTACATGCGGGGACGCACCTTAAATAATGCCTTTGTAATCGTGGATGAAGCCCAAAATACCACACCCGCTCAAATAAAAATGGTTTTGACCCGTCTGGGTTTCCGTTCGCGGATGGTAATTACAGGTGACATCACACAAACTGATTTACCAGTGAACCAACAATCAGGACTTGCAGTAGCTGTGCAAGTTTTAAAACATGTTGAAGGTATTGCCTTTTGTGAATTTTCTCAAAGAGATGTTGTGCGCCATCCCCTAGTTCAGCGCATTGTTGCTGCTTACGAAAAATACGAAAGTTAGTCAATAATTAAGTTCAGGAATCAAACCGGATTGCTATGTATGGTTCATACCCCTGCAACTGACATATTACAATTACAGCGATCGCTCCCAGAAAAGCGTGTGTCTCTTCATGTCGATTGGGACGGTTATCAAACAATCCGTAAAACCTTGGGTGAAAATCGATCCGCGCATCTAACCTACTACAACGGCATTCTGGAGATTATGACTCCATTAGAAGCACACGAAAATTCGAGTGGGTTAATTGGGCAATTTATCGAGATTTTGACTGAAGAATTCAATCTCAACATCAAAAGTATGGAATCGACCACCCTCGATCGCCCTGGACTAAAAGTGGGGGCTGAACCCGATCAAGGATATTACATTGCCAATGAACCCTTGGTGCGGGGTAAAACCGTTGATCTCAATGTCGATCCACCGCCAGATTTAGTTGTAGAAGTTGACATCACCCACACCGATATCAACAAAAATATTCTGTATGCAGAGATAGGAGTGCCGGAATTTTGGCGATACAACGGCGAAATCTTGAAAATTTATGAGCTGCAAAATGGTCAATATCAAGAAGTACAGATGAGTCCAACATTTCCTGGTGTTCCCAAAGAGCAGCTTTATGAGTTTCTGAGTAATTGTGCCCAGCGAGGAGAAACCCAGGCCAAGCGAGACTTGAGAGTATGGATTCGCAAGCAACACTAAATTTTAAAATGGGGAATGGGGAATAGACAATAGAGAATTAGTTTTTCATCGACTTTCTAATCCCCATTCTCCATAATCATTTCAATTGAGTAAACTCAAACACATCATGGCTGCCACCACGGAGAATAGATTCCGTATGTTTTCCCAGCAATCGCTTACCTAAAACCTGTTCTAATGCACCCCAAACAGCACCTAGTGTGTAAGTACATTTACGTGGTGAACCCGGGGACTCACCCGCAGAACATAAAGTTTCAGAAGTGTAGATTTTAATCACATCACTTTCTGTCTCAACTTTATTGATGATGCACAGACAAGTGCCATCTTTACCTAAGGCTAACCCTAGCTTGTAGACAACATCTTCTAAAGCCAGGTTTGTCCCGATTAAGCCTAATTCCTCTGCTAATTGTTTACCACGACTGCGACCTGCAGAAGTTAGAGCGATCGCAGTGGCTTTTTCACCCAAAGCCTCTTCCATACCTGAAATTGCCGCTTTGAAACAGATAATACTGCTGAAATCTCCCAATATTGGACGTAACATCAAGGATTCTCCTCCAAAATTTCCTTCCTGATTTCTGCAATGCCCGTATTTTTAGTTAAGCTACCAGGGGAGCAATTTGAGCAACAGCACGTTTAATTTCTAAAAATAATAAACCTTGTTTAGCAGCAGCACTGGATAAAACCAATAAAACGGCTTCGGGTCCACAGCTAACTACGACACCAAAGCCTTTCTCGCCTTCAACAACAATCCGATCAATGGTACCGCGAACTAATTCGCTACCAATGCGTTCACCTAATGAAAGCATCGCGGCTGACATCGCTGCAGTTCTGTCTTCATCCATATCTGTTGGTAGTACCGAAGCCAAAGCCAGACCATCAGGGCTGACCAAAGCAGCGCCCTGCACGTTAGATGTGCCACTCACAAAGTTTTGCAGAATCTCTTGTAGCATTGAAACGTTAATCATACGTTTTTCCTCAGTAATTTTTGGTAAAGCTGGTTGACTATGCGGATTGCTTGACGACTCTAATGCGTCGCCTGTTTCCATGAACATTTGGCTAAATGTTCTTGAGAGTAGCTTGAGGATATTGCCCAAATACATTAAGGCTCATCAGCTCCCTACAATATGGAGGTTTTCGTGATTTCTTGGATGAGTGCTTGTATAGCCTCTGTAACTGAAGCCTTTTTGGTAGTATTGACAACTATTAAAGGTGGCCTGTCGGGGGAATTTTGCATTCCCAAAGCGATCGCTATGTCTTCCATCCCCCAAGCACCAGGACAATCTGTATGAGTCAGTCCTATCAGCATGGGAATTTGCACCCTTTGATTGACAAAATCCAGAATCTGACTACCATAGCGGAAATCTTCTGGGCGGTGAGCAGCTACTAAGAGAATGTAAGCATTAGCTCTGCGAATCAGGATATCCCACATAAAGTCAAATCGAGGTTGTCCTGGTGTGCCATAAATGTAAAGTGATTGACTAGGTGCTATTGCAAGATATCCAAAGTCCAAAGCTACTGTAGTTTGAGCTTTTATCTTCACTATTTCATCTGTAGCTTTTTTGTCAGTATCAACGACTTCTGTGTCACTAATAGTGCGAACAAAGCTTGTTTTCCCAGCGCCTACGCCACCTGTAATCACCACGCGTAGGGTGTTCATCTAAACCTCCGCCAGTCTAATACCTCCATAACATATAGGATTAGTATTTGATTTTTGAAATATACATAGTGGGGTGGGCATTGCCCACCGTATCATGGTTTTGTAAGGCATAGCCCTGCCTACAGATACTTAGATTTTTTCAATAATCAAATCAGATTCCTATATTTTTAATAGGTATGGTAATTTTGAACCTGTTTTTAGGTAGGGTGAAGGCAACTAGAATCGCCTACATTGACCTGACTAGTGCAAATGAATCTTTGAAGCACATTAGTAGTTTCGGTCTTCTTTGGGAACTTTTACAACAACTATTTTTCTCCAAAGATGCAATTTGTAGATTAATTACATCTGGTATTGCACACCCAATGTTTTTAAGGCTTGTATTACTTGAAATTGTACACTAGTAATAATTTATTTGCGTGAGAATAAATGATTATATTTTTTTATCAAATAAATGTATCTCATAATACTCGACGCCAAATACATTTTTGATGTATGTGAGGTTATTAGATACTCTAAATTCCCGTCAACCCTTAGGGGCGGGGAAACCCCGCCCTCTAACACAGACGTTCCATCTCACAGTAAATATACAAAATTGATAGTATTTATAATTACATCTCTATGAGTTATTAAATTTACGCTCTTTACTTTGACTGGAGTTGGTATTGATTGCAATTGGCTAATTCTTGAATGAGCGTAATCAAAGCATTCCTCGCGGATGCTTCGTTTGTAGCATTGACATTGATCAAAGGCGGACAATCAGATTGATCCAAAATTCCTAAAGCTAGTGCGACATCTTCTATTTCCCAAGCATCTGGACAATCGGTATGAGTCACGCCAATCAGATAAGGAATCTTTACCCGCTGCTTCATGAAGTTCAAAATTTTTCGACTATACCGAAATTGTTCAGGACGGTGAGCATCTACTAGCAAGATGTAAGCATGAGCCTTCCGAATGAGGATATCCCACATAAAATCGAATCTAGTCTGTCCAGGAGTACCATAAAGGTGCAAAGATTGATTTTGTCCTATAGAAAGGATGCCAAAGTCCATAGCTACAGTAGTTTGAGCTTTAATTAGTGCAGTTTCATCTGTAGCTTTCCTGTCAGTATCAACAGCTTGAATTTCACTAATAGTCCGAATGAAGCTCGTTTTGCCTGCGGATACCCCACCCGTAACCACAATACGTAAGATTGCCATTAAGTCTTACTCCTTAAAAACCCAACCAAATTTTGTAAAAAAGCTGTATTTACTTGTTGTGTTTCTGGCGCTGGATATTTTTTAGATTCGACAATAGAAGAATTGATCCAGCTAACATCCAAAGGGTAGTCATCCAAATCTGGTGTAGAATTAATCACGGTAACTTCTTCTACCAATCCAGCCAGCATTAAACGAAAAGCAGCTTGCTGAACTTTCATGATTGGTTGATGGAGTTGAGATGCGATCGCTCTAATCGAAACACTACCATTAGCAAATTCCCATACTTGCCATTCAAAAGCATCCAAGCGCAAATTTGGTTTACTTTGTATAATGCTTTGGATACCAAAGTCAGCATCTGGAAGTGCATCAGCCATCACTCCCCAGTTTTTCAACACTCTTAAAGCCATCAGCGCCACTTCAATTGCTCTCAGGCTTAATCCTGTCATTTCTTTCCAGGGTACGGTAGCTTTGGTATCGAGTTTAAATACACCTGTCTGAATTTCAAACAGCTCTCGCACTTGCTGTAATTGACTAGCAAATAAGAGGTTTAGCTGTTCAGCACTCAGCACTTCTTGAGTTTTTAAATTCAAACCCAGAGGTGTTGCAGATGCTAACAAATGGATCTGTTGCAAATCTAGCTGGTTTATCCATCCACGTTGGGCAATTTTAGATGCTAAACCTCCACCATTTAAGCGATTAGCAGTAGCGACAATGCGTCCTTGTCGAAACCAAATATAGTAATAGTGAGATTTAGATCCTGGAGCATAAAGGTCTGGTAAGGTACAAACACTTAAGCAACCAGATTTGCGTCCTTGGTCAATCAATTGAAACAATTCAGCCAAGGAAAAATCTGTAAAAGAACTAGATAGAGTCATTAGTGTAAAAGGTATAAAAATCAATTTCTACTAACCTGTTCTACAGGCTAGTTGTCTGTCCCAAAAGTGTTGACTGGTTTGTCATCAAAACCCGGTAGAGATGGCGATTTATCGCGTCTCCTTAACCGTCAAAATTAATGGGATAGAACACTAGTTGGCACATTAAATTGTGACAACATTACCACCCTGTTTTTGATCTCTTTACTCAAAAGATACAGAAGAATGAATGCATATTTCTCTGATGATATGCACACAATTCAATGTATTAAGTAAATCCAGTAATATGCTTCCCTAACGATAGAAAACTGCTTGCCAACTTGCAAGTTTTTGACTTGTTTTAGTCAAAAGCTACTTATGCTTTTACTGATGCATAATTAGAATCATAAATTATACGCTCTTATTATTAAAATAAGTAATTTTACTAATAAACTATTTGCTTGCGTAAATATACGTATTTTTGCAAAATTTAGGTTACTAAAAATACTGATATGTATTTTGCTGGATCTCTCTTTATATTACCGTTAATGCTAACTAGATTCTTCCTATTCCAGAGTTCTCAGTTACGAATACCCAATACACAGACTTCTTTTGGTTCATTACAGCGTAAGACTCAATACTCATTAATCTATATAAATTCTTTTAAATAAAAAATCTTCGCGGGATGACAATAACTCATTCATACGTATTTATAGGTGAGGGGTGATGTTTTTATTGAGTTTATTTCTATATGTATTAACTTTAGTAAAAAAATGCAACACAATTTCTGATTGAATAAGTATAGGACTTACCCACTGTACAAATTAATTATTGTATGCATTAACCAAAATAAGAAATTTCCGGCTTTGATCAATCATGACTTTTATGGTAAACATATCCTTGCTATGGAGGGTTTAGCACTGCTAAACCCCTACGAAAGATGTGTTTTGTCTGTCGCGCATATTTTGCATTTCCTGTCAATGCGTAAGTCCTAAAGTATTTAATCACTAAAAAATTAATATTAGGTAATATAACCATGCAGATGCTTGCTATAAGAGTAATTTGGAGTTTTTGTTTGATAGTTTTTTTGCTATTGGGGAGTGGGAATGCTACCGCAGGGGAATTGTCTGAACGGCTGGCAAATTTTCCCCAGTGGGAAAAGCTAAATTCTGTCAAACCGGCTGTAGGGGATTTGGGTTATCCAAATTGGATGGCGGGTTCTTGGCGGGTTACAAGTACGTTAGTAGATTTGGTTGCGCCTTTAGCGCCAAATATTGTGACACCAGGATTTGCAGCGAATCGCAGACAATTAAATCAGCCTGTAAGTTTCCTGGTAAGATTTATTGAAGGTAAACCCTCTGCTTCTAATTTAAAAATTCTGCCTGGGATAGATAAAAAATTACCAATTTTAGTGGCAGATAGAGTATTTAATAGTTTGAATTTGGCACGGGCTTATTTAGGGGATGAAGCTGTGTTATCAGTCAAAGTAGATCCCGACTCACCTAATCGTCAGATTACCTTATTGCGTGGTGAGCGCCAGCTAGTTTCCATTGTCACCGCCCGCGCCACGGAAACTACCCCTGATGCTCAATTCATTACTACAGAAGTGTTTCAGCAATTATTTAAAGGTGGTGCTACTCCCTATTTTAACTCTGTTGAATCTACTACTGCCTATCGTCAACTTGCTACATCTCAACCAAGAATAGAAGCAGATCAAGTGACGGCTGTCTACCTTTCCCCTCAAGATCCAGATTACTTTGCTGCAGATTCTCGGCCAGTTGCTCTTTATCGCTATCGTCTAGAATTTATTCCTGCACAATAGTCAAAAATCTCAACCTGATATTAAGAATTCAGAAGTCAGGAGACAGGAGACAGAATTTATTTGCTGAACGGTAATTTGGACAACTTTGGGAATCCAGAGTCGCACACTCCCTCTTCCTGAATTCTGACTCCCTTGAGTGGTAGGTATTTTACATTTTTCTACTTAATTCTCAAGAATGATTTAGTGGATTGACTCTTGACTACATCGTAATACACATGTAGTATATAATTTCCAAGCTAACGCTCGCGCTCTTGGAAGGTGTGCATCATGGCAAAATTCCGAGATATTGTTGATTATTTTCGTCCCTACTGGGGGCTGAGTATCTTTAGTATTACAGCATCCAGCTTTTACGAAGTTATTGATTTGGTTGTGCCTTATGCGATCGGGCAGATTTTAAACGTCTTGTCTGGTGAACAATTAGACAGACCATTGCAAGGAGCGATCGCTACTTTTTCTGACGCTATCAATTACCCAGCAGATAAACTTCTATCTTTAGGTGTATTACTGGGGTTAATTTTTGCGGTGACAGTATTGAGAGCGCCGACTGAACCTTGGTTAACCAATTGGTTTCACTGGGATATAGCTTTAAAGACGCGTCGCATTCAGAGTCAAAAAGCCATAGAAAAAATTCTCACCCTACCACTAGAATTTTTTGATGAGAATAACCCTGGAAGAATTGCTGGACGAGTGGCTAGAGGTGTGAGTAATCATACGTGGACTTATCCCGAAGTCGCCGGACAGATGATTCCTAAAATGCTCCGAGTGCTGGCAATTTTTGTGTGTATTTGGTTGATTGAATGGCGAATTGCGATTTTCTTTCTGATTACTTTTGTCATTATCCTCATTTTTAGCTTATCGAAGTTAAAACGGCTGATTTGGCACGATAATCGTGTAGATAAATATGCAGAAACAACAGAAAGTCGCACTTCGGAAATTATCACCAACATCAAGACTGTTAAAGCATTTGCGACAGAGTCTGAGGAACTAAAGCGGCAAAAGCAGCGGTTAGAAAGAGAGCTAACAGTAGTTGATTATCGCATCCATAAAGGTTACGTCAAACTTGGTACTTGGCAACGAACTCTAGTTCAGTTTGGTGTATTTATGGTGTTAGGTTTAACTTTAGCCGCAACAGTAAACGGGAAAATTTCTTTAGGTCATTTTATCACGACTTTAACTCTTTCTAGTATGGCTTATGCTGAGATTCAACCGATGAGTACTTTAGCAGAAGTTTTTGCTCGGCGCTATTCTTCAATGATACGGTTTCATGAATTTCTCCAAGAACCATCGGTTGTTGATGGCGAGAAGCTTTTAGAAGAGGAATATCAAGCAGAATCACCCTATCGATTTACTGGCAAAGTTGAGTTTTCGCATCTTGGTTTTGGCTATGATGCCAACCGCAAAGTTTTACAAGATATCAATTTACTGATTGAACCATATCAAACAGTAGCATTGGTAGGGCGTTCAGGTTCGGGTAAGTCCACTTTAGTTAAGTTGTTGTTGCGGTATTTTGAACCTCAAGAAGGTCAGATTTTGATTGATGGACAAGATATTCGCACCTTGGATGTGGGTAAATATAGACGAAGATTGGCGATCGTTCATCAAGAAGTAGACATTTTTAACGGTACTTTGCTGGATAACCTGACTTATGGGAAGCCAGACGCTAGCTTTGAGCAGGTTCAGGAAGCCTGTAGGATTGCTAGAGTCGATGATGTAGTGCAGCAGCTATCTAAGGGTTATTACACTGTTGTCGGCGAACGTGGTGTGAGGCTGTCTGGAGGACAAAGACAGCGTTTAGGAATTGCTAGAGCTTTGTTAGTGGAACCAGACGTACTGGTTTTTGATGAAGCTACCTCTAGTCTAGATTATGAGTCTGAGCGCTCAATTCAACTAGCGATGCGATCGATTCAGGGAACTCGCACTACGATTATCATTGCTCACCGTCTGAGTACGGTACGCGAAGCCGATAAGATCGTGGTTCTAGATCAAGGAAAGATTGTAGAAGTCGGTAATCACGAAGAACTCTTACGTCAAGAGGGTATTTATCGCCGCTTGCACTCTCTGCAAGAAACAGGGGAACTGTTGAATTAGCAAGGTGCGCTATTTTTCTTTAACCCCTTGCAATTTCTAGAAACCAGTGCTACTGTTGATAATCGTGAGACAAATGGGTCGGTGTCCGAGTGGTTAATGGAGACGGACTGTAAATCCGTTGGTTTACGCCTACGCTGGTTCAAATCCAGCCCGGCCCACCACTTCTAAAGTTATGAGTTATAATAGCTGGGTGATTGTAAATGTCACAGCCTTATAACTCCTAGCTTAAAAACTAAAAATCGTTTTTTGCCCGTGTGGCTCAGTGGTAGAGCACACCCTTGGTAAGGGTGAGGTCACGAGTTCAATCCTCGTCACGGGCTTGTTGAATCGTTGAAAAAACAACGAATTCTCCTAGTTGCATACATTGGCTGTACTCTACCAGTATCGCTTTACATCGATTTAGTTGCATAGAAGTTGTATAACAGAATTACTTATCAAATTATAATTATTGATAATATATTTTTATCAACAACTTACTTTGTGGATTAATCACCACGTATATTAAGAAGTACTGCTATTTCCGCTTCTAAGACCTCTATTTTCAGTTTTAGGTGTCATACAACCTAAAGGAATACATCGCCTGTTATGGAGGTTTATCGCAGTAAGTGCAAAATAATGCTAGTCACAACAATATTTGAAAAATCCTTACATTATCAACAAATTAGAGATTTTTTTAAATATATCCAAACTACTGCATTTTTGACTGAAGCGACTTTAATTAAGGTTAGTTAACCTAATGAAAATAAAATTGAAAATGGTTAAACGTGTTGAGGTGCGAGTACAGTAATCTAAATAACTCATATCGCATTAAGAAAATATAATATAAATATATTATATATTTAACTATAAAATCTATAACTGCAATAACTGATATTACTTAATATAGTTAACCTAGTATGATTAATGAAATAACTACTATAGTCACTCGAAACTAATACTAACAGTTTAACGTCATACTTAGGACAGTAACCGTTAGGACACTAGCCGTTATTTTCTCTGAAAGGAGCTTATTATTGCTTTTTTCTTACGTTGTTCTGCTGTAAGTTCCGCCTTCTCTCTATTTTCCTTATATTTTACAATTGACTTATTACACTCCTCTAATAACCTATTAACATGAGGTCTTAACTGCTCAGTAGGGAATTTAAAATCACTGTTAAAATCCCAATTAAATATCGTTACAGTTGTCTTACTACCATTAGGATTTAATGGTGTTATCATCATTTGATGCTTATATCCTGATATATATGCAACAGTACCTACAATTCTGTTTTGAGAGTTAATTAACAGAATCGAATTAGTATCAGTTAACCTCAGTTGTAATTTGCCAAGGTGTTTCAATTCGCTGCATATGAAAACTCTAGATACAATCGTTACATCTAAGTTTTTTTGTATACCTGTCGGTAGTTTTACACCTATTGATCTTTTAGTTTTAACACCTTTTGGATTACCGATATAACCACCGTTTACTAGTTCTATTTGTTCTTGTTTTGGTGTTACTGGTTTAACGGGTGTTTCTGGTATCTGAATTTCTAATCCGTCTTGATAGTTACTAGATGTGTCCTTAGTAAGATTATCACTATTAACCGGAATAGAGTTACTTTTGTTAATTTTAATAATATTTTCAAATACTTCTATCCAATTATTAGATATAATTATCTTAATGGCAAAATGACAGATATTATCTATGTCTTTTGTTGTAAATTCTCGCTTAAATAGCTTGTATTGTTCATGTTCATATAATTTGAAAATACTATAATAAATTAAATATTCTAACAATTTCGCACTAGATTTAATACACAAATAATCTATTGCCTCTAAAGCTATTTGCTGCTGAAGCAAGATTTGTTTATCTTTGATTTTAGCTAAAGGAAGAATATACTTATCTTCCATGAGTCGATAATGAGTTAGAAAGTATTGACTACAATCTTTAATAATATTATTAATTGCTTGGTTATTGTCACGCTTGATTGAATCAATCCAGCTATTAGATTTAATATTATTAATAACTTTTTCTTGATCAACAGAAATCATACTTAAAAAATGTTGTTGAAATATCTCTAATCTTTGTCCCCTATTCTCAACCAAGCTACTTGTTTTTGTACCATTGCCATCGGCTGATACTCTCAGGTTACATTCTTCTACTTGTCTAGAACTAGTGACATGAAAATGAGCAAAATGAGGTTTTCTATACTCACCCTTTTTCAGATAAACAGGTTCTCCACATACATAACAACGCAATTTAAGCTCGTCGTAGGAAGAAAAATTACAATTATCTGCATAAACTTTTTGACCACCTAAAGCCATTGCTCTTGCATATTCCATATTCAATTGATGTTAGTGATACTCTCATGATTACGAGAATAACTGCTCATACTTAGAATATGCCTGAGTGAGGTTACTTATAATACTTGTATTTCCTGATCGTAAATTAAGGCTTTGAGCCTTTGTTAAAGATTCAACAAGAGTCCTTGATGCACATTTTTGACTATGAATTGACTATTGAACAAAAATGTCTTGATTCTCATACCAATTTAAATAATCTTTGCGACAGATGAATTTTCGCTAAGTAAGGGCGAACAACCGTTCGCCCTTACTATTTGTCGCATTCTTTTTTCAAATTGGCATCAGTTTTTAGAGCAACTTAAACCGCTGTAGTCGGTGTGTGAGAAAATTTATATTTGGGATCAGGGAAAAATAGCTGAATAAGTCTTAAGAGCGTTGACCAGTGACGATGTATGCTACTCGTTGACCGATATTAGTCGCATGATCTGCCATGCGTTCTAAACAACGAATTGCTAGTGCTAGCAGGACAATTGGCTCGACTACACCTTGAACATCTCGTTGAAAGGCTAAAGTTTGATAAAGGCGATCATATGCGTTGTCTACAGCGTCATCTAAGCGCTTGATGCTTCGTCCTCCAGCTTCATCCAAATCTGCCAAAGCCACCAAGCTTGTGGCTAGCATCGCCTGAGCATGATGTGACATGACGGCAATTTCTGGTAAAGAATCATGAGGTGGATAAGGAAAAATCTTAATGGCGATTTTAGCTAAGTCCTTAGCATAATCTCCAATCCGCTCTAAATCTCGCACTAGTTGCATAAAAGCACTCAAACAGCGCAAATCTTGAGCCGTGGGAGCTTGCAAGGTCATAATTGCTGTGCAGTCTGATTCTATTTGTCTATAAAAACGATCAATTTTTTTATCTAATCGGGGAAGTTCCGCCGCTGCTGTTAAATCGCGAGCCAATAACGCTTGGTGACTGAGGCGAAATGATTGTTCCACCAAAGCTCCCATACGTAATACATCGCGTTCTAAGCGCCTCATGGCACGCGCTAGCTGGGATCTATCAGGATTGGGACTATAAATGGCTGCGTTCACACTTGTAGTTTCAAACGTGAATATATTCTTTAACTATAGTCTTGACTAAGGGTATTTGCCATAATTTCTGGGAGTTGGACTTGTATCCACGCGCCTCCAGTTTCGGGATGATTCATGGCTTTAATTGAACCGCCATGAGCGAGAACAATTTGCCGAACGATCGCTAAACCCAACCCACTACCAACGATCGCTGTTGTAGAATTACTTTCTTCCACTGGAGAACGGTATCGAGCTTTGTCTCCTCGGTAAAATCGCTCAAAAACATGGGGTAAATCCGCTTCCGAAAACCCTACACCATAGTCAATGACGTTGATTTCTAAGTAATGGGAACCAGGATTACTTTGATGAGTATCTTTTTCCGGCAAAATTTTGGCTTCGATGCGAACGCTTGCACAAGGGGGGCTATATTTGATGCTGTTATCCAACAAGTTAAGAAATACTTGGTAGATTCGAGAGCGATCGGCCTTGATCCAGAGGTTTTCAACTCCAGAATAGGTGAGAGTTAGATGCAGCCGTTGTGCTAATGGTTCTAGTGTCTCCCACACAGATGATACCAGCGATCGCACTTCCACTGCTTCGGGATTTAATTGAATGGTTGGATTCGTTTCCATTTGGGTGAGTTCCAACCAACTTTGTACCAGGTTAATCAATCGGTCAACTTCCTGCATCAGGCGGTTAACCCAGCGATTTAACGGTGGTTCTAAGCGGTTTTGCAATGTTTCCGCCACCAAGCGAATGGAAGTTAGGGGTGTTCTGAGTTCGTGTGCTAAATCAGAAAAAGAGCGATCGCGTATTTGATTTATATCGAGCAGGGGTTGGCAATTTTCCAGAAACACTCCTACTTGCCCTTGGTCTAAGGGTAAGCTAGATGCCCGCAAAGCCAGAGATTTTATTATCAACATTTCTGCGGCATTCTCACAAGAGGGGTGAAACACCCACTCTCTTAACTGCGGTTTTTGAGAATCACGAGTTTGCTCAATTAACTGGTCAAGTTCATAAGAACGTACTAACTCCAGCAATAAGCGCACTTGCCCTGGTTGCCAGCGTTCTAGATATAATATCTTTCTTGCCTGCTGATTGCACCAGAGCAGTTGATTTTCTTCATCCACCTGTAAATAGCCTAGTGGTGCGAAGTCCAGCAATTGTTGGTAAGTTTCTAGCGATCGCTGCAAATCTTGTCGGTGTTGCTTCACCATAGCAATTTCTTGCCGCAAGCGGGGCATCAACGGTAGCGCCACTGAGGAAGAATAGGAATTTAAAGGTTTGAGTACTCCCCCCAAATAGCGGTTCAGCTGAATCTGTTGCCAAATCCAAAACCCAACACCCACCGCCAAACCCAGACAAAATCCCAATAAAAACATTTAAGTCATTAGTTGCTTTGTGACAACTAAAAACTAACAATTATCGTCACCAATTATCCAAATCTGTAACCAAAACCTCTCACAGTCACAATATACTCAGGACGACTAGGGTCTTGCTCAAGTTTTTCCCTGAGCCAGCGGATGTGAACATCTACAGTTTTACTATCCCCCACAAAATCCGGACCCCAGACCTGATCTAGCAACTGTTCCCGCGACCAAACACGACGCGCATAACTCATAAACAGTTCTAGGAGGCGGAATTCTTTAGGCGACAAGCTCACTTCTTGATTGCGAACCAGTACACGACACTCTTGCGGGTTCAAAGTCACATCTTTGTACTTTAATACTGGTAATTGGGGCAAAGTACTCAAGCGCTGGCGCCGGAGTAGAGCGCGACACCGAGCCACCAACTCACGCATACTGAAAGGCTTCGTCAAATAGTCATCTGCGCCCACTTCTAAGCCCAGGACACGGTCAGTTTCACTACCTTTAGCACTTAGCATCATAATCGGTACTGGGTTGCCTTGATGACGCAGCAAGCGGCAAATGTCCAGCCCATTGATCTGTGGCAACATCAAATCCAGAATCACCAAGTCAAAGGAGACTTCCCCTGAGTTTGGCTCAAAGTTTTTGAGATATTCTACAGCCATCCGCCCATCAGTAGCTGTGACTACTCCATAACCTTCCTCTTCCAATGCCACAACTAACATTTCCCTGATTAGTTCTTCATCTTCTACTACAAGAATGCGGCTTGTTTGTCCTATGTCCGCTCTGGCAGAAAACTTAGTCGATTCGCTGGTGTACATTGATATCACAAAAATTTCGGGTTTGTGCTGGTATTTAAGACTGTGAATTGCTTGATCAAGCATTTAACCTCAGTACATCTACGCTTTGTGCATAGCGACTTGCCTGATTAAAAGTAGCATAAATTACAACACCCACAAAATTATAAATTATTTAGGGTGCAAGCTGTGAAGAATTTTTTGGAGATTTAGCGTGTTTAATCTTTAATTATCGCTTTGATTATGTCTTGACAATAGCAGATTAAGTTAAGTACAATTTTAGTACAAAAGTACTATTAAATTTCACAGAGAAAACTTCATCTCAGAAACCATGAAGGCACTTGTGCGGTTAATTTTTCACCGTAACCAAGTGTTATGCGATGCATCGTTTCAGTATTTACACTGCACTAGAAACGCTGCCAGAGAAGCTACTCTAATGTCTGCATAGGGTAAGTCTTGGTATGGCTTGCTACCCTGTAAATTATCACACACATAAGGGAGTTGGAGTTATGACTACAGTTGCAGTCAAAGACAGTAAACAACAACTAATGCAAGCATTTCAACAAATTTTGACAGAAAGGAAAAAACTAGAATCGAAGATAGCCACCAAACAAGAAGAAGCAGAAAAGGCAAAAAATCAAGAACTTTTAGAAGCTGCTTCTACATACACTGTCGATAGTATTGTTAAAGGTTTAGCAGATTTACAATTAGAGTTTGGTAGCATTGTTAATGCGCTATCAGAAAAACTAGCGAAAGAAAACTCCAAGCTAGATGAACTAAACCGGGCTATAGAAATTGAAACTCAACACTTACAAGAGCTTCAGCAAATTAGAGTCGTAGCAGATGTTTTAGATATTTTAACTCAAGAACACCAAGAAAATTTAAAGACCCTAGAACAAGATATCGCTAGTAAGCAAGAAGCGCTAGAGAAAGAAATCACAACTAGGCGGAAAGAATGGCAAAAAGAGCAAGCAGAATATGAAGAAGCACTGCAAGCATACAACGAATTATTAGCTAAACAACGCTCTTCTGAAACAGAAGAATACCAATATAAATTAGCAACCACGCAAAAACTAACTACAGATGCTTACGAGGCGAGAAAGCGTAAATTAGAACGAGATATTCAAGAAACTACTCAACAAAAAGATAAAAACTGGGCTGAACGAGAAAAGATCCTCACTGAGCGTCAACCTTTATTTACAGAATATCAACAAAAAGTAACAGCATTTCCTCAAGAATTGGAAGAAGCAGTTAAAAAAGCTAGGGAAGAAGCAATTAAAGATACAAGTCAAAAGGCTAAAGTCGAAGCAGATTTATTTGAGAAAGAGTGGGAATCCGGCAAGCAAAATTACGAATTAAGAATTAAGTCTTTAGAAGAAACTATTCAGAAACAAACTGCACAGATAGAAGGTATTTCCGCTCAGTTACAAACAGCTTTAAAACAAGCGCAAGATTTAGCAATGCGAGCTTTCGATACTACTACCAAATAGTTGTAGGGTGGGCAGTGCCCACCAAAACCCGGACATGGTGGGCACTGCCCACCCTACTTTAAATTAGGAGAATTTGCATGGCACTCAAAAAACCGAATGATAAAAATACCAAAGTGGAAATTCTTCAAGCATATGAAGAGTTAGCTAAAGAAACTATAGCAGCTAAGTCTCAACTAAATCAATTACTCAAAGAGCAGCAATCTGTAACTAAAGAAAGACCATTAGCAGAGCCAAAAATATCTATGAGTCAGCCATCTACAATCCAGCAAAAAATGAATAATACGATTGAAAGTTTAGCGAAGATTCAATTGGGCTTTAGTAGTGCAGCCAATGAATTGTCTGAACAGCTAACTACACAAGCTGCTAAATTAGGAGGAATTAGGGAAGCTGTAGGAAAGGAAGTAGAGCAATTAACACAATTGCATAGCTTAGAAATTTCTGAAGATATATTGGATACTCTCATCGAATCGTATGAAAATAATTCCAAGACTTATGAAGCTGAGTTTAGCCAGCGTAAAGAAGTATTATTACAAGAAATAGATGAGCAAAGAAAAACCTGGGTAAGAGAACAAGAAGAAAATAGCCGCGTAACTAAGGAAAGGAATGAAGACATTAAAAGAGTTCGGCAAAGGGATGAGGCAGAGTATAAATATAATTTAGAACTCCAAAGAAAACTAGAAAAAGATGAATATGAACAACAACAAAAGTTACTAAATAATCAACTAGAAGAACTACAACAAGAAACAGAAAAACAGTGGGCTGAACGAGAGAAGTTAATTTTTGAAAGAGAAAAACAGTTTGAAGAATATAAAGCTAAGGTAGAAGCATTACCTAAAGACAAAGAAGCTGCTATCAAAAAGGCGACGGAGGAAGGTAAAGGAATTGCTCACTATCAAGCCAAGATTAAATCAGATTTATATGGTAAAGAAGTGGAAGGGCAAAAACGTTTCTATGAACAGAGATTACAATCTCTAGAACAAACTATTACCAATCAAGAAACGCGAATTCAGAACCTTTCTAAACAACTGGAATCTGCCCTTAAGCAAGTCCAGGATTTAGCAGTTAAAGCCATTGAAGGAACTGCGAATGTTAATTCGTATCAAGCAATTAAAGAAATAGCCTTAGAACAGGCAAAAAGTCAGGTGAAAAACAAATAAACCTGATTTTTTGCAGAGATGATTTTCAAGATGTAAATCTAAAACCTCCAGATACCCGACTTATCAAAAAAGTCGGGTATCTTTTAAAGGTCCCCGTGTCACACCTAGCTGATTTTGCAACTTTAACTCGCGCCAGAGTTGAGAACCTGTAATCTCACCTTGCAGTAGTTGATGGTAGTGATGTATGGTTTTGCTCACTTGCTCTGGTGTCTCATTGACGAATTCGATGCGGAAATGGCGTAAACCCAGTTCTTTGAGGCGCTGTACGTATTCGGCTCCCGTTTGAGCAGTGCTGTTAAATACAGTATTACGACAGCCTACATCTGCTTTAAGAACATGTTCACTACCAACGCGGTCTTTTAATTTCACTTCATGCTTTTCACAAGGTCGTCCACAATTGGTGTAGTCTGTTCCTGTGGAGAGAAAGGCGCAAAAAACGCAATGCTCCATGTGGAACATTGGCATATGTTGATGAATTGTTACCTCAAACCATTGGGGCGGACAACTTTTAAGGAGGTCTTCTAGTTGGTTGACATTCAAGTCATAAGATGCAGTTAATCGTTTCAAGCTAAAACGCTGCTGAAAATAATCCGCTGTAAGAGGATTGGCAACATTGAGTGAAAAATCTCCGATACAGCGATCGCCCTTAAAGAATTCTATTTGATCATAGTTCCGTACCAAATAGCCATCGGCTTCGCAAGCACGCACTTGCTGTAAAATCCAGTTTTCTCCTGGTTTGGTAATTCGGGGTGGTGCAACGTAGATTTGGGGAATGGGGAATTGGTTATTGTCCCCACCTCCCCACTGGCGTACCATTTGCACGGCTTCTTGATAGGCGCGGGGGTCTTCAAATTCACAGTAAAGAGTCTCCACACCAGTCTGTAGTGCGGCTTGGAGTTGTTTTAGGCTTCGCACTAGGACAATGAGTGAGGGGGATGTGGGGGATGGGGGAGGTGAAGAGGGAAGTAGGTCTTTTAAAGAGGCTGTAGAACTAAATTGCCAGCGTTGAGGTTGACTGCGTAATTCTTCTAACTGTGTGACAATTTCTCGCCGCATCCGGTTTAATTCACTCACAGGTAGCATCACAGCACCACTGAGGTGATTGGTTAGCCTCCCTAAACAGAAGGGGGTGTTACCCAGACGACCCAGCTGTTCTTGTAAACGTTCTGTGGTTAGTGGTTTAGTGTGTGCCTCTACTAGAGAAATGAGAGATTCCATCTGAACAATATTACCAAGTTCATCGCGGGCGATCGCAATCAGTGGTTGACCAACTTCTCCATATACCTCTAAGTGTATGGGGCGTTGAAATTGGGGATTCTCGCCCGCAAAACTTTGACGCAGTTGCTTATCTAATTCTGGATCAGAAGTTTTCCAAATGCGATCGCCTACATGCAATCGCCGCCAGTTTAAGTCATCTCGACCAAAGGTTAGCAATGCCTCTTTACCCTTGGGAACCACCGCATAAACTCTACCACCTTCTTCCTTAGCTTCTGGATGACCGCAATCAAACACCACACCATCCCCCGGCTTGACTGGCGCTTCTAACAAGATTGTCACCTGTTCATTGCGGATGCGGGTAACTTCCCCCAAATAAACCCCGCGCTTTTTACCGAAACGCGCATGAACTAGTTCTTGATTATCAATTCCGCGAAACCAGCCTGTGGAGATACCGCGAGAAAATGCCATTTCCAGGTTGTAGTGTTCCTCAGGAGTAGGGAAATTCTCCTCGTTTCCTCGTCTCCTTGTCTCCTGATTTTTCACTAAATCTGCCATCACCCGATCTAAAGCTTGGCGATAAACACGGGTGACATTAGCAACATACTCTGGTGATTTCAACCGACCTTCTATTTTGAGACTAGTGACTCCAGACTTCACCAAATCGGGCAGCACATCCAACCCTGCAAGGTCTTGGGGGCTGAGTAAATATTTGCGTTCTGCTAAATCCACAACCTCCCCATCTGCGATTAACTCATAGGGCATTCGGCAAGCTTGGGCACATTCGCCTCGATTAGCAGAACGCCCACCTAAAGCCTCACTAGTCAAACACTGGCCAGAATAAGCCACACACAAAGCACCGTGAACAAAGACTTCCAAAGGCAGCGCAGTATTTTGTTGTGCTATTTGCTGCTGAATTTTATTGATTTCCTTGAGGGAACATTCCCGCGCCAACACCACCAACTGACAACCGAGAGACTTAGCAAATTCTACACCCGCCGCACTGGTGATGGTCATTTGAGTGGAAGCATGGATGGGAAAATCGGGGGAAATGTGACGGATAAGACGACATATCCCCACATCCTGCACGATTACCGCATCCACTCCAGCGGCAATAATTGAACGCAGATATTGTTCTGCTTCTCTTAATTCTTGGGGAAAAATCAGTGTATTGAGGGTGACATAACCTTTCACTCCCCGGAGGTGGAGAAACGCCATCAACTTAGGTAAATCCGCCTCAGTGAAATTTTCTGCCCGCATTCTAGCGTTGAACCGCTCCAAGCCAAAGTAAATCGCATCTGCGCCATTTTCCACCGCCGCTTTCGCACAGTCCCAATGACCGGCGGGGGCGAGGAGTTCAGGACGTTGAAAGGTGGTTTGGGCAGAGATATCGCTTTTCATCAGGCTTGGAAGTTAAGTATCATCATAGTGATTTTATCGAAGTTGTTGGTGGATGGTAGGCGATCGCTCTTTTGAATCAAACAAGTGATACACCAAAATCATTCTTGGGAATACTGAAATTAAGTCTATTTTGACAACAACTATGGTTAATCCTTTCACTCAGAAACCAGAACCATATCGATTTAAGGGAGGAGATGCCAGTGATTATGAGGTATTTATAGGTAAAGCAGGTACTTGGTGTACCCGCCATCGTGCCAGTGGAAAGACAATTCAATCTGTTCAAACAGCTAGTTTTGATATGTTTAACATTGCTAATCTTGGAGTCAATATTCTTAATCTGGGTGTAGGTATTTACAATGCCGTCCAACTTCACAAGGTAAAAAAGAAATTAGAACAAAATCAAGATCAAATTCAATCGTGTGCTGAGAAGTTAGACAGAAATCATGAACAAGTTCAAGTATTCTCGGAAAAACTAGACAGAAATCATGAGCAAATTCAGACTTGTTTTAACAGTATTCAAAATGCCCTTACTGTTCAACACCGCACTCTTGAGTTATTAGTTTGTAATCAGTGTAACTTAGCACAGCAAATGAATATTCTCCGTGAGGAGATGCGTACAGGTTTTCAAAATGTTGTAGAAGAAGTTAAAGATTTAGAAGCTCGTAGGCGTAGGGAAGAGTTCGAGACTCGAACTTTTAAACTACTCAAAGCCTATGAACGATTTACCTATATACTGCCTGAATTACTAGAAGCAGATCAACTTATTGAAAGAGCCGAGGATTTAGAAGCTTGGCTGCGAACTCAACTTAATCGTATTGACATAGGCAAACCAGAAAGATTACCACTAATGGTGGCTCTTGCCTTTAGTGTCAGAGCAAAAGCTGATGCGTTTGAAGCTAAAGGAGGAGATTACACAAGTTTTGCTACTAAAGATATTGGTCTACTAATAAATCAACTGCGTGATGAGGCTCGCGCATTCTGTGAGGGACGCAGTTTATATACTCTCGGAGTAGAAATGCCAGAAATACTCTACCAATACGCCTTTTTGAATCGAAGTCTTTGCAAAGGGTATGAATTTCAGAAAAAAGTTAAACAAGTTGATTCTGAGTTTCTTTTTTCAGAAGAGGAGTTGAATTGGGATGATGGAATGCAGGAATTAAGAAAATTATTTCAACCTCATATTGAACATATTGAATTTTTGGGTGGAAACCAAGATATTAAGCTAAATACTCTAGCAGACTACGATTGGTACATACGTTTTGCAAATCAAGATAGACTAACTTTCAATGTTCACTCTCGTCCATCAATAAAACTTTCTGACATTCTGCGAAATATAGGTCATCCAGAACCTCACACTGGGGGAATTGGAAAAACTACACTCAATACTCTTATGTCTTTTGCTCTACCTGAAAGAGTTAATAAGATTTCACATATTATACAAACAGAGTTTAAGCTGGAGAATTCCCCTAAACTTCTTGTAGCGTCAAACTGATTTTTAGTCTTAGGGGTAATAAATTTTTTTACCCCAATCCTTTGAACCACCCAAAGCTACAAAATTTTCAGAATCTATATTAATTATTATAGCCTGTAACCCGATTGCAGAATTATTAACAACCCTTTCTAAGGCTAGATCAAGGATAGCTGCTGGAGTTGACATTGAGATTCTGCTTTTTGTGTCTGAGAGTTATCCAAATCATTTTTTGTCCTATCATCAATATCGTAATTTACCCACAGTACCTCTGTTCGCAATCCTTTTGTAGAATGGCAAGTTTTAGTTGGTGCTGTGATATGTTTCCAGTTACCGTAAAGTTCTTCCATGAGAGAGCATTGATAACCGGAGATAGCAACTTTGCCTTTGATATTTTGAAGAATATCAGCAAGTTCCCGATGCTGTTCATCTGTCATTTCATAGGCATAGGCTTGACTGTCACCTCTAGAAGAATGAGGATAAGGAGGATCGCAATAAAATAAAGTTTCTTCAGAGTCGTAGCGTTTAATAATTTTGATTGCTGAATCGTGTTCAATCTGAACTCGTAAAAGTCTTTGAACGATTTCAGACAAATCCTCTACACTTCCTAACCATCTTGAGACTGCACCAGCCATTCCCGCACGGCTCGTTAGCTTACAGTGTGCCCACCTACCAGAGCTTGCTTTTTGAGCTAAACCGGTTCTCACTTGTCTAGCCCTAATAAAAAATCTTCTAGCTCTTTCAAAATCAGATAAATCTTGGGTAGGCTCAGAGATTGCTATCTCGAATTCTTCACGAGAAAAGGGAGTTAAACCAATAGCTTCAATTAGACTTTCCTTTTTTTCTCTTAATATGCGAAAAAAGTTTACAACTTCACCATCTAGGTCATTGTATGTTTCTACTGATGAAGGATTGCGGTTAAGTATAACTGCTGCAGAACCTCCAAATGGCTCACAGTAATGTTGGGCATTTGGTAGTAGAGGCAATAGCCAATCAAGATGGCTGAATTTGCCACCATACCAGCCAAAAGCTATTAGCTTGTTTTTGCCCATTCTCTTAATCCTTGTGAGATACTAGTTTTTGCAGCGAAGCCTAAAATACTATGGCATAATAAAGATGAAATCAGGCGATCGCTTACTCTTTGTCATTAATTAATCTTCTTAGCTTTTATAAAAGCATAATAATTGTGTGGTATTTAGTGCATCCTGATAAAGGCATTCAACCCTAGTAAAACCGGATTTTAAGGATATTTCTTGTAGAGTTTGTTGAGTTTCAGGAAAATCGCTTGATGAAATATGCTCTTTCACCATTGAATACTCTTTTTCACTGAGTAAAGACCAGCGTTGTTGCACATCATCTAGGTAACGTCTAATGTAAGTGGCTCGATCTTCTTCTTTTTGACGGACTACATCGATAAGAATAAAAACACCGCCTGGAGTTAGGAAATGCTGAAGCTGTTCAATAAAATAGTCTTTTTGCTCAAGATGGAGGTGATGGAGAGCAAAGGAGATTAAAATTGCATCAAATTTATTGTTTTGTCCTGACGCCAACAAAGAACTTAATTGAGAGAAATCACCTGGGATTAAAGTTGTGTCACACTGAGTTATTGCCAAGTTTTTTTTAGCAATCTCTAATGCAGTTATGGATAGGTCTACACCATGATAGGAAGCAATATTGGTATTTACTAAGGCTTTGCTTATGAAGCTAGAATCGCCGCATCCTAAATCTAGCATGGTAAAAGGTTTTTGAAAGTAACTAACTAGTAATTCGTGTAGGATATTATAAATTTCTCTGTGTCCCATGTAATTGTTATTTAGCACTTTCTGATAAATTTTCCACTGATCGTTAAAGAATTCTTTCAAGTGGAAGGATTCATTTTCACTTGTTTGTGATTGTGTCATAAATATTACTCCTAAATTGCGGTTTTATTTCCCAGAATCAATAATCAGTATTTTACAAATTTTAAGCGATCGCTTACTCCAATTCTTCAGCATCAACTTTTTCCCCTGCCGATTCCACAGGCTCAAACTTCACTTTGTTGTATAAATCTTTGAGCGAAATCTCGAAAGTTACGGAAGCTAGGGCGATCGCTTCGTCTTCTTCATCATATTCACGCAGCATCCATTGCTTTTTACTAGTTTTATAAAATTGATCTATATGAACTCGATTCTGGTCAATTAAAAGATATTCTTGAAATGTAGGGATTGTTCGATAAGTCTCAAATTTACCTTCGCGGTCATAGCCTTTAGTCGATTTCGATAAGACCTCAACAATTACCTGTGGATTAAGAATTATATCTTTGCGGTTGTTAAAAAATTCTGCTTCACCTGCCAGAATCATCACATCTGGATATGTGTAGGTACGCTTTTCGGGTATCCACAAACGCATATCGCTGTTAAAGGCTTCATACTCTTGTTGTCTAAACGCAAAATTCAATGCCGCGTAAAAGTTACCTGCAATTCGATTATGATCTATTGTTCCACCCGCTATAGGAATTATTTCCCCATCAATATATTCACTTTTGTAGTCAGCAACCTCCTCTAGTTCCAGATATTCCTCTGGGGTGTAGTATCGCTGTTGTGTTACTTGCATAGTTTTTTGACCAATATCTATCAAGATTTTAACATTTTGGACTTGGCTACTACCTACTTAAATCAGTTAACAGTTAACAGTTAACAGTGATCACATTTTCAGTAGGGACTCTGACCCCAGAATCAATACATTCTCTCTACTGACAACTGATAACTGTTGATTCCAGTTGGGCGATCGCTCTTTATATTAAACATAGGACTTACGCAAGTGTCATATTTTTTCGTAGAAGCTTGTCAAGAGCGGAGCCGGAGACGCTCCGCCTCCGGTCAAAGTCCAAAAAAAACCTTGATTTTTGACTCTTGACTCTTATACCAGAAGCTATATGTGCCAGTTGCGTAAGTCCTGAAACATTTTTAATAATTATTAATTCACCGAATCGTCACTGAGCAAAAATATATAATTTAACTCTAAAAAATCAATATGAATAACACCAGTCTTTCGGAATTTGAGATGGCTTGTATAGCTTGTAATGCACGAAAAGACAGACAAACTGTTGAGTGCTGAGGAGCCACTGCGTTGAACAGCTTCCCCACTTTGTAACTTTAGGGGGAAGCAAATTGAGCGCAGTGTCTCCAACAGAAGAAACTGGTGGTGTTGCTGTATCCTAGGTCAAGACACAATTAATCGCCTCGATAAAAAAGTGGAGAGTGAAGAAGGAAGAAAGCAGAAATTATTGTTTATTTTTTCTCTTCTTTGTTATTTACTTCTTCTTTCTCAACACTCACAACTTGATCTAACTTTCACCATTATCGAAGCGCTTAATCAAATCTTCGGGGCGGATGTTAGAAATAAATTCGCGGAATGCTTGTTGTTCAGCTTCATCAGCGTCGCGATCAACAGGAATTGAGGCATCAGCAACCACCTCTTCCATCACCCAGATGGGGGCATTGGTACGAAGGGCAATAGCGATCGCATCGCTGGGACGCGCATCAATTTCTTTTTTTATCTCACCTTGCTGGACAATCAAAGCCGCATAAAATGTATCTTTTTGCAGCGAATGAATGATCACTTTCTCTAAAGTCAAGTTCCATGTCTCTAGAAGATTCACAATCAGGTCGTGAGTTAAGGGTCTCGGAGGCTTTTGATTCTCCAGTGGTCCCGCAATTGCCCTAGCCTGCTCCTGACCGATATAAATTGGCAAAGCGCGGCGATCGGAAGCATCTTTCAAAAGTACAATCGGGCTGCGGGTTATGGCATCTAATGCTATGCCAGCGACTTTCATTTCAATCATTGGCGAAGCCTCTACAATCCTTGGTGTACTTGAGCAATAAGTAACAAATAATACCCCTGATGGGCTAAGTTGGTGGCAGGAATTAACATAGGCATTTGTTCTCTATAATTGCTTCTATTAAACTCCGAACTTGATGTGAACACCAGAGTAAGTCAAATTGGTCTGCTTAGACAATATCCTACTTACCCAAGTATGCCTTGTGAATGATGTTAATGTGTTAATAACCCCATACTAAATAAAGTCAGAAATTATACGTAGATTTTTAGCCATTATTGTGAGAATTACTGTGGATTTTAGGCAAAATTAGACAATAAATAGAGTTAGTTTAGCAAAAAAGCTGTGTTTACAGGATTAATCCAGGCTTTAGGAACGATTAGACCCCTAGGGGGCGATTCTTGGCAAATTACTTGCGTCAGTCAGTCTTCTGAAATAGTGATGCAAGACTTAGCTTATGGTGACAGTGTTGCAGTTGACGGCGTTTGTCTGACGGTGGAAGAAGTTTTAAAAGACGGGTTTATCGCCACTGCATCACCGGAAACGCTGCGGCGGACAACTTTGGGAGGTGAACAAACACAACAAAAATATGTTTACCCTGAGCGTAGCCGAAGGGTAAACCTGGAAACGTCGTTGCGAGTGGGAGGCAAAGTCGGCGGTCATTTCGTCATGGGTCATGTAGACGGTGTAGGGCGGATGCTAGCAGCAGAACAGACGGCTAGTTCTTGGGAAATCACGTTTACAGCACCCGAAGCGATCGCGCGGTACATTGTTCCCAAAGGCAGTATAGCCGTGAATGGCATCAGCCTCACAGTAGCCGCATATGAGCCAGAACTCTCTCAGTTCGCAGTGGCGGTGATTCCTCTCACCTATGCCGAGACAAATCTTAGCTATCTATCCTCTGGCAGTTTGGTGAATCTAGAAGGAGATATCCTCGGCAAATATGTAGAAAAATTCCTTGTTCCAGGCAACCAACGCCCAGACGCCGCTGATGAGATTACACCCACATTCTTAGCAGAACATGGGTATTTATAGGGATTGGGGATTGGGGACTGGGGATTGGGGACTGGGGATTGGGGTATTAATAATTTCTCCCTCATCCTCCTCCGTCAACCGTCAACCGTCAACCGTCAACAACCCCTAACCCCCTGGTTGCTGTGCGACCTGGGCTGTCCGCAGGGATTGAACCAATTGACTGAGGGCTGTTTGTAATTGTACGCCTGGGTCAGTTGCCACCCAGCCGTCTGGTGTCAAGTGGCGAACTTCAAAGTGCAGGTGAGGGCCTGTGGAGTTACCTGTACTGCCAACTCTACCAATGACAGTTCCTGCTTCTACCTCTTGACCGGGTTGAACAAAGATTTCTGACATGTGACCGTAGAGACTTTGTTGAGCAGAACCGTGGTCAATGACAACAGCTAAACCGTAGCCACCTTGCCAGTCAGCACTTTCCACTTGACCTCTAGCAGCTGCTAAAACTGGTGTACCCATTGGCGCACCTAAATCTGTCCCGGCGTGGAAGCGGCGATCGCCTGTAATCGGATGAACTCGCCAGCCGAACAAAGAAGTAATCGGCGCAGGGACAGAAAGGGGAAACATCATTCCCGTACCACCATAAGCAACTGTCCCCGCATAGGGAATTTGCGGTAGTGTAGACGCCAGTGGAAAGTCATAAGCCACAGTACTGGCGCGGGGTGCTACGTTACCTTCTGCCATTGGCGCGCTCAAAGCCCCACCACTTGGCGCTAAGGGAGTCGCGCTAACTTGTGTGGGAGAAAAATTGCTGGGCTGAGGGATAAACCGATTCGGGTTATACGCTCTGTTAGTAGTACCACTAGAGGCAACCCGAGTCCCACGCCATCCACCATTGTTGACAGTGGTTACTGGGCGGCGGACTGCTGGTACAGTCGCTAACTGAGCATTTTGACTTTTCCTGAGCCAACCGGGTGCTGCTTGTCCCTCAGCACCAGCTACACGCTGATTGCCAGATGCGGGAGTTTTGGTGCATGGTGATGTACCTTGCATTGCTGATAAAGTAGCTTGACAACCACTAGAGCGTTCTGTAATCACTACAGAATTCGGCGCTTGATAGCCACCAGCGGCATTAGGGTTGTAATCTGTGGGGTCAATATAAGCGTTATTGTAATCCTTGGTTTTTTCCCCTGTCCTAATGGCAGCACTGTTAGAGTTATTTGCTGGTTGAGCAACTACTGGGAGTTTCTCTGGTAAGGAGCGAGGCTCTTGTTTTGGTTTTTCTTCTCTGATGCTGCTAGGCGCAACCGAAGAAGTTTCTACCTGGGGTTTTGATTGTGTAACTGACTCTGGTGATGGCGATACACTTTTGCTGTTGAGTCTTTTTCTGAGTCTAGTTTGCCGTTCCGCAAATTCTGGCTGTGGTTGAGTTACTTGGGGTGTAACGATATTTTGTTTAACTGGATTTGTCGCTGCTGATGGCTGAGAATTTTCAATAGTAGGAACGATGTTGTCTATGGATGTTTCCGTTTGAGCAAACACGAAGCCACCGCTCAGGAGGCTAAAGCTACTCAGCCAACAGAGGCTCTGTGCTGGTAGCGTGGAAGCAAAGCGTTTTGTCGTCAGATTTTCTAACCGGTTGTGGGCAGAGTTATGGCGCTGCGTCATTTTTTCTCTCAGTTGTGTTTAATTAGGCTAAAGAGATGATGCCAGTGGTTTGTCGTACCCAAAGAGCTGAATTATGAACAAACCTTAAAAGTTAGACAGAAAATTTACGGTATCCCAAACTGATTGTACCGGGTTGAACATAAATTTCCGATGTTTTTCCCTTTTGTGTATCATAAAAATCCGTAGATATCCGTAGATTACCCTGAGAATTAACTCCTGTTATCTTTCCCAAAATATTATCGATGTATACCTGATCACCTAAATTTGTAAGTAATTCTAAATAGCGAGACAAGAGTATGCTTATTCCTTCTTGAACAAGGCACTCTATACCAGATTCTATTCCCAGTAAAACTGTTGACGTAAGCATTTCCAGACAAGAAATGGATTGGGAATTTTGGGAAGCTTGCCAGGATTCGAGATTAATTCCCGTTTCTGGTACTGGATTTGTCCAGTTAATGCCAACACCAATCACGGCTTGGGTGATTTTTCCTTGATAAACTTTGGTTTCAGTTAAAATCCCACCTAGTTTACGACCATCTAAGACTAAATCATTTGGCCATTTAATTCCGACGCTGACACCACAATTTTGCAATTGTGCAGCAATTCCCCAAGCACTAGCTAAAGTTAGCTGATAGGCATCAGTAGCCTCTAATTTGGGGGCGATCGCCACAGAAAGATATAATCCCCCAGAAGCAGAAATCCATTGGCGACCCCATTGCCCTCGCCCAGCAGTCTGCTGAGTGGCAATTACTACACTTCCTGATTCAGCCCCCTGCTCAAGCAAGCTCCACAGGGTTTGGTTAGTTGAGGAAACGCTTTCAAAAACCTTCAGGGAAAATGGTATATATGTATACTTGCGCCCTACCTCTAGGGCTGCTGAAAATTTTTGCAGATCAAATTTCACGCAGTTAGCCTAAATCTCGTTGATCAAGTTAGCATTAATTGGCGGATTTTCTGTTGAGGTTTGGTTCAAGATGCACACTTGGCAATGGCGCAATTGGGGAGAACTACCCTACCTGACTTGTAGTCTTCTGGAACTTTGGCATCACGGCTTCTTCACTCAGCAGTTTTGGCCTCGTTCCCCGGCAGAGTTAACAAAAGTACTGCAACCAGAGGCTCTAGTTTATCGTTTGAAACAGGTTCATGGCAATACTGTTCTCACCCCACAAGAAGTTGACAGTAAGTTAAGCACAAATGGAGATGATTTAGCATCGGCAGATGGTTTAATTAGCGAGCAACCTTTGCAAGCTGTTTGGGTCGCTAGCGCTGATTGTACACCTGTATTGATTGGGGATGTGAGAACTGGACAAGTGGCAGCAGTTCACGCAGGATGGCGTGGGACTGCAAAAAAAATTGTCCCGCAAGCGATCGCCCGATTGCAAACACAAGGCAGCAAGCTAGATGATCTCCGCATTGCTATGGGACCAGCGATCGCTGGTGAAGTTTACCAAGTCTCTCTGGATGTGGCAGCAGAAATTGGTAGCAGCATTATACCACAGGGTGACGAAAAATATATTGTTGAGTCATTACAAAATTTACCTAATTCACCCTTGCTGGCAGATCCCAATCCAGGAAAGGCGCGCTTAGACGTGCGGCGGGTGAATGTCTTGCAGCTCGAAAGTTTGGGAATTAGTGGAGAACAAATAGCGATCGCTCCTTATTGTACCTATCAAACCCCAGATCATTTCTTTTCTTATCGCCGAGAGCAAGAGAAAAAAGTCCAGTGGTCTGGGATTGTTAGTGGAAAATAGGGCATGGGGAATAGGGTAGAAATAACGACAAATGACCAATGAATCTCAAAAGAAATTCGACTTGTGTGTACACGGTAGCCAAAGCATCGGGGAGGGGATTGAGGGGTGGGGTAAAACCTATGTCGGGTAAGCGTTTAAGCTTAAGTTGACACCAACGACCAAGACTCCGCCCTACGAGAAATCCGTCTGTATCAACTTAATTTCTACCTCACTTTCTTAAGCTTGCCGCGCTGCTACAATATTTTAGTCAAGTAACCACATCTCAGAGGAGGTATCTTCATACTCGTCTGGTTGGGTTTGAGCCAGCTTGATAGATGAGCGATGGGATTTTCTGTAGTTGATTGGGTTATAGGGTTCTTTTACTAATTTATTGGTTTCCTTTTCTGGGGGTTTCAAGGAGTTAATTTCTTCAACAAGTTTAGAATTAGCTTCTGTGAAATCTGCCTTTTCTTGTTTCAAGGAGTCCATTTCTTCAACAAGTTTAAAATTAGCTTTTGTAAAACTTTCGTTTTCTTGTTTTAAAGAGTTAATTTCTTCTATCAATGTAGAATTAGCTTCTGCAAGTTTCAGAGCGGCTTTTTTGGCTTCATCCAGTTCTTTTGTAAGCCGTTTTGCTAATAATTTTTGTTCGGACTCAGCTGATTGCAAATCTACAATTTGCTGCTGAAGAGAGGCTTTTTCATGGTGAGCTTGTTCTAGAGTTTCTTGCAATTCTTTGACAGTTGCTTCTAAATTAGTTTTGGTGGGATTTGTCCGTCTAGCAGTAGTTGACTCTGGTGTCTGCGTAGGCTCTGCTGTGGGGGCTGGAGCATTTTGTTCGACAACTGCTTCAGCGGTGACTTCAATAGCAGATTCACCTGTAGGAGGTGTAAATTTCTGTGCTTCTTCTTGTAATAAATCAGATACAGAGACACGTTTTCTAACCATTATTTCCTCCAATCATGCTGTAGTTCATCGGCGACGCGGCGGTAGTCTGAATCCGCTTCCCGTGCCTGTTTTCCTCGCCATTGAGTAATCGCCACACCCTCAAGTGCTGCTCGTTCATGAGCTTTGTAAGCTCGGATAAAGGCTTTGCAAGCCGGAATTCCTAACCGCATGAGAGTGTTTTGAGCTTCGAGTGCTTCCCCCAAGCTGCGCGTATCGACTTTAGTCAGCAATACCCGATGGGGAACTCCCACGGGGACTACGGATTTTTTGACTGTCTCAATCAGGACAGCTAAATCCATTGGGGCTGGGGGTGTAGGTAAAACTAGATAATTTGCGATCGCTATTACCGTTGTTAAGACTTCAGAGCGTAGCGCTGGTGGCGTATCCACCACTACTAAATCGTAACCTGTTATCTTTGCTAAATTACCTAAATGTTGCGGATCTGTTTCTTGGGATAAATCAAAGCCCATATCATTCTGATTCCGCCCGAACCACCAGCTGGCTGAACCTTGAATATCTGCGTCAATCAAAATCACTTTTTTGTCTCTGGCAAAGTTTGCAGCCAAGTTGACTGCGGTAGTCGTTTTGCCGACTCCTCCTTTACCGTTGAGAATAGCGATGATTTTTGGCACTGCTTGCTTCCGACGCTGTCCTACAAGAATATACTGCTTTGGGTATCTGAATATTTTTTTGCTAACAATTTAAGAGGGATTGGGGACTGGGGACTGGGGACTGGGGACTGGGGAATAGGGAATAGGCAACTTGTACTGAGCGGAGCCGAAGTATAGGCAATAGGAATTAAGTACTGAAGAAAAGTTTTTCCCGATGCCCCATCAATGCCCGATGCCCGATGCCCGATGCCCATTGAAAAAACTTGTAACAATAAAATCTACCAGTCACTATCTCTTCTCAGTTTATTATGACAGCAAACAATAACTTACCTGATGGACCAAGAATGCAGCGCTGGCTGCGCCTCGTCAAGTTTATTACTCAACCTGTGAAGTATGTAGAAGATTTTGCCAAAATCTATGGAGATGCTTTCACTGTCTGGGGTAGCCGGGGTACGCATATGGTTTACTTTAGCCAACCCCAAGCATTAGAGCAGATTTTTAGTGCTGATCCTAGCCATTTTGAGATTGGCAGGGGAAACGGGGGTTTGAGATTTTTGTTGGGTGATAACTCTTTGATTTTACTAGATGGCGATCGCCATAAGCGGCAACGGCAACTTTTAAGCCCTCCCTTTCATGGCGACAGAATGCGGGCTTATGGACAGGATATCAGCGAAATAACGCAGCAAATCAGTGACGAGTGGAATATTGGCAAACCCTTTAATATCCGGAGGTCGATGCAAGAAATCACCTTGCGTGTCATCTTAAGGGTTGTATTTGGTTTAAATGAGGGAGAGCGTTTCCAAGAACTTCAGCAATTGCTAACTTCAGTCTTAGACCAAATTGGTTCCCCTTTAACGACTATGACCCTCTTTTTTGGCTTTTTGCAAAAAGATTTAGGTGTCTGGAGTCCGTGGGGTAAGATTATGTACCTACTACAACAAATCGATCAACTGATTTATACCCTGATTGCAGAACGTCGGCTGGAATCTAATCAAAATCGTCAAGATATCCTCAGTTTGATGATGTCTGCTCGTTATGACGATGGACAACCGATGTCAGATGTGGAATTACGTGATGAATTAATGACATTATTGGTTGCAGGACATGAAACCACTGCTTCTGCATTGACGTGGGCTTTTTACTGGATTGACCAATTACCAGAAGTGAGGGAAAAGCTACTCAAGGAATTAGAAAGCCTTGGTGTTAATCCAGATCCAAGTAACATTGCTAAATTGCCTTACTTGACAGCAGTTTGTCAAGAAACATTGCGAATATACCCAATTGTGATGAATGGTGTTGCCAGGATTGTGAAATCCCCAATTGAAATTATGGGCTACAATCTGCCAACGGGAACTATAATTATCCCTAGTATTTATTTAGCACACCATCGAGAAGAAGTTTATCCAAATTCCCAACAATTCCGACCAGAACGCTTTTTAGAAAGGCAATTTTCCCCTTATGAATACTTACCTTTTGGTGGAGGTAATCGTCGCTGTATTGGGTTGGCATTTGCCCAGTATGAAATGAAAATTGTGTTGGCAAAAATTCTGTCACATTTTCAAATATCACTGGCTAATCAGCATCCTGTGCGTCCTGTGCGCCGTGGTTTCACTTTAGCTACACCAGCAGGAATGCAGATGATACCAAAGCTGAAAGTAAAGCGTGCGACTCAGCCAGTTGCAGTTTAAATAAGTAGGGTGGGCAATGCCTAGTACCGCAAGGCGGAAGTCAAAAGTCAAAAGTCAAAAGTCAAAAGTCAAAAGTAATATGGAGTAAGCTTTTTAGCGATTGAGAATGGTCTGCTTATTTCCGTCGCACTGTACTAGGGTGTTGACTTTGATGGAATTTTCCCGTTTTTGGTTCATGCAATTTTTATGCCTATATATAAGCGTAAAATCTATACCTTATAAGCTTTTGCCCAAATATACACCACATAATTTTGCATGAACTTTTACCCCGAAAAAAGGCACAGAATCAACACCCTAGGCAATGCCCACCAATAACTTCCCAATTTGCTAAGATAATGACTTCTAATTATATTGAACTAATCATAACAATAAGCGCAGAGTTTTTCTCTTCCTCCGCGTGACTCCGCGCTTCCCTCCGCGTGACTCTGCGCTAAAAAACAATCTCCTCCCTCATCCGCTGTTCTAATAATTCCAATAACCCATCCACATCCTTCCCAACTTGCTCAAAACAAATCGGTGGTGGTGGTTCTGGTGCGAACTGAATTAACTTAATTTCACCCTTACCAATACCAATCATCACAACTTCTACTTCTGGCTGATTATTTTCGATAATTCCTAATATTTCTTGCAGCCGATTCTCAACTTTATCGTTTAATTTTTCTATCTGTTCTTTAGGACAATAAACAAAATGCGGTGCTGGTTGCAAGTCGATACCGATAGTACCTTGGCGATTACCGTTTTCTAACCACAATCCCCAAAATAATGCGGCCAATTCTGGTTGATTTTCTTTAGCAAATCTATCCAACTGATGACGCCACTTGTTATCCGCTGATTCCGGCTGGGTACTACCAAAAAACATAATTCATTCGTAATTAAAAACTATTTAACCCAAAGCAAAGACATCAAGAAAAACTTTGTGTCTACCCTGCGGGAACGGCTCCGCCGAATGCGACTCTGCGTGAGACTCATCATAAACCACTCTGCACTCACCAGAGACTAGCATAGATAGCAATTCCTCATGAGTTCCTGACTCTACTAATGTCCCATGTTCCATGACATAAATGCAATCGGCATTCCGGATAGTGGAAAGTTGATGAGCAATGCTTACGGTGGGCTTTGCCTAGTGGTTTGTCAATTTTGTTTTGAGGGGTTTTTGGTAGTGCGGGCCGAAAAGCCCGCGTGAGCGAGACGCTCACACTACAGTCCCTCATTTCAACCCTGACAGTCCTATTGGCTGTAATTCGTTCTAGCGATCGCTGGATTGCAGTTTCTGTTTCATTATCCACCGCTAACGTGGCTTTGTCTAAGATCAATGTGACTACTACATCCACCGCCACCCAATTAATTTAAAATAGAACAAGCGATCGCCAACTAAATTTGTTTACGATATTGTTGTCCATAGTCAAGCAGGCGCTGGAGGGGATGCACTGAATGCCTACGCTTTCTTAATACCTGATGAGATGCTATAGCCGCAGTTCTTCGCAGTTGCGTAAAACCGATACTACCACGTTCAGGAACAGCATCTCACTTTTGTAGTCTTTTGCCTGTGTATATAGGCATAGTCCGTGCCACCATAGTACAGGATATGTTGAAGGACAAAAATGGAGATGAAAACTTGAAAAATCAGCAATTTGCCAATTGGCAAACGACACTTGTAGGAATTTTTTTGGCACTACTCGTAATTATCGGATTCAATTCCTTTATTATTATTAATCCAGGACAAGCAGGTGTAATCAGCATCTTGGGTAAAGCTACAGATGGCGCTTTGCTAGAAGGTATTCACTTAAGGCCACCTCTGATCTCAGTAATAGATGTGTATGATTTGACGGTGCAAAAGTTTGAAGTCCCAGCAGAAAGTTCTACCAAAGATTTGCAAAATTTATCTGCGAGATTTGCCATCAACTTTCGTCTCGATCCGATGCAGGTAGTGCAAGTGAGAAGGAAGCAAGGCACTTTAGAAAATATCGTCTCTAAAATTATCGCACCCCAAACCCAGGAAGCATTCAAAATCGCCGCCGCTAGAAGAACAGTAGAAGAAGCGATTACCAAAAGAAGCGAATTAAAGGAAGATTTTGATAACGCTTTAGGCGATCGCTTAGATAAATATGGGATAATTGTCTTAGATACCAGCGTAATTGACTTGACTTTTTCCCCAGAATTTGCCAAAGCAGTGGAAGAAAAACAAATTGCGGAACAGCGAGCGCAAAGAGCCGTTTATGTAGCTCAAGAAGCTGAACAAGAGGCGCAAGCAGATGTGAACCGTGCCAAGGGTAAAGCAGAAGCTCAAAGACTCTTAGCAGATACTCTCAAAGCTCAAGGTGGGCAATTAGTACTCCAAAAAGAAGCAATTGAAGCTTGGAAAACTGGTGGTGCCCAAATGCCAAAAGTCCTAGTTATGGGTAGTGATGCAAAAGGCAGTGTACCCTTTATTTTCAATCTAGGAAATGTTCAAAATCAACCGTGATTTGAGTAAATAATGTTTAGTAGGGTGGGCAACCCCACCTCAAATACAAAAAACACCAAGAACATAATAAACCACTTTATGTCAACTCCCAATCATCACAATTTTACCGCCGAAGAAGCGAGAAAACTTCTAAATAAATTTAACTGTCTAGATATTGCACCTATCCTCAAGCCATCAGAAAAAGTTTCCGTCCGTCGGGGACTAATCTTGCTTACCAAGCTCTCAGATTACCAAATTTTAGGAATTTGTGCTGATACAGCAGAAGCAGGAATGTTGGCGATGAAAACCTATTCTCAAGCTTTAGGTTATGAAGCACCAAACAATTTACCCATAATTGAAGGGCCAGTTTATATCAAATTAAATGGTAAAAATGGCTTGTGCTATCTTGATTCTTATGCAGGACACCATCGAGGAGTACTGGTATCTTGCCAATCTTACAACACAGAGGGCATCAACGAAATGTATGGACATCTGCCTCTCGACTTATTTGTATAGCATTTATATAGGATTTATACTTGATTTGTGAAACACAGGTAGGGTGGGCACTGCCCACCATAACCCTGCTATAGTAAGCAGCAGCTATCCTACTACATATACGTAATATTTGTTCAATTATGAAATCAGCTTGCCATACATAGCATTAAGAGTTTAGTGAGGTACATAATTAATATTTTTTAACGCAGAGGCTCGCTAAGGTTAGCGCGGAGATACGCAGAGGTTTACGTAATTTAGAAAGCTATATAATAAGTATCTAAGCTTCTTAGGAAACGCTATAAGTCCCACCTACTAATTATCTGAAAATTATCAAAAAATATGGGTATTATTACGCTGCAATCTGTAAAAAAAGACTTTGGCATTAAAGAAATTTTAAATGATGCTAGCTTTAGCTTGGATGCTACAGATAAAGTTGGTTTAATTGGTACAAATGGGTCTGGTAAATCAACCCTATTAAAAATGATCGCCGGTCTAGAATCAATTGATAGCGGTCAAATTTTAGTCAACTCTGGTGCTAAAATTATCTACCTCCCCCAACAGCCAGACTTAGATGAAAATCGCACAGTTTTAGAGCAAATTTTTGCTGATAGTGGCGAACATATGGCTTTGGTGCGTGAGTATGAAGAACTTTCAGATAAACTAGCTCACTATCCAGAAGATAGTCAACTAATGTCCCGTCTTTCTGTAGTCATGCAAAAGATGGACACAACCGGCGCGTGGGAACTAGAAACTAACGCCAAAATCATCCTCACCAAGTTAGGAATTTCCGACTTTGATGCAGTCATAGGCACTCTATCTGGAGGTTATCGTAAACGCATTGCTCTAGCCACAGCTTTGCTCTCAGAACCCGATGCTTTGCTGATGGATGAGCCAACCAACCATCTTGATGCGCTTTCTGTAGAATGGTTACAAAGTTACTTAAATCGCTACCGTGGTGCATTATTCTTAATCACCCACGATCGCTACTTTTTAGATCGTGTCACAAATCGCATCATTGAAATTGATCGAGGTGATATTTACACTTATACAGGTAACTATTCATATTACCTCGAAAAGAAGGCTCTTGCAGAAGAATCTGCCATCAGCAGTCAACGTAAACATCAAGGTGTATTGCGGCGTGAATTAGAGTGGCTCAAAAAAGGCCCAAAAGCTCGCAGTACTAAACAAAAAGCTAGAATAGAACGCGCTCACGCACTGAGAGACACTGAGTTTAAACAGGTTCAGGGTAAAGTCGATATCTCGACAGTTGGTCGGCGGATTGGTAAAAAAGTTATTGAACTCAATAATATTTCTAAATCATATAATGGATGCACCTTAATTAAAGATTTTACCTACGAATTTAGTCCAGAAGACCGCATTGGTATTATTGGCCCTAACGGCGCGGGTAAATCTACATTAATGGATATGATTACCGGAAGAGTGCAGCCAGATTCGGGAAGCGTAGAAATTGGTACTACAATTCACATCGGTTATTTTGACCAACATTCTGAAGAATTGCTCACAGCTTTGAATGAAAATCAGCGCGTGATTGACTATATCAAAGAAGAAGGGGAATTTATCAAAATAGCCGACGGAACTCAAATTACTGCTTCTCAAATGTTGGAACGGTTCTTATTTCCTGGGAACCAACAATATGCACCAATTCATAAACTTTCTGGTGGTGAAAAACGGCGGTTGTTTCTCTTGCGCTTACTCATGAGTGCGCCTAACGTCTTGATTTTAGATGAACCGACTAATGATTTAGATGTGCAGACGTTAGCAGTACTAGAAGACTACTTAGAAGACTTTTCTGGATCTGTAATAGTAGTTTCCCACGATCGCTACTTTTTAGACCGCACCGTAGACACAATTTTTTCCTTTGAACCAGGCGGTGTGCTGCGACAATATCCAGGTAATTACTCCATTTATCTCGACTATAAAAAAGCCGAAGAAGCCGCACAACAACAAACTACTAATACTAAAGACAAGCCGAAAAATATAGAGGCGCAAAAAACCACATCTCTATCTCAAGCCACTGAAACAAAAAAGCAGCGCCGACTCTCAAATTGGGAAAAGCGAGAATTTGAGCAATTAGAAGGTAAAATCGCCAAGTTAGAGTTAGAAAAAACCGAAGTAGAGAAAGCGCTGGTAAATGTTTCAGCAGGCAATTATACCCAAGTACAAAAATTGTATGAACAAGTAGAAACCATCAAACAAGCAATTGATGTAGCAACTGAACGCTGGTTAGAATTAGCCGAGATGGATTCTTAACAAATATTCCTTTGCGTCTTGTAGAGAAGGCGCAAAGTTTGATGATGATTGTAATCATGCGTAGTTATTTTACTAGTCATCAGGTTGTAACATAGAAAACGAAGAAGTAGTGAGAAAGATATAATATGACTACTAAAGAATTATTAATCCAAGAAATAGAAACTTTACCACCAGAATTACTAACAGAAGCACTCAACTTGATTCGTTCTATTAAACATAACTATACAAAACTTCCTAGTGATCAAGAACAGCTTACATACCGTCCTGCTTCTGGACGTTCCATTTTGCGACACGCCGGAACTTGGTCAGGAGATGACTTTAAAGAATGTCTTCAATCAGTGTATGCTACCCGTGGTAAAGCTAAATTTGACGACGAAAACCCATTTGAATAATGTATTTATTGGATACAAATCATTGTAGTGCCATTATTTTAGGCGAGCCAAATGTTATCCATTACGTGAATGAAGTTGGAGAAAATAACATTACTACTTGCATAATTGTGCAGGGCGAACTGACATTCATGATGGAAAAATCCCAGCGCAAGGAAACAAATCTAGCTCGCTTGAGCGAATTCTTAGAAGATATTCGCATTTACCTTATGACAGAAGAAACAGCAACTATCTACGGACAATTAAAAGCTGCTTTATTTAATGAATTTGCACCGAAAGAAAAAAACAAGCGGAGAAAAACTAAAATTACTGATTTAGGCTTTGATGAAAATGACCTTTGGATAGCAGCTATTGCTCTACAGCATAATCTTACCGTTGTATCAGCCGATAGCGACTTTCAGCGAATTCAACAGGTAAAAACTTTAACTGTTGAATCCTGGCTTTAAACATAACAATTAACCCAATTTTGCAGAATATAAAATAAACTTTGTAGCTACCTATTTAATTAACTTGAGTTCGACGGATTTTAGGGGCTAAAACCTTTGTAAATCAAGGATTGTTGGAACTAAGGCTGATAGAAACTCTCAACCAGTAGTTGAGAATAAGATCAATAATTGGCAGATTCAAGGGTTAGTGATTTTATTCTCAATAAACATAGAGATTTTTAGAAAGCCTAAGTTCTCACAAACAATACTGGGTAGGGATTTCAGGCTTTGTAACTCATCTAACTCACGTTAATTACTTGCACTGCACAGAGAAATTATTATTATCGGCCTGCTGTTGCTGCATTTCCCTAAAACCAAGACGTTCGCCGTTCAAAGACATATAGGTATTGCCATCCCAAATGAGGCGCTCACTACTGTCAACTGTTTGGGCATAGAAATAGAAGATTTTGTTGTGGGAAATAATAGGGATACCCTCCTTGTTACTAGATAGATTAGCTGTTTCCCCAGGAGCAAATCTCCACCAACCACGGGTTTCCCAATTATTATTTAAATTTAGATATATCACAGCTACTTGAACCGGACGCGAGCAGTTATTACTGAAATGAAACTGATAGCCTTGCGGCCTCGGTTGTCGCTGAGGTACTGCTTCAGATCCGTAACACGATGGATCAGGAGGCATAAAAATACTCCGAGTTTGACCCGTTACAAGATCAATATCAATACCTGAAGAAGAACATTTTCCACCACTTCGATATGGGATGGCGATCGCCGTTTCAGCCGTGGAAAAAAGGAAAGGTAAAACTGAGAGAATCGGTAGCAATACTACGATTAGGTGCATATATCTTGTTTTTGCCTTCAGATATCTATGCTTTTCAGGCTAATTATAATATTTAGAGGCAAAATTTCCATTCTTTAGGGTGAATTTGGCTTATTATGTGGTGCTGTTTCCCGATATACCTGCGCTCAAGCTAACCACATAGTTGACTTGCCATCCTACATACCGATAAGCTTGTTGTAATCTGTGTGTGTTCCAATCCAAAACTACGAAATACCGTCTTTAACATCTACACCTAATGCTCTATAACTTCGTCCTGCTCGTACTGACCAATACTTACCAACTTTCTTGAAATGTAGCGATGGGTGAGATGGATCGGCTTTGAGTAGTTCGTAACATTGATCGGCTGTTTGCTGAACTTCCTCCGGTAGAGCATCATAGTATTCCCAGAACCGACGAGTTGTATAATGCATTAGATAGCCCGACAGTGCCCGGCTTCAAATTCAGCGATGTCTAACGACAAGCCGCTACGCGTCTACGCCTCCTGTGCCAAAGCTTCTAATTTACCATCAGCAATATCTTTCTCTAATTGCTCATCCCATCGCTGGTAATCAAGATCCGCAAACCATTCTAGTATTTTTTGAAACTCATCAGGTGTAAGCTGAAGAATAGCAGATTCAATTTGCTCAAGCGTTAGCATAATGAAGATAATAAATTATCGAATTTGGGCAAATTATAACTCCAATCAAGATTGATTGACTAGATTAATATAAAAAATTTATCTCTAATATCTATTAAAAAAATATGCTAAGTATCCTGACTCAAGACTTGCGTAATAGCGCCATCCAATTTTTAGAACAAAGTCCTTCCCAACGGTTGCAAACTCTCAGACAACTGGGTATAGCACGTTACGATTTTTTAACTAAAATGCGGCTTAATGATGCCAATATAAACTGCATCATGCGGTTTTTACAAAATCCCAGTCAGCTAAAATTTCCTTATTTAGTAGGGGCAGATTTATCTGGTTTAATTTTAGATGAGGTTAACTTTATCCGAGGCAATTTATCAAGAGCAAACCTCCACGACAGCAGTTTCGTAAATGCTGACCTCTTATTTGCCAATTTTACAGAAGCTGATTTGAGAAATGCAAATTTAAGCGGTGCAACTCTGAATGAGACTATTTGGGTAAATGCGTTAGTAGATGAGTGTAATTTTGGCACAGCTAATGGCTTGAGCGATTTTCAACGTAAAGATTTGCAACTGCGTGGCGCTAGGTTTAGCGATTCAGAAGATGATAATTAAGATAATTAAATAAGAATTAATCTAGATAATTTTATGACTAATTCAATTAAGTTACCTCAAAAATTAATGCTTTTGGGTTCAGGAGAACTCGGCAAAGAATTTGTGATTGCTGCTCAACGTTTGGGAAATTACGTAATTGCTGTTGACCGTTACGCTAATGCTCCGGCGATGCAAGTTGCTGACTGCTCTGAAGTGATTTCTATGCTGAGTGCTGAAGATTTAGAAGCGGTAGTTAGCAAGCATAAACCTGATTTTATCATACCAGAAATTGAAGCAATTAGAACAGAAAAACTTGTAGAATTTGAGCAGCGAGGAATTACAGTTATTCCCACGGCAGCAGCTACTAACTACACCATGAACCGTGACCGAATTCGGGAATTAGCGCACAAAGAATTAGGGATTAGAACGGCTAAATATGGTTATGCCACAACTTTAGAAGAGTTGCTTGCTGTTTCTGATAAAATTGGCTTCCCAAATGTTGTGAAACCTGTGATGTCATCCTCTGGGAAAGGTCAGTCTGTGGTGCAAAATCAGAGTGAAGTTGAGACAGCTTGGAATTATGCGATCGCTAATTCTCGTGGTGACACTCAAAAGGTAATTGTGGAAGAATTCATTGACTTTGAAATTGAGATTACTCTACTGACGATTAAACAGTGGAACGCACCGACAATTTTCTGTGATCCTATTGGTCATCGGCAAGAAAGAGGTGATTATCAAGAGTCTTGGCAACCAGCAGAAATTACTGCAGAAAAGATAGTTAAATCTCAAGAAATAGCGAAAAAAGTCACCGATGCTTTGGGTGGTGCGGGAATTTTTGGTGTTGAGTTTTTTATCACCAAGGATGAAGTTATATTCTCCGAACTTTCTCCCAGACCACATGATACAGGAATGGTGACTTTAATATCCCAAAACCTCAATGAATTTGAATTGCATTTAAGGGCTATTTTAGGTTTACCAATTCCCAACATAGACTTGTTAGCTCCTTCAGCCAGCGCTGTAATTTTAGCTGAAGAGAAATCGGATTCTGTTACATTTGCAGGCGTGGCAGATGCCTTATCTGAGCCAGATGTAGATATTAAGTTATTTGGTAAACCTAGCGCTCACCCATATCGGCGCATGGGAGTAGCTTTAGCTAAAGGAGTGAATGTCCAAGAAGCACGGGAAAAGGCTACTAGAGCAGCAAGTAAAATTAAATTGGTTTAATTGATTGCATTTCCGGCGTTGCTGAATCAGAATATGAAATGCCAAAATAATACCAATTCAATTAATGATTGCGACACATAGATTGTCGTCTAGGGCGGGGTTTCCCATACGTGTCAACTTAAGCCCCGGCGAATAGAATTCGCGGCTACAAAGGCAAAGTCCGCCTCCGCGGACTAAGGTCAAATTAAGGTTTTGAAACCTGCGAAGGCAGGTTTTGTTTGTGTAGCCGCGGTTTCTAACCGCCGATTTGGCGTTAAGTTGACACGCATAGGGGAAACCCCGCCCCTTGTATCTTAAATAGAAGATCCCAAGGAACCGAGTAAATAGCTTTCACTGTGATGTAGAGCAAAGACTTGACTTGAGAATGCAGTTCAAAAAACTTAAATGTTGTCTGTACTAGTTTAACGACACAATTCTTTTTGGAGGACTGGTAATACCAGGTCAAGCTGCCCCGCCCCTGAGACCATACAAAAGTCTGTAACGTAGATTGGCAACCTGTATCGGTGAAATCGAATTGAATTGTAGAGACTGGACAGTATCTTAGACCCCAAATATTGGGAAAGTCTGCATTCACAAGGATAGTAGATGCAATTCATCAGTTCTTCTATTGTAGAAATTAACTGTGGAGGAAATGTCTCATGTCAAAAATAGTTCTCGGTATCGATATCAGTAAAAAAGATTTTCATGTGACTTTGATACTGGAGAACCAAACCACAAAATCCAAAGTCTTTAAAAACAATCCAGAAGGTTTTGTTAACCTACAAAACTGGCTCATCAAACAAGGAGCGACTCAAGTTCATGGCTGCATGGAAGCGACAAGCACCTATGGCGAAGCATTGGCAGAGTTTTTAGTGGAGAATGGTCACAAAGTCAGTGTGGTCAATCCATCCCGCATTAAAGGATTTGCCAAGAGCGAACTACTTCGTACTAAGACGGACAAAGTAGATGCCGCAGTGATTGCGCGTTTTTGTCTGGCGATTGCCCCAGAACTTTGGACTCCTTTACCAGTTGAGGTGAAAGAGCTTCAAGCGCTCCTTCGTCGTTTAGAATCGCTCACGGACATGTACCAACAGGAGCAGAATCGGTTAGAAACTGCCACACCCACTGTTGCCGCTTTAATTGAGTCTCATTTAGAGCAGTTAAAACAGCTGATTGTCCAGGTGAAACAACTGATTCACGACCACTTTGAGCGCCATCCTGATTTGAAGGCCAAGCGCGACCTTTTAACCTCAATCCCTGGTATTGGTGAGCAGACTGCGGCTGTGCTGTTAACCGAAATCGGTTGTCTTGAACAATACCGCAATGCTCGCCAGTTAGCTGCTCATGCTGGCTTAACTCCCCAAGAACGTTCTAGTGGCTCTTCGGTGCAGGGTAAGTCTCGCTTATCTGGAGTTGGCAATGCCCGACTCCGAAAGGCACTTTATATGCCTGCTGTTGCTGCTATGCGCCATAATCCGCTGTTGAAATTATTTGCACAGCGTTTGCTAGATCGTGGCAAGGTCAAAATGCAAGTTCTTGCTGCTGTGATGCGTAAACTCCTGCATTTGGCTTTTGGGGTTTTAAAATCCCAAAAGCCTTTTGACCCTGATTATCTCGCTCATGCCTCTTGACGAATCAAGACAGTATCTACAAATGTATCTGTTGCATTCTTTTTTTCAGATTGGTATAACTTTTTTTGGCGTTGCTGAATCGCAGTATGAATTTGGATGTAGAGACGTAAAATTTTACGTCTCTACAGGGGTTTTGGTACAACGGAAAATCCTAAATCATACATTAAATCAGCAACGCCGAATTACGAACTTGTAATGAGCGCAGCCGAAGTATTACGAATTAGTAATTACTTGCAACGGGGTTTGGCTGACTCAAGTAATTGTATACAAGTTGGGAAACTTGCCGAATAAAGTCTCTTCCTCTAGAATCTCGATATGGACGTTTGACGAAGATAGCTGCCAAGTAATGCTTACCATTGGGCATAGTGATAAACCCAGCATCACCGATGATAAAGCCGATATCTCCGGTTTTGTTGGCGATGACTGCGCCTTTTCCCAAACCGGCGGGAAGTAGTGTATGTATGGTGGTGTGACGCAGAATATCTAAAGCCTGTTCTCGACTCTGTGGGGAGACTAATTTATTATTCACCACCAAAGCCAGTACCCTCGCCAAGTCTTGGGAACTTGTAGTATTTGTGCCTCTTAAATCAGCCAAAAGGCGGCGAATTACTGTGTCTTTTAGTCCCCAACCGCGGAAACGCTGATTTAGTTTGGCTGCTCCACCCAAGCGATCAATAATCATGTTGGTGGCTGTATTGTCACTGATGGTAATCATCTTATTCACGGTTTCTAATGCCGTGTATTTCTTCCCAACTCGCTCATATTGCATGATTCCAGAGCCATTTGTGACCAAATCACTCCGCATTGTCAGCTGTTCATCTAGCCTGACTTTACCTGCGTCTAAGTCCTGAAAAAAGGCGATGAGAATTGGCAATTTAATTGTACTGGCAGCGGGGAAGACGCGATCGCCTCCAATATCCAAATAATTCCCCGTCTCTAAATCGAGGAAAAACATTCCTGTTTGCAGAAAGCTATATTTAGCCATCAAGGTTTTAATTTGCGGTTCAAGCACTTTCATAGGTGAATGTAAAGGAACCACGCCAGCAAACATATCACTATCAGCAGCCGGGGAAACTGTGATGGGAACCTGACTAAGAGTTTGTTGCACTGGCTTGGTGGCAGCTTTGACAGTTGAGCCAAGCAGGAACACACTTAAAAAGCTGGATACAAGCCAGCTTAATTTCACAATATTTTCTTTGGGTGTGAGTGACATCAGTAACAGCTGTTTGTGTGAGGAGGAAAATTGCACCAACAAATTAAAGCACAATTTTGTATTACTTGCAGAGTTTGAGTACCCCGCCGCGATATACTTACGGTTAGCGATCGCTACATCCGGAAAGTTTTAATTTATCTGGAAAAAAATCACAACTTCAAATCTACAGCGATGCGATGGGCACAGGCAAACCCAGAAAACGCCACTGCATTCAATCCCTGACCGGGAAAGGTACTATCCCCCACACAATAAAGTCCGGGAACCTCTGTACGATTAAACGGCATCCCCAATAATCCCCACAACTTGCGCCGAGGGATTGGCCCATAAGTACCATCTACTCGACCCAAAAAGCGACGATGGGTGCGCGGCGTTCCCACTTCCAGATAATCCAACCCAGCATTTAAACCAGGAAAAATCTTCTCTAGTCTGTCAATAATTCGCCATGCTGCGGCTTCTTTGTTAGCCTCATACTCACTTTCAGTCAGTCCTTGCCAATTTTCTATCCAGTCGGGCGTGAAAGCATGAATGATGTGATAACCTGCTGGTGCTAAATCTGGGTCAAGCAACGTGGGAATAGAAACAAAAACCGTACCAGACGCTGCTGTCATTTGCTGCCAATCTTCCAACAAAATATGATGGCACTCCGTTCCCACAGGTAAAACTGACTCTTTCACCCCCATATGTAAACTCAAAAAGCTCGGTGATTTCTGATAATTTTGTTGCCACTTTTTCTCACTAGCTGGTATTTTCTCCCTGGGTAGTAATTTTTCAAAAGTATCCCAACGTGTAGCATTAGAAACTATGCGTTTACCCTGATAGACTTGACCATTAGCTAGTTGTACACCTACAGCGCGTCCCTGTTCTCGAATAATCTTCGTGACCTTGGCTTGATATTGAATTTTACCCCCAGCCTTTTCTAGACCTTTCACCAGGGTTTGAGCAATTTTTCCTACCCCACCTTTAGGATAGTTAACTCCGCCATAATGCCTGTCAGAAAAGACCATCCCAGCATTAATCATCGGTGTCATCTTAGCTGGAACCACCGACCAGCAATAACACTCCATATCGATAAACTTCAATAATTGGGGATCTTTGATGTATCGCCGTGCTACATCCCCAACATTTTGTGGCAAATATTTAGCCAAACCAAGACATGCTAAAGGGTGTCGCAAAAATGTCCGCATCAGATACCGAGGTTCTTCTAATGACAGCAACTCCATGCTATTGAGGCAATTAAAAACTTTCCAGCACTCGTCATAAAAGCGACGAATCCCCTTTTCTTCATGGCGAAAATAAGCAATAAGATTTTGCAAAAAATTTTCATAAACTCGGTCAACCTTCAGGTCTAAACCATTGGGTAGATGATAGTGAATCTGCACCGGATCAGCGATCGCCTCGACGCTGACATGCACCGCATCAAGGGCACGAGTGAGTAAATTAGTAGTGCCCTTCTCTCCCAACCCAAAAATCATCGAAGCCCCAACATCAAATCGATACCCCTGACGCTCAAAATAGCCAGCACTCCCACCTGGAATCAGATAACTTTCCAGTACCAGTACTTTAGCTCCCTTTGCTACTAACTGAGTTGCTGTCACCAATCCACCGATACCAGAGCCAATCACAATTACATCAAATATGGGACTAGGAGACATAATTTAAAGTAAAAAAACCAACATAAATGATACTCGCGATATGGGGAATTGGGAATGGGGAATTGGGAATGGGGACTGGGGAGAATAACAAATGACCAATAACCAATCACAAAAAAGAGGGACAAGCCTGCTACCGCTGGCTAATCCCGTCTGCCGATCCTTAAAGAGAGGAGAACACTGATTAACAATATAACCTTGATTGAGAATATATGTCAACTGCTAATGAAAAATACTTTCAATAATGAATAGTGTGTTGATTTTAGCAGTCAGTCGTAGCCAGGGAAGAGTATAGAGTATTATGATGTTTCAGTTCTCACATAGGAAAAAAGCGCCTATCTGTGCCTATGACGCTACAACTGCGTGTATATGTTCCACCCCATCCCCTAATCAAGCACTGGCTGGCAGTTGCCCGCGATGCTGCCACACCTTCAGTATTATTTCGGAGTGCGATGACTGAGTTGGGGCGATGGCTGACTTATGAAGCTGCGAGAGATTGGTTACCAACTCTAGAAACAACGGTGCAGAGTCCTTTAGATTCCACTGCGGCAACTTTTATTGATCCAGAAGTGCCTGTGGCAGTGGTGCCGATTCTTCGGGCTGGGCTGGGATTACTAGAAGGGGCACAGACCTTGCTACCCCTGGCATCGGTTTATCATCTTGGCTTGGTGCGAAATGAAGAGACACTGGAACCTTCGTGTTACCTGAACAAATTGCCGGAAAAATTTGCTCCCCAGACGCGGGTGTTAATTACCGATCCGATGTTGGCAACGGGAGGATCGATTATGGCTGCAATGGCAGAATTAACACAGCGGGGTGTTGACCCTGTTTTGACACGGATTGTATGTGTAGTGGCAGCTCCACCAGCTTTGCAAAAATTGAGTGTTGCCTATCCGGGTTTAAATGTTTACACAGCTGCTATTGATGAAACAATTAATAGCCAGGGGTATATTGTACCGGGATTGGGAGATGCAGGCGATCGCACCTTTGGGACTTAAGCTAGTATGCAGCTAGGGAAGAAGAAAAATAGCTTAACTAGTGTATAAAGTCGCAAAGTTTCTTCAAGGCGGTTAAAGATATGAGTCAGCGAGATGGTTTTGCTAGTGGTTTTTTCGTCGGAGCAATTTTCGGTAGTGTCGTAGGTGGTGTTGTGGGAACCTTGATTGCTTCTCGGAGCGATCCAGAATTGGTAGCAGATGAAGAGACAGAACAGACTAACAACCAAACTGAAGCCAAAAAAATATCAGGGAAACGTCGTCAGATGCGAGCCGCAGAAACTGACGCCGTGGAGATGGAAACCGCAAGGCGATCGCTAGAAGATAAAATCGCCCAGTTGAATGCGACAATTGATGAAGTGCGAAAGCAACTGGGCAATGTCAACGGCAGTTCCTCTGGGTCCATTAGCGATCGCTCTTTAACCAAAGACTCCTGAACTGCTAAACGCCTGTAAAAGTGCCAAATTGTGGTGAATGCCAAAACTAGCCGCAGACACCATGACATGGACTAAATTAAAATCAATAATAAGACCGCTTTTGACACTTAGCAAGAAACCAACCCATCCATGAATCTACTGTTTGCAGTACTAGCTGCCTTCTTCACATATTACGGCTATTTACTAATTATTCGGGTGCTGTTGACCTGGTTCCCCAACATCGACTGGTATAACCAACCATTTGCTGCTCTGAGCCAAATAACCGACCCCTACCTCAATTTTTTCCGCCAATTTATTCCCCCATTGGGCGGTATTGATATTTCGCCAGTGTTAGCGATTATACTATTGCAGGTTCTAGGTGGCTTTATGCAAAACCTCAGCCGGATGCAAGCTTTCATCTAGCACAGAATTTGCAGTTTGTGCCATCTGCAAATACATTACTTGGAGTCTGGGCTAATGAAGTCCAGACTCCAAATATCCTTTTAATTAAATCAGTAGCAAGATCCCACAGGATAAATCACCAGTTTAATTCGACTCTTTACCCTGTGGGAACGACTGCACTACCTCGACTACTTCGGCTACGCTCAGTACAAGTCAAGGCAGGTTTCTCAGTAACTATTGGGTAACTCTCGCTCCCAACTGATAACTGATAACTGTTAACTGTTAACGCCGCACTTGACCACTAAATCCAGCAGCTTTAAACTGCTTCAACTTTAACGGCGTAGGCTGATTTGCAGGTACAGAAATTCTCAATTCAAAATCACTGATACCCGGTGGGACTTCCGCAATTGAACCTAGACGGGTGCGGTTTTGCATGACTGAGTCATTATTGGCATCATAAATGCGTCCAAAAATGTCTGCATCGTAGACGGTTTTGTAAGTACCATTTTCAGCTTTGCCAGTCACAATATAGCAGCTAGCAGCGGCAGAACCACTACTAATCACAGCCCCTTGCGCTAATTCTGGTGGACAATCCTTATAAGAAACATCAAATAGTCTAATCTGTGTCAACGCCATAGCACAGGGAGTAAATGCCCAGGATAAAATGCTGATAACACATGCAATAACTATCACCTTATTTAGTCTGAAATACTGAGTTGAGAAAGCAGTGATAAATCGCATGTGTTTTGAGCCGTACAACCTAGTTAAAGTCAGGAAATTAAACAAAGATGTCATACTGTTTTTCTGGTGCATATCTAAAAATAATGGCAACTAAATTCTAGTAAACTTTATACCAAGCTAAGAGTTTTGGCGTTGCGGAAGAAAGTATGAATTTGTCATTCTGAAAGGAACGTAGTGAAGTGAAGAATCTCGCAGATACTTCATTCCACTAGTGCTACACTCAGCATGACAATCACAATTCATACTGCAATCAGCAACGCCAGAGTTTTAACTAACACAGCAATTAATACTGTTTTTAAACCCAGCTTACCTGAATTTAACTACCAAGGGATTGAAGAAGTTGATTTAACTTTTTTGACACTCCCCGGCATGAATGCGCGGGGATTCTTGGTTCACCTTTGTAATAATAAAAAAAATCAACCCTCAATGCTATTAGCTTATGACTCCAGATGAGATTGAAGCAGCCTTGCAAGCAGCCTTTAATCGTTGTGATGCAGCCAGCTGTCCTCTCACTGATATGCAGAAACAGATATTACTGCAAGTCGTTGGGCAAATTCAGGGAAATTCTCACGCGAATGCATCAGACATGGCTAATCCTTTGGATGAACTGACTTCAGAGGAATTAGAAGCGTTTTTAAAGTTTGTTAAAACAGAAGAACAACAAGATCGGACTTGGAAAGTACAATTACTCAACGACTGGCTGCAAGAAAATGACTCCGGCGCAGTGCAATTTATCCGCGATCGCTACGGGTTACAGTGGTTGTATCGCGTTGAGTCGTATCATTTTGACAAATACTCTTATTTTGAAGATGCACTAAAACTCAGAGTAGGCGATCGCATTGAAATTTCCAATGCCTTATGGGAATGGGTGCAAGTAAACGGCCCCTGTCAGCGCGAGTGGTTTCCCTGCACAGTCATTCAAGTCGAAGAAATCATCAATGGCGATGATTCCTTCATGAATTGCGTCATTCGCTTCCAAAATGGCACTGAGTACGAAATTCAAGGCATCTACGAATGGAATCGCTATAACTGGCGCTGGCCGAAGATATAGAGGGCAGGGGGTAGGGAGCAGGGGGCAGGGGGAGAATGGCAAATGACAAATGACCAATAACAAATAACAAATGACAAATCCACTTGTACTGTTTGTAATCAAATTGGCATTTTGCTATTGAATTTTATAGTAATTATTAAAAAATGGGGATGATTGGCAGATAAAAACCTTTTAAGCAACTTTGTAATAGGTCAGGCTGTCAAGACAAGATTAGACCTCTTGCATAAGTGGTTTTATCGGCGTTTATCGGCATGGCAGATGCTTGAACTTTCGGAAACAAAGCAACGCACTGCCTCGTTTATCGGCGGTTAATTATTCGTTGTTTAGACTTTTGCAAGAAGAATTCTTATGCCCGTTAATTACACTAGTCAAAAATCCTTTGCTAATGAAGGGCTAGATGTCACTCCCCTCTCCTCAGCAGATATCTTTCATGCTAGAGATGACGACAGCTTAAAACTCAGCGGTCGTAGTAGCTTTGACGCTACCATAAATGATCTGAAAGCAGATTCGTCTAATGTGCAAAAATCGCATAGCACTGAGGCGAAAATTACCAGTGATGCGACTACTAAAAGCTATGACTCCAACTCTGGCTATGGCTTGGTGAATGCAGGCGCAGCAGTGGCTAAAAGTATTGGTCAAAATACCTTTGCTGATGTTCCTGACTTGGGTGGAAATAATTGGGGGGCTGATCTTGTGAAAGCCCCAGAAGCCTGGGCTAAAGGATATACAGGGCAAGGTGTTGTTGTGGCTGTTGTGGATACTGGAGTTGACTACAACCACGCAGATTTAAAAAATAATATTTGGACTAACACTAAAGAAATTGCTGACAATGGCATAGATGATGATGGTGATGGCTATATTGATGATGTCCGGGGCTGGAACTTTGTCAATAACACCAACGAAGTCATGGACGACAATAGTCATGGCACACATGTTTCTGGAACTATCGCTGGGGAGAATAATGATTTTGGTGTCACCGGTGTTGCTTATGGTGCCAAGATTATGCCGGTTAAAGTTTTAGATGATTCTGGTTCAGGCTCTTATAGTGCGATCGCTAACGGCATCTACTATGCTGTCAATCATGGCGCTAATGTCATTAACCTCAGTCTAGGAGGTGATTTTCCTAACAGCACCCTGGAATCAGCTATTGATTATGCCAGCAAAAAAGGGGTCGTTGTTGTCATGGCAGCAGGTAATAATGGTTACCCATTAGTATCTTATCCGGCAGCCTATGCTAATAAGTCAGGAATTGCGGTTGGAGCAGTAGATCAAAACAACAAAATGGCTGACTTCTCTAACCAACCAGGATTTAGTCAACTAGCCTATGTCACAGCGCCAGGAGTCAATGTCTACTCTACAGTACCAGGAGATCAGTATGCTTATTACAGTGGTACATCTATGGCGACTCCCCACGTTGCTGGAGTAGTAGCTTTAATGCTTAGTGCTAACCCTAATTTGAGTGCTGAACAAGTGCGTCAAATCATCACCAGCACGGCCGCAAATAGTTCTCAATCTCTCAGCACAAGCTCTAATACTGGCTCGCTAACGCATCAGATTATTGCAGATATGACAGGAAATAGTCTACAGTATCCTACAGCTAGCTTCAAGCTCAGTTCAACCAATGAGGTTAATAGTGTAACTTCCCGCTTGATCCCAATCTCGACATCGGAAAGTCAGAGTTTGTTGGCGAATTCAGAGATCGAATCAAAATTCAGTTACTACGACAGTACTCCTAGCAGCAACAGTTATGACAGTCTTGCTGAAGACAATGGCTGGACTTGGAAAAATTATTAAGAGTGTTCCAAAAAATAAATAATCCAAAACCCGTCATTGCGTACTCCGCAGGAGTTGCAAGCTATGCGTAGCGTCTCGCAGAGAGCGAAACGAAGTGTAGCGTAGCAATCTCAAAGTCTTTGCGATTGCTACCCTGCGGGAACGCTAAGAGCGTAGCTTGCTTCCCCAAAGGGGTACGTTCCTCAGCATGACATAGAAGGAGACTCTTCAAACATCCTCTAAGGTTGACACATATAGGGAGCGGGGAGCAGAGGATAAGGAGAGGAAAAAAGTTATTGAGCCATAATTTTTCTTCCCTTGCTCCCCTAACGTTCGCATAGCATCCCGCAGGGATGGGATATTTTTCTAGTGGGAAGTCCCTGATTAACGCACTGAGGTTTTAATAATTACCTGGGCGAGCTAGGTTTTTAAACTTCGTAAACTGCGGATCAAATAATAGCTTAACAGTGCCTGTTGGTCCATTACGGTGTTTCGCTACTATCACTTCTGCTACACCGCGATCCGGAGTATCTTGAGTGTAATACTCTTCACGGTACAACATTATTACTAAATCAGCATCCTGCTCGATACTTCCACTCTCTCTCAAATCTGAAAGCATCGGGCGCTTATTTGTACGTGCTTCTACTCCACGACTCAGCTGAGATAAAGCAATAACTGGTACAGATAATTCTCTAGCTAAACCTTTAAGAGAACGGGTAATTCGAGATAATTCTTGGACGCGATTATCACCGCCTCCTTCCATTAATTGCAAGTAATCAATCACAATTAATCCTAGTTCCATTCCCTGTTCTGCTTGCAGCCGTCGCGCCTGACTACGCATTTGTGTGACTGTAATATTCGGCGTGTCGTCAATATAAATTGGCATTTCGGAGAGCATACCAATGGCACGGCTTAGGGGTTCCCATTGTGTTTGACTGATGCGTCCACTGCGGAGATAACCGCTTTCAATGCCGGCTTCACTAGCTAATAGTCGCTGCACCAATTGTTCTTTAGACATTTCTAGGCTAAAAACAGCAACTGGTAGTTTATAACCTGCAGCAATATTATGAGCAAGGTTTAGACAAAATGCTGTTTTTCCCATTGATGGCCTACCAGCGACAATGATTAAATCAGAACGCTGAAAGCCACTAGTCATGGCATCTAAATCATAAAAGCCGCAGGGAATCCCCGGTAAAGCGATACCTTGATGACGAGTTTCAATATCTTGGAAAGTATTAATTAGGGTATCAGAAATGTGGACTAGACCTGTTTGGGGGCGTTCTTGAGTGACGCCAAAGACTTTTTGCTCTGCTTGATCGAGAACAATTGGTAATTCTTTCTCAGTTTCGTAACCGAGATGCACAATTTCATTACCAGCTTTAATTAATTGTCGCCGCAGGAATTTATCCATCACCAACCCGGCGAGGGTGTCGATGTTGACTGCTGAGACGGTGCGATCTACAAGAGTGGCTAATTTGTTTCTCCCACCAATGTGAGCCAGTAGATCGTTATCAGAGAGCCAACTGGTGACAGAAAGTAAGTCTGTCGGATTACCTTGAGCGTGGAGGCGGAGCGCTGCTTGGTAGATATCTTTGTGAGCGCTAATGTAAAAAGCTTCGGCGATGAGGCGATCGCTCACTCGACCGATCGCTTCTGGATCTAGTAAAATACCCCCTAATATCGCTTCTTCGGCTTCAATGTTTTGGGGTGGTAGATGGCCGCTACCATCGCCTTTAAAACTCAGTTCGTCAGCCATAAGCGATTTTATTGAAGTATGAAGTATGAAGTCTGAAGTCTGAAGTCTGAAGTCTGAAGTCTGAAAGCTGAAATGAAGAAACTTGTACAGTCAGCTTTTGGGCGTTTTGTAATGGTTGGTTTATTTGCGCTGTGATGGACTAGCTATCGGGGTTGCACTCTTACCCTTATGGTGCAAAATCGACTCAAAGGCGCTTGAAGGTGGTTCAGCTGAGTATACATTAAGAGGTATTTAGGAGCCAGAATACACAAGTCTCCCGACTTCTGAATTCTGACTTCTACTTAAATGTCAATCAGCCTAGCTAGCTACGACTTCGATATTGATTTCTGCAATTACATCAGAATGCAGCTTAATCTCAGCTTTGTAAGTACCGAGGTGGTTGATATCTGGGATGGTAATACCCCGGCGATCAACTTCTTGACTTGTAGCTGCTTGAATTGCATCTACAACGTCTTGGGTGGTGACAGTACCGAAAATGGCTTCGTTTTCACCAACTTGCTTGGCGATTTTCAAACTGGTAACTTTTTCTAGAGCGGCTTTTTGCTCTAAAGCTTGTTGTCTGAGTTCTAATTGACGTTGATTTTCTTTTTCACGACGGCGTTCTACTTGTCTGAGAATACCGGGAGTAGCATGGGTGGCCAATTTTTGCGGAATTAGATAATTACGAGCATAGCCGGGAGCTACGTCTACTAAATCGCCTAATTTCCCAAGCTTGCTGACATCTTGATTTAAAACTAACTGTACGCGTTTCACCATCTTTTTCTGTTTTTCCTGTAGAATCTCATTAACTTGGGTTTGGGCAGGATAGCTCAGATGCATGTAGCTGTATCCCAAGTAGCTTTGCCTATTCCCTAAAGCTTACAGATCCTAGCGAAAGGTAGGGGGCGATCGCAACTATTCGCTAACAAAAAATTTTCTAGGTGTTCTTTAGCACTCCTATTGCTTTTACCTTCAAATCAAGCACTCATCTAGCTTTTGGGGTTATGGATAAGATATTTCAGTATCGGGAAATTATCAAAAAGCTAATTACAGATTATGTAAATTATGGTTCAAGGAGAGATGATATAGATAGAGAAATGATTTTTGATATGGAACATGACCATTATCAGCTAGTTAATGTGGGTTGGGAAAATCGTCGTCGGGTTTATGGGTGCGTTCTGCATTTAGATATTAAAAATGGGAAAATCTGGCTTCAGTATAATGGTACGGAAATTGATTTTGCGGAGGAATTAGTCAAGGAGGGTGTACCAAAGCAGGATATTGTCATTGGGTTTCATTCACCGTTTATGCGGCAGTTTACAGAATATGCTGTTGGTTAGTTATCAGTCAACAGTTATCAGTCAACAGTTATCATTGGTTCATAGATAGCGATCGCTTCGTCTTTGCCTTTGACTTTCACTGATTTATCTACCAATCTCAGGGGAAATAACTTTGGGTGGGATAAACCAACCACTACCGACTCTGTGACTAAAATTCCACAGCCATACTGTTTAGTTAATCCCTCAACGCGGGAGGCAATATTGACGGCATCACCAACGACTGTAGAATCGATGCGGGATGTAAAACCGACAGTACCCATGACTACCTCACCACGATGCACGCCAATACCAACAGCAATTTTTGGTAAACCGTTTTGCGATCGCTGATTGTTAAACTGCTCCAAGGCTTGCTGCATCAAAATTGCTGCCTTGATCGCACCATCTGTAGTCTCATCGTCAAATAGTGCCATAATCGCATCACCAATATACTTATCAATAAAGCCACCATTTTCATTGATTGCCTGACTCATACAAGCTAAATATTCATTTAAAAAGGCAAATATCTCCAGTGGCTTCATCGACTCCGACATTGAGGTGTAACCCCGGATATCGCAGAATAAAATTGTCATCGTCCGAATGGAAGCTACACCTACTTTGATATTTTCGATGCCTTGGGGTGCGATCACCAAAATAAACTTATTAGGGACAAATAGCTCAAAGGATTCTAGAGTTTTCTGTAGCTTACTAAATGATGCTTGCAATGCAGCCGACATCTCATTAAATGAAGCAGCCAGCGCCCCAATTTCGTCAGCATTCATGACTTCAGCCCGATGTTGCAAATCACCGGCCGCAATTTTAGCTGCACTCACTTGTAAACAACGCACTGGGTAACTTAATCGCCTAGCCAAAATATAAGCAAACACCCAACTAATGGCAAGCCCCACCGCACCCACCACCAGCGCCTGAGTGACGGCGTTAGCTACAGCGGTTTCTACCTGCTGGAGTGATAACCCAAACCGCAACGTACCAATCTTTTGCCCTGTTATTAGATGAATATCTGAAGCTACTTCCATGATGCGATCGCCACGTTTAGCCCGCACACGTCCGGAAAACTTGATATCCCGCAACACAAATGTCTCTACAGAACTAGACTTTTGTGATAGATTTAGTGCCTTATTAGTTACCGCTAATGGGACAATATCAGGAACATACTGGTCTTGAAAATCGCCAGGGGAAGCAGCCACAATCTGATTTTCCAGCCGCGCATCAGATACCAGTGCGTAAACAAACTCTTCATTTTCCCTCAGCAGCAAATCAAGATTGACGCGGATTTGACTCCAGTTTTGTTCTGAAAGATGATTAGCAAACAAGGTATTACTTAACACCCTAGAAAATAACTTGGCTTCATTCAGCTTTTGTTGACGGTAAACATTACTCTCAGTCTTTGCCCAAACCAAGACTACTGATCCCACCAACGCTACACTTAATAGGGTTGCCGCAGTCATAATCTGGGTGCGAATTGACAGAAAAGCAAAAGGTTTCATGGCGTTGCAATTAATTCTTCTACGAAAGTCACCCATCTGGGTGGGCTGGTTTGGGCTTGGCATTCCGAACTAAAAGCCAGCGTCACCGGGCCACCCATCCTCGCAGGAATCAGTTTTCGGTCATCACCCCACCTAGTGGCTAACAAAATATCGCAGTTACGAACATCACTAGCTGGCAATAGCACCGCATTAGTATCATTTTGGTAAGTCGGGGCTTTACCATGAACTATAACCTTCCCCCGCTCAGGTAGCTGTGTACCGGCTAAGGCTAAGACATCGCGGATACGCACTCCATGTATTTTCACTTTGCCGCTAGGCCAGGTGCCTCTGTAACCTACAGTTTGATTAATTGTGATTTGAGAGAGTTGGTCTAGGCTAGCTAAGTCAAATTTACGCTTACCTACAGTCACCTGCACAGGTTCAGTACCCACCACTATATTACTGACGTAAAATGCCCAAGCACTATCGTTATAATTTTGCTTCAGTTGGGGGTACTGAGTATAGGGAAACACTAAATAAATGGGGCCGCCTTGATCGCGTTTAATAGAGTTACCATTTTTGGCGATCGCCAGCATAATCGGGTATGCTAACAAATTTTGTAAGCTAATCGTCACATAATAAGAATCGAAAGATACAAAAGTCACCTCCGTAACCTTAGTGGTAACACCATGTTGTTGGAGTAATTTTGAGACTTGGATACCACGGAAGTCACTAACTTCACCAGGGTTGACGATGTCAAGAGGATTGATCGTCTTGACATGATCTGTAGCTAATGCTTGTAGCTGTTGCCAATTTAATGTCACAGATTTACCAATTGCTGTTTCACCCTGAATCAGCAAATTCCACTCATGCTGCTGAGTTTTTTGGGCATGATTTGCCACAATTTCAGCATTGCGGGCGATCGCTTCTTTGCGCCACACTTCCAGTTGGGCATCTGTCGGGTGGTTTACACAACCTCCCAAGTATAAAATCGCCGTCACTAGCGGTGCGAAAGCTATGTTTTTTCCCAAATCTGGATTCCACCACATTAAAAATACCGCTTGCAAAGGTATACAGACTAGCGCTAGTAGTCTGTCAGGGTTGAAATGAGGGACTGTAGTGTGAGCGTCTCGCTCACGCGGGCTTTTCGGCCCGCACTACCAAAAACCCCTCAAAACAAAATTGACAAACCACTAGTTACTAAATTGACAGCACTGTAATACTGTTTTACACAGCGGGCAGAAATTATACAACTCCTATTCCACAAAGGTGGTGCGTTAGCCCCTGGAATAACACACGCTACTGGAACTACACGACTAAAATGCGGAGCGTGATGGTTATTTCGGAATCTACTCTTGGACAGACGCTATTTTTCTATTGACGTGATAAATTTTAGGGCATTCTGGGTTGGGATGTACATTTCAGCCATATGCACGCGAGCTCATCAGAAACATGTCTGATTCGGAAGTTGTTTTTGGCAATAGCACAGAGATGGGGGCGTTGATGCTCCAGCGCTGCGTGTGTGGCAAAGACATCTCCGGTGGGTCGCAAATGCTACCGAATCTGGTTGCACAGCTAGTGGAGCAGGCAGATGTCTAGTAGGAGGACAGTACTGAGAGCAAGGAGGAAGGTCATCCAAGATATACAATTGCGATTCTATGGTGTGGCGCTGCTCTGTGTTGCTTTGGCGCTGGGAATGACCCTGTTGCTTTTGCCGTGTCTTTATCCCACCACAACACCCCTATTCCTGACGGCGGTCATGGTGAGTCAATATCCTGTATCCATTATGTCGGCAAATGCCGGCGATCGCCCTGACGGCCTATGCTGGAGAAGTTGACCAGCAACAGGCGATCGCGGACGGGTTTCACTGCCACCTAGCTAAACCTGTTGAGCCAACAGAGATTGTAACCATCGTTGCCCGTTTAGGTGAGCGCAAAGGAAAAGAAGCATGATCCCGCATCGTTCAATGACTGACCAGATTTTTGCAGGTAAAAGCGAGATGGCGATGCTGATGCGATCGCATGACTGGTCGCAAACGTCATTGGGCGCAGTCGAAACCTGGCCACAGAGCCTCAAAACTGCCGTCCGCATCATGCTTACCTCTAGTCAACCGATGTGGGTTTGGTGGGGTAGTGAATTGGTCAACCTTTACAACGATGCCTACAGAACAGTGCTGGGAGGCAAGCACCCGGCACTGTTCGCTAGGCCGGGTGTTGAAGTGTGGCCAGAAATTTGGGATGAAGTCGGTCCCAGGGTAGAATATGCCATGCTCAACAATGAGGGCACCTATGATGAATCGCTGTTGTTCATCATGGAGCGCAACGGCTACCCGGAGGAAACCTATTATACTTTTTCCTACAGCCCCATTCCCGACGATCAGGGGAATCCAGGCGGCATTATCTGCGCCAACACGGACGACACGCAGCGGATTGTTGGTGAGCGTCAGCTAGCGCTCTTGCAAGCACTAGCAGCTCGGACTGCAGACGCCCGGACGTTTGATGCAGCCTGTACGCTAAGTGCCAGTTGTCTGGAAACCAATCTTTATGACTTCCCCTTTGCGATGATTTATCTGGTCGATCCCGATCAGCAGCGTGTTGTTTTGGCTGGCACCAGTGGCATTGACCGCAAGCACCCCGCCGTTCCGGAAGTCGTCAATCTCGATGTTGATTCAGCTTGGTCATTTAGAGAGGTGATGCAAACACAGCAGTCCGTTTTGATCTCGGATTTGATTGATCAGTTTGGTAATCTGCCCACAGGTGCTTGGGATCGAGTCCCGCAGCAAGCCGTGGTTTCGCCGATCCCTCCTTCTGGTCAAACGGGGCGATCGGGCATCTTAGTCGCTGGGTTAAACCCATTGAGATTGTTTGACGACAACTACCGCAGCTTTATCGATTTAGTCACAGGGCAAATTTCCGCCAGCGTTGCCAATGCCCAAACCTATGAAGACGAACGTAAACGCGCCGAAGCGTTAGCCGAACTGGATCGCGCTAAAACCCTATTCTTCAGCAATGTATCCCATGAATTCCGCACACCACTGACTTTAATTCTGTCTCCATTAGAAGAGGCGATCGCTAATTTGGATGGAACCATTCCAGACCAAGAACGCGAACAATTACAGATGGTGCAGCGGAATGGAATGCGCCTGCTCAAACTTGTGAATAGTTTGCTGGATTTCTCGCGCATCGAAGCAGGGCGGGTGCAGGCATCCTATGAGCCTGTAGACTTGGCAATGTATACGGCAGAACTTGCTAGCGCCTTTCGCTCGTTGATTGAACAGGCGGGAATGTCGCTGATTGTTGACTGTCCATCTCTGCCAGCAGCGGTTTATGTTGATCGGGAAATGTGGGAGAAAATTGTTCTCAATTTATTATCCAACGCATTCAAGTTTACTTTGGCAGGAGGCATCACCGTGCGTTTGCAGTGGTTAGAACATCAGGTGGAATTAACCGTTGCAGATACGGGTGTGGGCATCCCATCAGGCGAATTGCCCCATTTATTTGAGCGGTTTCATCGGGTCGAAAACTCACAAGGACGGAGTTTTGAAGGCTCCGGCATTGGGCTATCCCTGGTGCAAGAACTCGTCAAGTTACATGGAGGAACGATCAGCGTCACCAGCACAGTGGGACAGGGCAGTTGCTTCACAGTGGCGATTCCCACCGGAACGACGCACTTGCCAAACGAGCAGATTCGTGCTGCACGCACATTAACATCAACAGCTTTAGGTGTGATGCCCTACGTCGAAGAAGCTCAACGCTGGTTGCCTCAAGAGGATGGGGGCAGGGAGCAGGGGGAGATAGGGGATCTGAGGAAAAATTATAATTCCCCCTCATTCCCCTCTCCTCAATCTAAAATCCAAAATCCAAAATCTAAAATCCTTTTGGCGGATGACAATGCAGACATGCGAGAGTACATTCGACGACTTTTGAGTGGTGCTTACACCGTGGAGATAGCCGCTGATGGTATTGCTGCAATGAAAGCAATTCAGCACAATCCACCAGATTTGGTGTTAACGGATGTGATGATGCCGGGAATGGATGGGTTTGAACTGTTGCGATCGCTGCGTTCTCATCCTACAACCCAAGATATTCCCATTATCCTATTATCAGCCCGTGCCGGTGAAGAATCCCGCATTGAAGGACTAGAAGCTGGAGCCGACGACTATCTGATTAAACCGTTCTCGGCGCGTGAATTGCTGGCTAGGGTAGAAGCAAGTTTGAAGCTAGCGCGGCTACGACAGGAAGCAACTGTGCGAGAACGCACCATTCTGGATCGTGTCACCGATGGGTTTATGGCATTGGATCTGGACTTTCGCTTAACCTACGCTAACGTCGCCGCCGAGCAACTGTCACAAACTCCCTTAGCAGCAATGCTGGGCAAAACGATATGGGAATCATTCCCCGCCGCCAGAGGCACTCAGTTTGAATTCCAATATCGGCGATCGCTAAGTCAGCAAGTCGCGGTGGAATTTCAGGAATATTATGCTCCGCTTGATTTGTGGGTTGAGGTTCATGTTTATCCTTCACCGACTGGATTATCTCTTTTCTTTCGGGATATCAACGATCGCAAACGAGCCGAAGCCGTGCGCCTGCGTCTGGCTGCGGAACGCGAACAACTACTGAAACGCGAACAAGCCGCACGAGAAGCCGCAGAAACAGCGAACCGCATCAAAGACGAGTTTTTGGCGGTGCTGTCTCATGAACTGCGATCGCCCCTAAACCCAATCTTGGGCTGGTCAAAGTTGTTACAAACCCACAAATTCAATGAACAAAGAACTGCTGAGGCCTTAGCGACAATTGAACGCAATGCTAAACTACAATCGGAACTGATCGAAGACCTACTCGATGTCTCACGCATTCTACAAGGCAAGCTGAGTTTGAATCCTTGTCCAGTTGATCTCACTGCCACTATTCAAGGGGGATTGGAAACGGTGCGACTCGCAGCTGAAGCAAAATTAATTCACATCGAGACGCATCTGGATTGTAAAGTGGGGCAGGTGTCAGGTGATCCCGCTCGATTACAGCAAGTTGTGTGGAATTTACTCTCCAACGCTGTCAAGTTTACACCAAAGGGGGGACGGGTCGAGGTGCGATTAAACCAGATCGAGGATTACGCCCAGATTACCGTCCGCGATACTGGCAAAGGCATTACTGTCGATTTTCTCCCCTATGTGTTTGACTATTTCCGGCAACAGGACGGTGCGACAAATCGCAAGTTTAGCGGACTGGGGCTAGGGCTGGCGATCGTCCGTCACTTGGTGGAATTGCATGGGGGAACAGTGCAAGCAGAGAGTCCTGGCGAAGAATTGGGCGCTACTTTTACCGTGAGACTGCCGTTAATGCCGATACAATCCGCCGTTAAGCCCGATTACCCAGATGCTGAATCCTCCTTTGATTTAAATGGGGTGCAAATTTTGGTCATTGATGATGAAACAGATTCACGAGAGTTTGTGGCCTTTGTCTTAGAGGAGGCAGGCGCAACAGTGATCACAGCCACTTCCGCCGAGGAAGGATTTGCGGCGTTAAGGCAATTTCAACCCAGGGTTTTGTTAAGCGACATTGGGATGCCCGATATGGATGGCTACATGCTCATCCGCAAAATCAGAGCCTTATCACCAGAGGAGGGTGGAACCGTTCTAGCGATCGCCCTGACTGCTTATGCCGGAGATTTCAACCAACAGCAGGCTCTACAATCTGGATTTCAATACCATTTTGCCAAACCAATTGAACCCGATAAATTAATTAAAACTATTGCAGATATAGTGGGTAATGGGGAATAGGCAATAGGCAATACAATACGGTTCTGGTATTGCATCTGACCGAGAACCCTTCAGACTTCAAACTTCAGTTGAATGTTCTTTGCGGCGATGATTGGCGGCTTGGAGTAGCAGTGATTCTGCAAAGGCGATCGCATCTATTGCAGACTTACCACCGGCTAATTGTGCTAGTTCTTCCCGACGGGTGGTTAAATTTTCTAGGTTGGTGACTCGCACCACTGTACGTTCATCAGTGTTTTCATTGTTTGTTTTCTTACCCTTGCTTGCATTGATAATTTGTTTATCGACACGGAAATGGCGGTCTGCCATTGCAGCTACTAAGGGTTGGTGAGTGACACATAATACCTGATGTCCTTGACTTAGCTGGTGTAATTTTTCAGCGATCGCCTGGGCTACCCTTCCAGAAACGCCCACATCAATTTCATCAAATACCATTGTCCCGGCCGCATCTGCTCGAGAAAACCCAGCTTTTAGCGCCAGTAAAAAGCGGCTCATTTCACCACCAGAGGCAATTGCTGTTAAAGGTTGCAGTGGTTCTCCTGGGTTGGGACTAAACATGAAGGTAATTTTGTCTGCACCTGTAGCGGTTGGTGCAGTTGGCACAATTTCTACTTTAAATTGCACCTTTTCCATCGCTAGAGGCTTGAGTTCTGAAAGCAATCGGGATTCTAAACTAATAGCAGCTTGGCGACGCAACTTAGTTAACTTCTGACAAGCTTGGGTAAGTTTTGTTAAATAAGCTTGTTCTTGCTGTTCCAAATTTTCGATAGATTGTTCACCATCGTTAAGTTCAGCTAATTCCCCTTGGATGCGTTGATAGTAGGCGATCGCTTCTTGCAGTGTCGGGCCATATTTGCGGCAAATTTGCTTTAATTCCCGAATCCGTTCTTCTACTTCCTCTAAACGCTGGGGATCGGCTTCTAAACTTTCCCCATAGGCGTTGATTTGCCTGGCTACTTCCATGACTGCCGTTTGCGCGTCCTTCACCAAGTCCAACAGTGGTTGCAGTTGCGTATCATATTCCACCATGTCATTTAATGACACTTCGCTATCTGCTAATAAATCCCCGGCGGTTGGGGTTTCATCATCATTTTGATACAAAGCCTGATAGACCTTGTAACTCATCTGTTGCAGATCCACCACATGATTGAGGCGTTCCCGTTCTTGCTGTAGCTGTTCTAATTCTTGCGGATCATTCAGGTTAACTCCCCCCAATTCTTGCACTTGATAGGTCAGCAAGTCGAATTGTTGCAGGCGTTCCCGTTCTGAAGTCCGGCGTTTTTCTAATGCTAGATGCGCTTGCTGGTAAGCAACAAAGATAGTAGCGATCGCTTGACGTTGCTGCATTAAAGAGTCGCCACCATGTAGATCCAACCAATCCCGGACTTGAGACGACTGTCCCACTTGGACAGTTTGACCTTGGGCAGTAATTTCTACCAGGCGATCGCGCAGTCCCACCATGATCTGCCGATTCACCAACACCCCATTTACTCGCGATCTACTCCGGATATTACTCGCAGTAGCACTGATTTCTCGGCTGATAACTACACAATTCTCATCGATCAAATCGATTTCCTGTTCACTTAGCCAAGCCGTTAAAGCTGGACTAGACGTGAAAGTCGCTTCCACCAATGCCCGACTCGTCCCCGTGCGAATTACCCGACTAGAGACTTTACCACCCAAAGCCGCATCAATCGCATCCAAGATAATCGATTTTCCAGCACCAGTTTCCCCAGTCAAAACATTCAGACCAACGCCGAATTCCAGTTCCAGTTGGTCGATGAGAGCAAAGTTTTCAATTCGCAGACAAAGCAACATCAGACCAAATTCTCCGTGAGAGCAGATGCCAGATAATTAAAAGTTACAAGATATTAGGTGGGATTTTCCTGCAGTTAGCATTACCCACTACTATTGAAATAGCAAGCCCATTTCAGTGTACCAATATCAGTTATCAGTTATCAGTTATCAGTTACCAGTTACTTGTAGTGCTCACTGATGATTTTCCCCATTCGGGGGATGCTTGTCTCAAAACATATTGTTACAATACTTAACAAATAATCTATTCGACCGGTGGCATTATTCATGATCGTTAAGACATCTCCCCCCAATTCCCGACCGATCGAGGACGAAAATCGCGATCAGGTGTACGTTGCGGAAGTAGTACCAGAAAATGGTACACCAGCCTTGGTTGTTAAATCACCAAGACTGATAGCAGCCCAACAACGACGGGCACAATCCGAAACTGAAGCACTCCGCTACAATCCCGTGGAGATAGTAGCGCATTACCGCAACAGACCCTTGCAAGTTTTGCGGCGGATCTTTGCTGTTTTGGCGCCAACCCTCTCCTTTGCTTTTGGGGTGTGGTGGGACAGCAAGCGGGGAATTGTGGTGAAAAATGACCACCGTCGAGCTGTTCAGTTAAAAGATTTGTTGACGCAGTTGGGGCCAGCCTACATCAAAATTGGTCAAGCTTTGTCCACCAGACCAGATTTAGTTCCGCCAGTATACCTAGAAGAATTGGCTAGGCTACAAGACCAATTGCCGCCCTTTCCAAATGAAATTGCGTATCAGTTTATCGAAGAAGAACTAGGCGCACCGCCATCTGAGATTTATGCTGAACTCTCGCCGGAACCAATTGCAGCAGCTTCCTTGGGACAAGTTTACAAAGGCAAGCTGAAAACTGGTGAAGAGGTAGCGGTGAAAGTCCAACGCCCCGATTTACGGGAGCGGATCACCATTGATTTATACATTTTACGTGGCATTGCGGGTTGGGCACAGAAAAACTACAAACGGATTAGGAGTGATTTAGTTGGGATTTTGGATGAATTAGGCGATCGCATTTTTGAAGAAATGGACTACATCCATGAAGGTGAAAATGCCGAGCGCTTTTTTCAGTTATATGGTCACATAAAAGACATATATGTTCCCAAAATATACTGGGAATATACTGACCGTCGCGTCTTGACGATGGAATGGATTAACGGCATTAAATTAACCCAGACAGCAGAAATTAATGCTCAAGGTATCAATGCCCGTTATCTGATTGAAGTGGGTGTACAGTGTTCTTTACGACAACTATTAGAGCATGGATTTTTTCATGCTGACCCCCACCCTGGTAACTTGTTAGCCACTCCAGATGGCAAACTGGCTTATCTCGACTTTGGGATGATGAGCGAGATTCAGCCACCCCAGCGTTATGGTTTAATAGAGGCGATCGTTCACGTCGTTAACCGTGACTTTGAAGGCTTGGCAAAAGATTATGTCAAGTTAGACTTTTTAGCCCCAGACACCGACCTTACACCAATTATCCCCGCCTTTGCCAGCGTATTTGCCGATGCTCAGGGAGCCAGCGTTGCTGATTTAAACATCAAAAGCATCACTGATGAGCTATCAGCTTTAATGTATGAATATCCTTTCCGTGTTCCTCCCTACTACGCTTTAATTATTCGCTCCCTCGTCACCCTCGAAGGAATTGCTATCTATATAGATCCCGACTTTAAAGTTCTCAGCGAAGCTTATCCCTACGTTTCCAAACGCCTGTTAACTGACCCAGCACCAGCATTAAGAGCATCACTACGGGATTTGCTATTTAAAGATGGGAAATTTCGCTGGAATCGCTTAGAAAACTTATTACGCAATGCGCGTGGTAACGAAGACTACGACTTAAACTTAGTAGTTAATCAAGGCGTAGACTTTCTCGCTTCCGAACGCGGTGCTTTTATTCGCGACAAACTGGTAGATGAATTTGTTAACGGACTGAATGCTTTAGGTAAAAATGTTTTGCACAACTTCACCTATTTGCTGCGCGAACGAGTGGGATTGACAGCAGTCAACGAAACTCCAGCCGCCACAGTTGAGCAACAACAAACCTTAGAGCATATTAAACGCATCTCGAATATTCTCAGCGAAACACGTGGCTTTGATCCAGCACAGTTTGCGCCGCAAATTGCCCAGTTATTATTCAATCCTGGTGTGCAACGTTTGGGTCAGCAAATTACCAACCGCTTAGTCCAAAAAGCCGTCACCAAATTAATTCGTGATTTATTGGCGGGAGAAGAAGTTAATCAGAGTCAAGGTCTTAATTTAGAGCAGCCTGCAAAGTTATCTTTGCCTGCACGATTGTGATTTAAGAACTCAACAGTTATCAGTTATCAGTTATCAGTTGAGAGGATGTATTGATTCTGGGGTCAGAGTCCCTCACTTCTCATAAGTGGTAGGTTTCAGTCGGGGTCAAATCCCCTACTGAAAATGTGATCACTGTTCACTGATTTAATACACTCCAGGATGACAGGACTTACGCAACTGGCACATATAGAGGACTACTATTTGATTTTTGAATAGATAGGTAGTGGCGTGGCAAGGCTAAAATGGTGTATTAATACCAATTTAAAAAAGAATGCGACAGATGGGTAGGGGCACGGCACCCATAAACTATCAGTTTTCCCGAAAGTCTATGGAAGCCGTGCCCGTACGAAGAATATATGTGTTGCAAACATTATTTGAATTGGTATAATTCAATCAAATAAACCACCCATAAAAGACAATCTTGTTCAGTTGCTCTCGTAGGGAACATCCTAAATCTTTTCAACAAGCCGATAATTTTACTAGTGCCGTGCCCGTACGATGTATTTTTGGTTAACTACCAATACTCTTGACCCTTGACAAATCAAGGTGTGAGGATATTTAATGTAAGCGCGCATCAGTTCACAAAGGTTCCCAAGCGGTTCCTTTGTAGCCATATTCAAAAATATCAGAATGCAAAATTTCCGCCAAAATTTCTAAGGAATCCGTCAGTCGCGGACCTGGACGATTAAAGTAAGCATTGCCATCAGTAATGTAGACTCTACCAGCTTTGGTAGCGTGGAGTTTTTCCCACTCTGGACGTTGAGTTAACAACTTCGCTTCTTGGCGAGTGCGTTGTAAATCGAAGCCACAGGGCATAAAAATAATTACATCTGGATTGCTGGCTATCAGTGTTTCCCACTGCAAGTGAGGTGAAGGCTGACCTGTCGCGCAAAATAAGGATTGTCCACCTGCCAAATTGACTAATTCGGGAATCCAATTAGCGGCAACCATCAAAGGCTCTGTCCACTCAATACAGACAACAGTGGGAAGCTCATTTAAAGACAATCCTTGGACTTTCTGCTGACAAATTCTAACGCGAGCTTCTAAGTTTTCTAATATTTTTACCGAGTCTACCCCAAAAATTTGACCCACACGCTCAATATCGTTCCAAACATCTTTGAGAACATTGGGTTGTAAGGAAATAATCTGGGGTGAACTGTGGATGAGGCTAGAGACTGCCTTTTCTACTTCTGGAAAGCTAACTGCACAGACATCACACTGGTCTTGAGTGAGAATGTGGGTGGGCTGCAATTGCTCTAAAACATCGGTTTTGATTTGATAGATGCTGAGAGCAGATTGCAAAATATCGTTGACTTGATTGTGAATTTCACGGCTGGGAGCATTGCTGTTCAAGCGTGCTGCGGTGCAAACAGGAAGATTTTTGATTTCTGGCGGGTAGTCACATTCATGCGATCGCCCAACAATGGCATTAGTTAACCCCAGTGTGGCTAAAATTTCTGTTCCACTAGGAATCAGTGAAACAATTCTCACATTACTATCGATCATTCCTCTACCTCCGCAACGCCTGCTCGCACTTCAATTGTCGCAAAATTTGACAGTTGATGTATCTTTCTTGAGGATAATCACAGTTTGTTTGGCAGTCAGCACTAAGCGGGACATGGGGGTGGAGAAATAACCAATTGCCTTTCCTATTCCCTATTCTCTGTTCCCTTCTTGAATGACTAACCACGACTTCTTCGTCTGCGTATAATACTAGTTTATGCTGATGGGCGAATGCATTCCTTTGTTGAAGGTGTATAAAAAGCTGCTTTTTCGGTCATTCTGTTTGTGAAGCTACTTTACTGGTGTCAAGCATGACAGATGAACGAATCAACATCCTGCTGTTGTTCGACAATCAAACAAAAGTTAGGGCGACAACTACAGCAGCTACCAATGTCGAAGATTATGCAGGCTTAATGCCCCTACTCTTGGGTTTAGGGGTAAATAGCGCTGCTTTCCAGCCCCAGTTTCAGCTGATTCATGCTCAAGAATTCTGGGAAATTAGAGATGAATTCCCAGAACTGATTGGTAAAAATCCCCTTCAACTCACCAAGTTAGAATCACAAGAGTTAATGATTAAAAATTTACTTTCCGGTTCTGAAAAAACCTGTGAAGTAATTGTAGTTATAAAAGATGGTTCTACTATTCCCGTAGAGCTGCAAGGCAAAGTAATTTCTTACGCGGGGCAACAGATGCAGGTGGTGGCCGTTAGAGATATCACAGAACGCAAGCAAACCCAAGAGGCTTTGCAAATCAGAGAAAATACTCGGCGAAAACAAAGCCAAACGCTAGTGCAAATAGCGAGAAGCAAGACGTTCCAAGAAGGCAATCTCAATGCAGCATTCAAGGAAATCACAGAAGCTGCTGCTCGGACGCTTTTAGTTCAACGAGTTGGCGTCTGGTTATACAACGAAGATCACTCAGCAATTGAATGTATCGATTTGTATGACTTGAGAACTGGTGAGCATACCTGTGGAGTCTCCTTGTTAAAGGCGAGTTATCCTGCTTATTTCCAAGCTTTGGAAGCAGAACGTAGCATTGCTGCCCATGATGCCCTCAACGATACAAGAACTCAAGAATTATCTGAGTCTTATCTTTCTGTGCTGGGTATCGCATCCCTTTTGGGTGCGCCAATTTGGCTAGGAGGTCGTTTGGTGGGGGTTGTTTCCCACGAACACTTGGATGAAGTTCGCCAGTGGACGTTGGAAGAAGAGAATTTTGCCGGTTCGATCGCCGATTTTATCACAGTCGCCATCGAAGCGAGCGATCGCAACGCTGCACAAGAAGCTCTACGCCATAGTGAGGCTCAATTTCGAGCGATTTTTGAGCGTTCCCCTATTGGTATCGGGTTAACAGATATGAAAGCCCGAATAGTTGATACTAACCCAGCACTGTCTCAGATGTTGGGTTATAGCCGGGAGGAGCTATGTAATCAGCGTTTGACAGATTATATTTCCCAAGAAAAGGGAGATTTAGAGCTTTATAGACAACTTGCTTCAGGAATTGACGTAGACATCAAGCAACTTGTGGAAAGACACCGTCTGGAAATGGAACGCTTGTTCGTGCGTAAAGATGGTGGGGTAGTTTGGACTCAGCTTTCGGTTTCCATTATCCCAGACAGCAATGGAAAACCTGAGTTTTTTCTGACGATGATTGAGGATATTACAGAACGCAAGCAAACAGAACTGAAACTGCGTGCTTCTCAAGCAGCAGCAGAAGCTGGTAGTCGGGCAAAAAGTGAATTTTTAGCAACCATGAGTCACGAACTGCGGACTCCTCTGAATGCGATTATGGGTTTGTCTCAACTGTTGCAACAAGAAATGGTTGGCTCTCTCAATGAGAAACAACAAGAATATATCAGTTGTGTATATAGTAGCGGTGAACACCTGCTGGCGCTAATTAACGATATCCTGGACTTGTCTAAGGTAGAAGCGGGTAAAGAAGAACTTTTACTATTACCTTTGCCAGTAACAGAGTTATGCAATAGTGTGATCTCGACATTGTGTGATCAGGCCTCAGAAAAAGGATTGCAACTCATAACAGAAATTGACCCAAAAGCCGATATTTGTATTGCTGATGAGCGACGAGCCAAGCAAATGCTACTCAATTTGCTGACTAATGCAATTAAATTTACCCCAGGTGGTCAGGTATCTTTGGAAGTTAAAAAAATCCCTGAAGGCATTACCTTTACAGTCGCAGATACTGGTATTGGTATTGACGCTAATCAATTTCAATTTCTGTTTGAACCGTTTAAACAACTGGATAGTCGGTTAAATCGCCAATACGAAGGAACTGGTTTAGGATTAGCTTTGACACGGAAATTAGCGCGTTTGCATGGTGGAGATGTGACGGTAGAATCAACTCTCGGTGCTGGTAGTCGCTTCACGCTGTTTCTCCCAGAGCAGCCGTATTTAGATGCAGAAAGCAATTTCCCATCCAAAATCTAAAATCGTTCGACTGAGCGACTTGTGCCGAGCGAAGCCGAGGTAAGTCGAAGTCTAAAATCCAAAATGGTACAAGAGAACTATTTGGATCACCATTGAGGGATCTTTAAGTAAGGCGGCACAATACTTCGACAAGCTCAGTAACCTAAAAGCAAACTGTGTGAAGAAAAGTAAACAAGGCTCAAACCCTTCTGCCTATAGCAAGATGGACTTATCCTAGCGTCAATTATTGACGCCGAGTTACTTACCACTTATTCGCCGGCAGTATCCTTTAAGGGGATGGGATGAGCTTAATTTCACTTAATTGTCATGAAACCATGATAACTCTACCGCTTGCTGAATCAGAGAAAGACGTAATGTCATGAATTCATAACAATATGATCCCCGGAGGGCTGATAAGTTCGTGAAAAAGGTAAAAAAACGTCTTGAGACCCCTTGATCCCAACCTAGGGTTACTGGTTAATATTTACTTAACAAAAACAACTACTCCGAATTCCGAAAAATGCTAGCTCTGGCATCAATGAGGAATTAAGAGAAAGTAAATTTTAGTTTAATAACAGATTAAAAAAGCAGAAAACTGGGCAAGACCAGAAGTCAGGAATAAGAAATTCATCTGGAGTGGATGACATTTTATATCGCATTCTTTAACCAGGCGAAATCATTTACCTTTCAAACTACTGGAGGCCAAATTAATGGCAAAAGAACGCCCGCCGCTAGAAGAAATGACCTTGCGGCAATTACGCAAAGTTGCCAGCGAATATAGTATCTCTCGCTACAGCCGAATGCGTAAGTCACAGTTGCTGGCATCGATTCAAGAAGTCCAGCGCAGCAAATTTTCGCTTAGTCCATCTCGTTCACTGGAGGCACAGGAAACCGTGGAAGCAGCAAAATTCGAGTTAGGTCAGGTAGATCGTAATGGTGGTTCCCTTGTTGATGTTGATGAAGAACTAGCTGATTTACCTGCTGGTTACGGTGATAGCCGCATCGTACTCCTACCGCGTGATCCTCAGTGGGCTTACACTTACTGGGATGTTTCTAACGAACATAAAGAAGAACTACGGCGACAAGGGGGACAACAGCTAGCCCTGCGGATTTACGATGTCACTGATATCGATCTCGAACACCAAAGCTCTCACAGCCTGCAAGAATATCCTGCTGATGAACTGGCAAGAGAATGGTATTTACCAATTCCAGTCAGCGATCGCGATTATGTAATTGACATCGGCTACCGCGCTTTTGACGGACGCTGGTTGGTTCTAGCTCGTTCCGCACGAGTACACATTCCTCCCGTCTATCCTTCTGACTGGATTGAAGATGTCTTTGTTACCGTTAACTTTGAAGAAGAGTTGCGTGGACAGACTGTCTACGAACTGGTTCCTCCAGCCAAGAAAATTGCCACAGCAGCCAATGGTAGCAGCAACGGTAGCCCCATCTACGATCAAATCTTTGGCTTGGCTGAATCTGCTGAAGCGCAAAGAGTAGCAGGTTCTCTGTTCGGTTCAGGACATCAAGTCCCCGGCTCTGCACGCCCCGAACAAGCTCTCAGTTCCTACATTTTCCCATCTGGTGTAGGTCTGTGGGCAGCACCTACCGTATCTGGCTTAACCGCCTCTGGTGCAGGACTCTCTGGCGCTGGCTTCTCCGCTTCCGCTGTCCCTGTACGTCCCCGTAAGTTCTGGTTAGTTGCTGATGCTGAATTGATTGTCTATGGTGCAACCGAGCCCGATGCTACCGTGACTATTGGCGGTCGTCCAATCAAGCTGAACGCAGACGGAACATTCCGCTTCCAGATGTCCTTCCAAGATGGTTTAATTGACTACCCAATTTTGGCTGTAGCTGCTGATGGCGAACAAACACGATCAATTCACATGAAGTTTGAGCGTGAGACACCATCCCGAAACACCAATACTAAAGAAGATGCTGTTTTAGAATGGCTTTCTTAATTCCGCCTACAGAGATTTTGAATTAAACTCAGATTGAAATCTCAAATTTTTCCCCGCTATAGTAATTCTATAGCGGGTTTTTGTGTGTGTAAAATTATTGAATTTACCTAAACATGTCAAAGTTAGCCTTTTTATGTGTAATTATCATGAGCTTGATATCGGGTTGTAAAGATATGCAAGCAAAATCAGTGCCAGCACCCTCTAAAACTTGCTCAGGCAAAGATTCTCAATTCAGTATTGAGTTCTTTAAAACTAATAATCAGGGTAAAAAATCTACAAAAGGCATCAACCATGTGATTATTTTTAATCCTAAATCTGATCTATTAGATTTCAAAGTTAATGTTGGATTGTCACATAAGCTTTACGCCAAAGATAATCGAGGTAAATTTCGTAAAGACTATGTACCAAAACAATTTCGGACAATCGTTACCGAAGAAAATTCTCAGTTAAACGGACAAAAACCCCTGGTAGCTATTAATGCTGACTATATAGGGACTGACGATCAACCACAAGGCTTAAATATATCTCGCGGCGTTGAGTATTCTGGAGCTTTTAAAAACAAACGTTCTTCTTTTGGTATATCAGGAGGTCAACCTAAAGATAGACAAGCTACTATTCAAACTGGTAGAAGAAAAAATGCAATTCTTAATTACAATTTAGTAGGGGGTAATGGCAGATTTTATCGTGATGGTATGTTTAAAGATATCTGTCAAGATTTGGGAGAGTTAGCTTGTAAAAGTGCCACTAACCGATCTATGGCAGCTATCACCGATAAAGGTTACGTCATTTTATTAGTTAATGATGTTAAAGCTAATTCAGATATTGAGTTTGCACAACTAAATCAAGAGTTATTACCCAATATGTTTGATAATGTTCTCGAAGGTATTGCTCTGAATAACTGTTTAGGCAAAATCAAAGAAGGCATATTATTTGATGGTGGTGCGTCTCCAGGATTATATTATCAAAATAAAATTTATGTGGAAAATCCTGGGCCAATAGGTTCAGTATTTTTAATTTATAAGAAATAAAACCAATGACTGTACAATATCCATTAGCTTGAAGTAAATAAAAATTTATGAAATCTGAAGAAATTGCCAGCACATTAACAGAATTGTTTGAGAATGAAGCCGTTAGTGCGATCGCTCCTGGATCGTGGCAAATAGATACTGCGGATTTTCGGTTGTTAGTGCTGCTGGCTGAAGATAATACTTGGCTGCGAGTTTTACTCCCAATTGTGCCAATAGAAGACGCTCAACCATTTTTAGAGCAATTCCTCGAAGCCAACTTTGATGACACTCAGGAAGTACGGTACGCTTTATATGAAGGGGTAATATGGGGAGTATATCAGCATAATAGTAGTACTTTGGTAAGTGCAGATTTATCAAATGCGATCGCTCGACTTTTATCCCTATATCAAGCAGGTTTAAATGATGTCTTCAATCGCATGATTGAAAGCCGTATCCGGAAAATCATCGTCGCCGCAAAACAGCAAGGACAATCTCTTCAAAACACAATGCAAACCCTAGAACGCTTTTACACAGAAGGGTTATTAGGCGAAATGGAGCAAACTCAAGAAGCCCAAGAACAAGTTCTGGCTGCGTGGCGGCGTCAATTGGAACGTTTATGGGATGAGATTTAGTATTATGGGGATTGGGGATTGGGGATTGGGGACTGGGGATTGGGGACTGGGGATTGGGGATTGGGATTGGGTGGATGAGGGAGATGAGGGAAAAATAACTCTTGACTCTTGACTCTTAACCCTAGCCCTTTCAAGGTGAACAACGTATCTTCGTTGTTTCAGTGCGATCATCCTGAGTTATCCGCTCAGATTTTGGGCTTTTTGAAGGTTGAAATAACCAATTTTCGTGCCGAATTTCACCACCTTGAAAGGGCTAACTCTTAACCCTTGACTCTTGACAAATGCCAAATGACAAATGCCAAATAACATAGTTGAAATTCTTAAAGAAGACTATCAAAGATTTCCAATTAATCAGACTTACAGCATTTATGCAACTGATGTTTATTTTCAAGACCCGCTGAACAAATTTCGTGGCGTTGAACGTTACAAGCAGACCATTAATTTTATCCAGACTTGGTTTTTAAATCCCAAAATGGACTTGCATGACATTCAACTTTTGGGAGACACAATCAAAACTGAGTGGACACTTAGCTGGAATACCCCCCTACCGTGGAAACCACGTATTTCTATCTCTGGCTGGAGTGAGTTACGTCTCAACGCTCTTGGTTTAATTGTTTCCCACATTGATTATTGGCATTGTTCGCGCTTTGATGTGTTAAAGCAACATTTATTTCCCTTAGAGCCTATTTATAAATAACGATCTGGGCACGTTTGAATACATTGCTGCATCTGTGGATTTACTTGGTGATCTTGAGCTTGGGTCATGAGATTTATTCACCTCTAGCGTAAGGATGTTTGTCGCGATCGCATATCTCTGTTCAAAGGCTGATTACATATTCGCTCTCGTTGTGTGCTGACCTACTAGCAGATTCACTTATAGTTTGAAACAGATTAATAGCAGCAAATATGGCCCAGAAAAGTCCAGCGATCGCCTCATCCAAATTGATGCCCATCTGTTTCGATAGCTTTTCCATCATGGCATCAGTCATTGGGGTAGCAATATAGGCAGGAGAAGTTGATAATAGAGATAATGTAAACAAATGTAAATAGTTCTCAGACAGGAAAGAATCGTCCATGCGTGTAATTTTAATGACAGGGAAAGGCGGCGTGGGAAAGACCTCAGTAGCCGCTGCCACTGGACTTCGCTGTGCAGAGCTAGGCTATCGTACACTGGTTTTAAGTACAGACCCTGCCCACTCCCTAGCAGACAGCTTTGACCTGGAACTGGGACACGCACCCCGTGAGATTCGCCCAAATTTGTGGGGTGCAGAACTGGATGCGCTGCAAGAACTAGAGGGAAATTGGGGTGCGGTGAAACGCTACATTACCCAAGTTTTGCAGGCTAGGGGTTTAGATGGGATACAGGCAGAAGAATTAGCAATCTTACCAGGCATGGATGAGATTTTTGGACTGGTAAGGATGAAACGCCACTACGATGAAGGCGAGTTTGAGGTGTTGATTATTGATTCAGCACCTACAGGTACAGCATTGCGACTGCTGAGTTTGCCTGAAGTTGGTGGTTGGTATATGCGCCGTTTTTATAAACCGTTTCAAAACATCTCAGTAGCACTTCGACCTTTAGTGGAACCCCTTTTTCGACCAATTGCGGGTTTTTCGTTACCCGATAAAGAGGTGATGGACGCACCTTATGAGTTTTATGAGCAAATCGAAGCGCTGGAAAAAGTATTAACGGATAATACTCAAACTTCAGTCCGCCTAGTCACTAATCCAGAAAAAATGGTGATTAAAGAGTCGCTCCGCGCTCATGCCTATTTGAGTCTATATAATGTGGCAACGGATTTAGTCGTAGCCAATCGGATTATTCCCCCAGAAGTCCAAGATCCCTTTTTCCAACGTTGGAAAGAGAATCAGCAAGAATATCGCCAAGAAATTCATGATAATTTCCACCCTCTACCTGTGAAGGAGGTGCCACTTTTCTCTGAGGAAATGTGTGGATTAGCAGCTTTAGAAAGGCTGAAAGAAACCCTTTATAAAGATGAAGATCCCACCCAGGTTTATTACAAGGAAACCACTATTAGGGTAGTCCAAGAAAACAACCAGTATAGTTTGGAACTTTATTTACCTGGCATCCCTAAAAATCAGGTGCATCTGAGTAAAACTGGAGATGAATTAAATATTACTATTGGTAATCACCGCCGTAACTTAGTGTTACCTCAAGCTTTAGCTGCACTTCAACCCTCTGGAGCAAAAATGGAAAATGATTATCTAAAAATTCGTTTTGCCAACAATGTGAATGGTTAATTTTTTCTGATCCGCTAATGTGTAAATAAATCTAGAAATCGTCAATCATTCGCAATCAATGAAGATACCTGATTTATTAAATAAATCGGGTATCTTTAGACGACGAAAATTTTAATGATGTCTGACTGTAAATTTTGACAAAAATAAATTTTATTGATGTTCAGTAATTTGACCGTAGTTTTACTGAAGACAAGCCAATTAAATAAATTTAATAATATTTTTAGATATCTTATCTATTTTAAATTTTGACGAATTCAAATTTTTGTTTGAAAACTTTATTTAACTACAGGCAATGGCCCCGATTTCTAAGTCAGGCTTGGGGGTAAACATGGATCAAGAAAGTTTACTACGCCGTATTACAAACCGTATCCGTCAAACATTGGAGTTGGAAGACATAATCACAACAACAACGGCGGAGATGCGATCGCTACTGGGAACTGACCGAGTAATGATCTACAAATTTCATGCTGATGGTAGTGGTCAGGTGATTACTGAATCTATTGATAACGATAAACTACCATCGCTTTTAGGTCTAAACTTTCCGGCTGATGACATTCCGCCTCAAGCCCGTGAATTATTTATCAAGTCACAAGTGCGTTCAGTCGTCAATGTAGAAACACAGCAGATCGGTCAAAGCCCCCTGCGTGACTTAGAAACAGGACAACTGCTATCAGAGGACATTCATTATCGCGCTGTCGATCCTTGTCATCTAGAATACCTGACGGCAATGGGAGTTAAGTCTTCTTTAGTAGCACCGATTTTATGCCAAAAAGAACTCTGGGGTCTTTTAGTGTCTCATCACTCTGAAAGCCATGAGATTTTAGAGGATGAAATTGAAGTAGTGCAAATGGTAGTAGATCAACTATCAATAGCGATCGCCCAAAGTAGCCTGCTTACCCAAGCCCGTAAAAAAGCCAACAGAGAAGCTACAATTAACCGCATTGCTACTCTCCTCCATGCGTTACCGACAATTGTCCTACAGCCAGCTTTAGAAGCAACTGTTGCTGCCTTTGGTGGTTCAGGTGGTAGGCTTTGTATTCGGCATAATGCTTTTAATTTTCAAAATAGTACCTTTAAAAGCTTAGTAAAATGTTTAATTCCCGGAAGTGATTGTATCAGGCTTTATACTTGCGGACATCAACCTACGGTGGCAGAACAAACCATCTATCCCCTCATAGAGCAGTCTAATGTCTGGCAAGAACATTATCAATCTGGTGAATATGATGTTTGGGCAATTTCAGATATCTATCAAACTTCTAATATGCGAACTGTGCAAGTTGCTTTTGAAGCAACTAAGATTCGCTGCATTTTAATGATTCCCCTGCAGTACCGCCAGGAGTTAGTGGGTTATTTAAGTATTTTCCGTAATGGAATAGACACGGAAACCCTGTGGGCAGGTCGATTTGATAGTGATCAAAGGCAACTCTATCCTCGTCAATCGTTTGAGCTATGGCGCGAAACGAAAACAGCACAAGTCCAAAAATGGACAGATGAAGAGATAGAAATGTCCCGAGAAATTGGTAAGCATTTCGCCTCAGCCATTCAACAATATGAACTTTACCAACAATTACAAACCTTTAATAGCAATTTAGAAAAACAAGTTAAAAACCGCACAACTGAAATGCAAAGGACAGCCGAACAACAACAGGCTGTGTTCGGAGTTATTGCTAAAATTCGCGAGTCTCTGGATACTAAAACTATTTTTCAAATAACTACTCAAGAAGTTTGTCAACTAATCAAAGCCGATCGCGTTTCTATTTATCGCTTTGATGCTGATTGGGGTGGCGAATTTGTCGGTGATTTTGAAGTGGCTAGTCCGTACTGGTCAAATGCGTCTAAGTTGAAAGTGAATACAGTCTGGAATGACACTTATTTACAAGACACCCAGGGAGGACGCTACCGCCACAACGAAACATTTGCGGTGGATGACATCTATAAGATGGGCTTTACTCAGTGTCATATCGACAATCTAGAGGAGTATCAAATTTCCGCTTTTGTACTTGCGCCAATTTTCCTGGGACAAAAACTTTGGGGTTTGCTATGTACTTATCAACATTCTGGCACCCGTCAATGGCAAAACTCAGAAGTTAACTTTATCAGTCAGATTGCCGCCCAACTTGGGGTAGCACTCCAGCAAGCTGAATTACTCACACAAACACGGCAGCAAGCGTTAGACTTACAACGAGCAGCCGACCAACAACGGGTATTATTTGAAGTTGTCACCAAAATTCGCGAATCTCTCGACTTAGGTGCAATTTTCCAAACAACTACTCGGGAAATTTGTAAATCCCTGCAAGCAGATCGTGTGGCTGTTTACAAGTTTCACCCAGATTGGAGTGGTGAGTTTATTGCCGAGTTTGTTAATGAGGGTTGGATCAAGCTGGTAAGTCCAGAGAGCAACACAATTTGGCAAGATACTTATTTGCAAGAAACCCAAGGTGGCCGATATCGCCACAATGAGACTTTTGCAGTAGATGAAATCCATCAGGCTGGTCACTCTAAGTGTCATATTGAGATTCTGGAGCAATTTCAAGTTAAAGCATATGCGATCGCGCCAATTTTTATTGGACAAAAGCTCTGGGGCTTGCTAGCAGCTTATCAAAACTCTGCACCCCGCCGCTGGGAAACTTCAGAAATTCAGTTTTTAGCTCAAATTGCCAATCAACTTGGGGTAGCACTCCAGCAAGTTAACTTACTCTTGCAAACTCAGCAGCAGACAGAAAAGCTATCTCAAGCCATACACGATCTACAAGAAGCCCAAACTCAACTCATCCAAACTGAGAAAATGTCTTCTTTGGGACAACTGGTGGCGGGTGTTGCCCACGAAATTAACAACCCAGTCAACTTCATTTACGGCAATCTCACCCATGTGAATGAATATGCTGAAGATTTACTCAGTATGCTGGAACTTTATCAGCAGCATTTTCCCAGTAGTAGCCCTGAGATTGGACAGCGGGCAGAAGAGATTGATTTAGAATTTATCACTGAGGATTTGCCTAAAACTCTAGCTTCGATGAAGATAGGGATCGATCGCATTCGTCAGATTGTCTTGGGTTTACGGAATTTTTCTCGCCTTGATGAGGCTGAAATGAAAGCTGTGAATATTCATGAGGGAATTGATAGTACCCTACTGATTTTGCAGCATCGCCTGAAAGCTAGACCAGAAAGTCCAGAAATCAAGCTCATTAAGAATTACGGCGACTTACCATTGATAGAGTGCTATGCCGGACAGATGAATCAGGTATTTATGAATGTGTTAAGTAATGCGATCGATGCTTTAGAAGATTACAAGGGATCTAACTCAGAAGCTCATACTCATCAAATTACCATCACTACTAGCCTCACAGAAATGAGGGGTAATGTTAAAAGTGTCGTGATTCGCATTGCAGACAATGGCCCAGGAATTCCGGAAGCTCTCAGAACAAGAATCTGCGATCCATTTTTCACTACTAAGCCAGTAGGTAAAGGCACTGGCTTAGGATTGTCAATTAGTTACAAAATTGTTGTAGATAAACATGGTGGCATTTTTAGATGCGATTCACAGCCAGGTTTAGGCACAGAATTCTGGATTGAAATCCCGCTGCAACATATCTCCTAAATCTACTAAAACAGCATAAAATAACCAAGTTGCCCAAATTTGTAACTTAATTCCATTTTGACCTCTGCAAATACTACCCTTGACAATTTTCCCTTTTCCTTAATTTGTCACCAATGCCTAGCGCCCAAGGCTTGTACTAATTCTGTACTATTTGCTTCACCAGAACCTCTTTTTCCCCAAATTAAAGTTGGTAACGGGCTGAAAAAATTTGTTCTACAGTCAGATTCAAATCTGGAAATGTAGGGGATTGTATGCGCTCGGTTCCTCTAAATTGTTTTCCCCTATATTCACCTTCATCACTTAAAAAGTAAATTGTGATTGTCGGCTGTTTAGGATCGCCGATCAACTCTTTGCTACCCAAAGCGGCATAATCTACAATCCAATATTCTTGAATACCCATCTCTTCGTAATCAGCAAACTTTTTGTGATAATCATCTCTCCAATTAGTGCTAACGACTTCAATCACCAATGGTATTGATTCTGGTTTACTAAGGATTGATTGTTTTTCCCATAGTGCTTCATTGTCCAAGTTGGAAAAATTCATTAATAAAACATCTGGAAAGTACCCTGAGGTTTTATTTTCTGGCTTCACTGTAGCGGTTTTTGGTATACCGTAAAAAAGTTTTAGTCGTAGGCATTCATAACCTAATAGTGCTGTTAAAAAAGCCACAATTAACTCGTGCTTCCCTGATGGTGGAGGCATTTGAATAATATCTCCATCGTGCAATTCGTAACGAATATTTTCTGGTTGCGATTCTAAAAATTGTAAAAATTCATCGAATGTAACTATTTTTTGTAATGCTTGCGTCATCTTCTAATGCCTCAATAAACCTGTCCAATGCTTCCTTAATCCGTTCCCTTTTCTCAGGAGCCTTTGCTGTGCGCCAGTTCTTCAGGATGCGATCGCGGATAGCTTCCAGTTCCTCTAGTTCGGCTAGTTTATTGTCTAGCTTACTGTCTACTGCTTCTAAAATCGCTTCTACAGTGGGAGATTCTTCACGGATACCTATCGGTGCATAGTTACTAATGACATCAGTGGTGCTACTGGTCACGAAGATGCAAGCCTTTTGGATTATTCTCGCCCTTTTTCTTGCACCTGAATATCTTTCTCAGGCCTGATATCCAAAGAGCGCAACTTGTTGGCATTTTTTCAGCAAGCCCTATTTATAGCATTTTCTAGTCTGGTGAGGTACAAATTTATCTGCGTTTATCCGCGTCCATCCTCTTCTATCAGCGGTTAATTATTTTTGTCTGTACCTCACCAATGTGGGAATCGCTATATCCACAAATCCTAACATTAATAAGAATCATTTTCGTTCATTGAGCTAAGTAGAGTAGAGAGAGATTCAGCAAATTATGTAAAATATTGTAAATCAGCCATTTTTCAGCATTGCCCAATGCCCAAATTTTATGCAGGATGCTGGTTTTAAGCTAATAGATTTCTCTCAAGTTTATTTTAAGTTTAAGGCTAACTTAAATTTATATTTAAAAAAATTAGCTTTAATTTTAGTGCGATCGCAAATAATGAAAAAAGCTAGCGATAATATGACTTCTTAACCACACCACAATTTTTTCACAACTTTTGCCATATATCTATGTAACTGACAAGTGATTTTTGTTGCCAGTTGTGATGCCTAATTTTTAGGGTGAGATGTGATTTGTAGTAATTGTTTAAGCCTGTTAATTAACCTACAATTACTCGTCAATTAACTTACAGACTAATCATGATTTTGTACCTAAAAATTATTAGTTTTGTTCTCGCCGTAGTAATTTTTTTCCATCCACTGGCTTTCAAAATATCTCAGCAGTTAAATATAGGGAGACTACCTTTCATGGCTAAGAACGTGATCATCATGATTGGCGATGGTATGGGCTGGGAAATGGCTCGCACTGCTGCTATCTACAAGCAAATTCAAGATGGTAAAACAGGCGCAACTCTGAATGACTTTTACACAAAAGGTGAGGGAACCGGACTTAACTTTCAAACCCTCACAGGCTACGGTTTAGTAACCACATACGGGACAACGATCGCCGATAGCAACGGAGTGTTTAGTACTGGTAACTCAGCCCTTGATGGTACAGATCCCGATACCGGAGAAAGCCCAGTTCGCGCTGGTTTCCAATTTAATCCAGCTTTTAACCCAGGTACTACCGCCAGTGGTGGCGCAAAAGTCAGTGATGGTGCTGTTGGTAACTTAGTAGGTTATGACCCTATTAAGGGTGGTATTAACCCTTGGACACCTGGTACTGACCGTGAATACATCAAGAACAGCTATCCAGACTCTGCAAACACCGCAACAACTCTGTACACCGGAGTCAAGAGCTACAACAACGCTATCGGCGTAGATATTTTTGAAGACCCCCTAGAATCGATTTTAGCAACTGCGACTGGTATCGGTAAATCTACTGGTTTAGTCAGTTCAGTTCCCATCGACCACGCTACCCCGGGTGCAGCTGCGGCTAACGTTAATCGTCGCAACAAATATGATGCTGACTTTCCTTCACTCGATAACATTCTCCAACAGGAACTGCGGGTTTATCAACCGACAGTCATACTTGGTGGTGGACACCCACTTTCTACACCTGGAGATCCATTACCAGTAGGGGTTGAGCCAAATACAAGCAATGAATTTATTGGTAAAGATACCTACAAAGAACTCAGCACTAAACCAACCACCAACCGCTACGATTACACCTTTTTAGAACGGGGACAAGACGCAGCGCAGAAACTAGCTGACACTGCAGCGACGCTTGATCCAGAAAAAGGCGATCGCCTCCTCGGTCTTTACGGCGCTCGTGGTCAAAATGGTAACTTACCCGTAAGTTCTGCTAACGGCGATTACAGCACCACGGGTCTGGACATGTTTAGCGTTTTCGCTAACCAAGGAGACAACGCCAAAGTAGACACCAAGCGTCCCTTAAAGCCTGGTGAAACAGATGCTCAATTTATCGCCACAGAACGCAACCAAAACCCCACCCTGAATGACCTCACAAAGGCTGCATTAAATGTACTGGGTAAAGACCCTGACGGTTTCTGGTTAATGATTGAAGGTGGAGACATTGACTGGTCTGCTCATGATGACAACATAGACAACCTCATCGGTACCACGTTGGACTTCGACAAATCAGTCGGGTCTGTCATTGACTGGATCAACAAAAATGGTGGATGGGAAGAAAACCTCCTCATCGTTACTGCTGACCATGACCACTACCTCACCCTGAACCCTGAATTTCCTACTTTATTACAAACTAAAGGCGCTCAGGCCTTAACCGACCTCGACAAATCATCAGAAGTAGGACATTACTGGGGGTCAGACCCCAATGTCAAGTATGGTTGGGGAAGCCATTCCAACCGTCCAGTACCTGTTTACTACCAAGGCGCTGGTTCGGAAGTGTTAGATAGCTTAGTTGGTAAAGGCTATGAAGCCTATGGTTATCAAATTCCCGGAATTCAGGGTTTAAACGATCAAACCCACATTTACCAAACCATGCTGGCTTCAATCACAGAAGCAGACCAAGGAAAATTGGTTTCTGGAACTGTTGCTGGTGAAACTTTAATCGCAGGTGTAGATTTAGGTGGTGTTCATGACACCGTATTCACAGGCGCAGGTAATGACGAAGTCGATTTGAGTTTCTACAACAATGCTCGTCAAAACCGCATCAACACAGGTAGCGGTGATGACATCATCTATGTCAGTCGCAAAGATAGAGCTTTCGGTGGTTCTGGAGATGACATCTTTGATGCTACTGATGCTCAGGGTGGTAATCGCCTGTCTGGTGGCGACGGTGACGACATCTTCTACTTGGGTAAAGATGACCGCGCTAGTGGTGGTAATGGTAACGACAAATTCTATGTACAATCTGGTGGTGGTAATTTGATTGTTGGTGATGCTGGCGCTGACCAATTCTGGATTGTCAGCACCGAACTACCTGCTACTGCTAACACTATCGTTGACTTCCAGATTGGTATTGATGTCATTGGTTTCTTGGGTAGCAAGAGTTTAGGTATTTCTGCATCTACTCTCAAATTAAATCAGGTAGGCGACAATACTGATATTGCTTTTAACGGTAAAACTTTGGCAGTTCTCAATGATATTCAAGCCAGCAGCTTAAATCTGAATAGTTCTAGCCAGTTTGTTTTTGCGTAATTAAAGTCAATCCATCTGTTTGATTTTTGACTATTTGGCATTTTGGCAACTTGCTATCAGAGTAGGTTGATATATTGCAGACATTACTAAGATGTTTTTACTGGTCATACGAAAGACGGGATTTTACCCGTCTTTTTTGTTTTTAACTATTCGGCATTTTGGCAACTTATGAAAATCTGGCTGTGATATCTTGATAAGAATTGCTAGGATTAACTTTAGTTACAACATTGAACACGGAATACATAACCGTTCCTTATGTTTGTTTACTTGGTAATCCTCACAACCTATTGAATTTTATTTGTGTATTTTTTCCAGAGTCCAGGGTGTATTGCCACTTTCAAGCTATGGGACGGGGTAAAACCCGTCCTTTATTTTAGATACTGTTGTGAATTTTTAATTGTTAATTTGCCTGTATTGACAACTTCCATATCATATAAATATTGTTTATATTTAGGGAAATAGGCGCTGGCATTTTAGCTTGGCATCGTCTAAATATTGACTGGGTAATTCTGGTTAACGTCCTATCAGGTTTTAGCAGATTTGGACACATCCTTTAGGAAGATGACCAATCTAAAAAATAAAAGGTAAATTAATTCGGGATGTTGTTATGCACTGGATTTATATAGAGGTTTGGTGATGAGCCAAACCTTTTTTATTTATGCCTGGAATAATGGTTTGCGTAAGCAGGCAATAGGCAATATAGGACTAGTATTTGATTTTTGAAATAGTATGTAGGCAGGCCATAGCCTAGGGTGTTGACTCTGTGCCTTTTTAGCAATTAAAAAATCAGGCAAAATATGTCTAGTCATTGCTACTCTTCTCCTGACGGAGACGCTACGCGTAGCAAGATCCCCTACGGGGTACGAGAACGACTTCGTCGAACGCTCCGTACCCTACAGGAAGGCTTCGCCTACGCAATGACACAAAAGAAAAGTAGCGTGAACCAAAAACCGGGAAATTCCATCAAAGTCAACAGCCTAGGCATTGCCTGAAAAAACCATGATAAAGCGCCCTACAGATACTTAGATTTTTTCAGGAATCAAGCCAGATTCCTATAGGAAATAGGTAATAGGTACTCTTGTAAGAATGGCGGCAGAGGTGTAGTGAGCTTTTTCAAAACTCAAATAGGAGTTCTCTATATCTGTAGATATAGATGTTTATAAACGCTCTCAATTATTCTATTGATGTAAGTATATATATCTTAGTAGACGAGGTTAAAATATCACTTTATACCTTGTTTTTTGAGCAAAATAACCTCATGATTAATTTGTAAAGAACTTAATAAGCTGTTACGCATTTAACTTGTACATTTACCTGATGACTGAGACTGATGACTGATAACCGTCAACAGTCAGTTCTACTACGTGTATTTCAAAACTATTGATGGTACTAGTTTACTGATGTCGGGGTTAGATTAACTCATGTTACAAGGATGGATTCAAATTGCATTAACGCTACTAATTGTGGTAGCAATTACTCCTTTTTTTGGTAAATATATAGCCCGTGTTTTTCTGGAGCAAAGTACGGTTCTCGATTTAATTTTGAACCCGGTTGAACGAGTACTTTATTCGTTAGTTGGTGTGAAAACCAAAGAAAACATGACGGGTTGGCAATATGCACGGGCAATTCTATATAGCAATATAGCGATGGGATTGCTGATATTTCTCATTATTATGAGTCAGGGATGGCTGCCCCTCAACCCGACAAAAATAGGTGCGCCTACATGGGACACAGCACTGCACACCACAATTTCTTTTATTACTAATACAAATCAGCAGCACTATTCTGGTGAAACTTATATGAGCTATGCCAGTCAAATGTGGGGACTGGGATATCATATGTTCACTTCAGCAGCCACGGGTATAGCGGTAGGGATTGCCTTTATTCGGGGGTTAACAGGTAGACCATTAGGCAACTTCTATGTAGACCTAATTCGCTCAATCACCAGAATTTTATTGCCTATTTGTATTGTGGGGGCGATCGCTCTCATTGCATCAGGCGTTCCCGAAACATTAGCAGGGCCCGCTGTATTTCCCACCTTAGAAGACCCTAACATCAGTCAGGCGATCGCCCGTGGCCCGGTTGCCCACTTTGAAATTATCAAACAGCTAGGTGAGAACGGCGGCGGCTTCTTCGCCATCAACTCTGCACACCCCTTTGAGAATCCCAGCGGATTTTCTAATTTGATTCAGATTGTGGCCATGCTATCGATTCCTACAGCCTTGATCTATACATACGGTGTGTTTGCCAACGACACCAAACAAGCTTGGCTAGTCTACGGTATGGTTGGTGTGATTTATCTAGGATTTCTCATAGTCACGGCGATCGGCGAATACAACGGCAATCCCGCTGTCAATACACTTTTGGGCAGTCAGCAACCAAATCTAGAGGGTAAGGAAGTCCGGTTTGGTTGGGCACAGTCCATACTATTCGCAGTCAGCACCACTGGTACGATGTGCGGTGCTGTCAACAGCTTGCACGATTCCTTCATGCCTAACGGCGGTTTTGTCACCCTTTCTAATATGTTTTTGCAAATTATCTGGGGTGGACAGGGGACAGGAACAGCTTACTTATTTGCCTACTTGATTCTGGCAGTATTCGCTACAGGCTTAATGGTAGGACGCACACCAGAATTTTTGGGACGCAAGATTGAAAAGCGCGAGGTAGTGCTAGCCAGTTTCTTGATTTTGATGGTTCACCCGATCGCTATTTTAATTCCCGCAGGTATCACCCTAGCATTCCCGGAACAGCTGGCAGGGATTAGTAATCCTGGCTTCCACGGCTTTTCCCAAGTGATTTATGAATACGCCTCGGCTGCTGCTAATAATGGCTCTGGGTTTGAAGGTTTGGGCGATTCCCAACCATCACCACTAGCGATCGCCACAGGCGCAAAAACAACTGTCACCGCCCTGTGGTGGAACTTGAGTACCTGTTTCAGCTTACTAGCAGGTCGCTATATCCCCATTTTTGGTCTGCTGCTACTTTGTGACAGCATGTCTCGTAAACAACTTGTGCCTTTAACAAGTGGGACATTAAGAACCAATACCGGACTATTTACAGGTGTCACCGCAGGCGTGATTTTAATCCTAGGCGCACTGACATTTCTCCCAGTGCTGGCTTTGGGTCCCATTGGTGAAGCTTTCTGGATTGCTAAAGGCATTGGGTAACCGAAATAAGAGGGTTTTATTTGAAACGCAGAGGGGCGCTGAGGGAAGCGCAGAGGGGCGCTGAGGTTTTGAACTTTGATATTTAGTAGAGGCCTTGTACCCCATTCCCTAATTCCCCATTCCCTAATCCCCAAATTTAATCTATGACAGCTAATCTTGATCCATCATCGTCTCCCCGTATGACCCAAGGAACCCGTGACTCGCGCAAACATACCCCTAAGGCAGACATGCGGGGACTGTATCAAAGAGCAATTCGTGAGTCATTTCTCAAGCTTGATCCACGAATTACTGTCAAAAATCCGGTGATGTTTGTTGTTTGGGTGGGGACAATTGTCACATTTCTTGTCACCCTTGACCCAAATTTGTTTGGCACAATCCAAGCAGATGTCAACCAGCAACGCTTGTTAAACGGGTTAATTACCCTAATTTTATTTTTCACCCTCGTCTTTGCGAACTTTGCCGAAGCTGTAGCTGAAGGACGTGGTAAAGCCCAAGCGGACGCTCTGAGAGCCACGCGATCTGATACCGTTGCCCGGAAAATCATGCCTGATGGTGTGATTGAGAAAGTCAATTCCACAGAACTGCGACGGGGCGATTTAGTGAAAGTAATTGCCGGTGATATGGTTCCTGCTGATGGTGAAGTCATACAGGGCATTGGCTCCGTGGATGAGTCGGCGATTACTGGAGAATCTGCCCCTGTACTCAAACAACCAGGTACAGATATCGCTAGTTCTGTCACCGGAGGTACCCGCCTACTCTCCGATGAGTTGACGATTCGGATTACCGCTAATCCCGGTCAAGGCTTTATTGACCGGATGATTTCCCTAGTAGAAGGGGCAGAACGGAGTAAAACTCCTAACGAGATTGCCCTGACAGTGCTGCTAGCAGTGCTGACACAGGTATTCTTGATTGTGGTGGCAACGATGACTCCATTTGTGAACTACATTGCCAGCTTTATCAGTACTGTGTTTGGGGCTGAAGCAGGTAACAGCTTACGGGCTGGTGCTAGTGTCGCCATCTTGATATCGCTACTGGTAGCTTTGATACCCACTACCATCGGTGGTTTGCTAAGTGCGATCGGCATTGCGGGGATGGATAGAGTCGCTCAGTTCAACGTCATCGCTACCTCTGGTCGAGCAGTAGAAGCCTGCGGTGACATCAACACTCTGGTGCTGGATAAAACGGGTACTATCACCTTGGGTAACCGCATGGCCGATGAGTTTATTCCTTTGAATAGTTATTCAGTGGAAGAGGTGGCGCGAATTTCCTTACTTGCTAGCGTTTTTGACGATACGCCAGAAGGTAGGTCAATTGTGGGACTAGCAGAAACATATAAAGTGGGGGTAGACTTCGACACCAAGCAACTAGAAGGTGTGGAGTTTTCCGCCAAAACCCGCATGAGTGGGACTAATTTACCTGGTGGCAAACAAGTTCGCAAAGGAGCTGTCGATGCCATTAAAGGGTTTGTCCGTTCTCGTGGAGGCAATGTTCCTAATGATGTAGATGCAGCCTATGAGCGAGTTTCTCGATTAGGAGGTACACCCTTAGCGGTCTGTCAAGACGACCAGATTTATGGCGTTATCTATCTTAAGGATATTGTGAAACCTGGATTGCGGGAAAGGTTTGACCAACTCCGTCGGATGGGTGTTCGCACCATCATGTTGACTGGTGATAATCGGATTACGGCTTCAGTGATTGCTCAAGAAGCTGGAGTTGATGATTTCATTGCCGAAGCGACTCCAGAAGATAAGATTGCGGTGATTCGCTCTGAACAATCCCAAGGAAAATTGGTCGCCATGACTGGGGATGGCACTAATGACGCGCCAGCCTTGGCTCAAGCAAATGTCGGCGTGGCGATGAACTCAGGGACGCAAGCTGCTAAAGAAGCTGCCAACATGGTGGATTTAGACTCTGACCCCACTAAACTGATTGACTTAGTCACCATTGGTAAACAGCTGCTGATCACCCGTGGGGCATTAACAACATTTTCGATCGCCAACGACATTGCTAAGTATTTTGCCATCATTCCCACCATCTTTGGAGCGGCGGGGATTGGCGCACTGAATATTATGGGGCTGAAAAGTGCCCAGTCTGCCATTATCTCGGCATTAATCTATAATGCTTTGATTATCCCCGCGCTGATTCCTTTGGCATTAAAAGGTGTGAAATTTTTGCCACTAACGGCAGATCAGCTACTACGACGCAACATCTTTATTTATGGCGTTGGCGGGATTATTGCTCCTTTCATCGCCATCAAAATCATTGATGTTATCTTACCTTTGTCTTAATTCTCGACTACTCATAACTGTTATGAAACCTGTTCAAATCCGAACTTTAGCACTCAAATCATCACCAATACTAGAAGAAATAACCGAAATCTGGCGGCAATGGCGTCGTCAAAAGCTGCCGCTATATCTATTTTTAGCAATGTGTTTCAACCTCGTGGTTGCACCTGTTGTTTATGCTGCCACAGATGAACAGCTATCCCGCTCTCAATCTTGGGCTTTGGGAATTTTAGGACTGGTGACACTGGGACTGGCTATTTATTTATTTTTTGTCATGTTTGTACCGGAGAAATTCTAATGAGTTTTGCAAGAGAAGCCAACAGAGCTATACGTTCTACTTTGGTGCTTTGGGTAATTGGAGCGATTATTTATCCTTTGGCGATCGTGGCTTTTGGGCAGATTGTCATGCCATTTCAGGCTAATGGCAGTCTCATTAAAAATGCTCAAGGTCAAGTTGTGGGTTCGGCCTTAATTGGTCAGCCATTTACTTCAGACAAATATTTTAATAGCCGTCCCAGCACCAGCAGCTACAGTACGGCTGATCCGAAAAAAGATGACGCTGGAGTCTTGCAAACTGGGGTTTCTGGTGCCAGCAACTTGGCTCCTAGTAATATCGCATTGCTGGAACGCATCAGAGGCAAAGATGACCCCGACCCCAAAAAACGGGTTGAAGGCGACCTAACTCGCTTAAAAACAGCAGGTGTGCAGCCGACAGCCGATTTAGTTTACACCTCTGGTTCTAGCCTTGACCCCCACATTACCCCTGAAGCTGCCAAGGCACAAATTGCCCGCGTGGCTAAGGCGCGGAGAATTCAGCCTAATGATTTGGAAACTTTGATTACTCAAAATACCGATGGTCGCTTTTTGGGTATTTTTGGAGAACCTGGAGTTAACGTCTTGAAATTAAATCTCGCTTTGGATGCATTAAAGTCTACAAGTTAAATCAGACTAATTCTGATGAGTACACCAGAAGAAATCAAACCATTTATTTGTTTTAACGAAGAAAATAGCAATCCTGGATCTGGTCAGTCAGATATCTTACTCAATGAGCGCTATCGCCTCCTCAAACCCATTGGACAGGGAGGCTTTGGGAAAACATTTCTCGCTATTGACGAGAAATGTCTGCAAAATAGGCAATCTTTTGAGTATTCAAATTCTCACCTGTGTGTCATCAAACAATTTTTGCCACAGCGTCAGACTGACTACCATAACCAAACAGCTTTAGAACTATTTCAGCAAGAATCTCTGCGGTTAGCAGAACTCGGTAAGTATTCCCAAATTCCTCAATTACTAGATACTTTTGAACAGTCAGGTGAGCAGTATTTAGTCCAAGAATGGGTAGACGGGCAAAATTTAGCACAGGAATTAGCTGAAGCTGGAGCATTTAATGAAGCAGAAATTCGGCAGTTGCTTGGTGATTTGTTGCCTTTATTGCAGTTTATTCACACTCATCAAGTGATTCACCGAGATATCAAACCTGCTAATATTATTCGTCGCCGAAAAGACCGCCAATTATTTTTAGTAGATTTTGGGGCTGCTAAATATAACTGGCAGAGTGGGGAAACCGGAACCATGATTGGTAGTGCCGAATATGCTGCACCTGAGCAGGTTCGAGGCAAAGCTGTATTTGCTAGCGACCTTTATAGCTTGGGTGTCACTTGCCTACATTTGCTTACCCAGATGTCACCCTTTGACCTATATGATTGCAGTGAGAATGTCTGGATATGGCGATCGCATTTAGTTGAGCCAATAAGTCCATCTTTAGAGAGGATTCTCTGCAAGTTGGTGCAACCAGCAACTAAACTACGCTATCACTTTGCAGCAGAGGCACTGATAGATTTGAATAATTTACCAAAACTTTTTGGTGCTGCATTAACACTTTCTGCAAACACAGACATAGATGAGGACAATTTTGAGACTCCTGACTTCGGGTTGGGACGTGAAGCAAATTTGCTGGCTTCTGTAACATCTATCAAAGATAGTTCTGTCGCATCTGTGACTATCTTTGACCCTAAAACAAAAACTTGGCATTACTTACCTGCTAAAACTGAAGGTGCAGAACTAGCGCAAAAAGTAGCGGCGTTTTTAGGACAGCGTCTAGCTGCAGTGGCTACGCTTCCTGTGCAAGAGACAAAATCGACTGCAGTTGAGGGGAAGGCTAGACACAAACTCAACAAGATGCACCAGATAATTGTCACTGCGATCGCTTTGACAATTGCTTGTCTAGCTTTGGTAGTGGAATCAGACTCGATTCGTACCAGCTTGAAGGTTGAAATGTCAAGAACTTTTCAGAAATTTATGAATATCGGACATAACGAAAAACTACTGCATTAATTACACGGTATAGAAAGAATTTCATGACTCTGATGCATTCATTTATTCGTTGTGATTTTTCACCTAGACAAACTCTAATGAATCCACAGGGAAAGCTCAAAAAAATTATTTGTTTGACTTTCATTCTGTGGCTATTATCAACATCTTTCTATTCCTCTGCCGTCTTGGTATCGAGACGAAAAGCGTTTACTGTCCTGACGAACAACAGCGTATTGACTGATGTTCAGGAAATGTTTTGGTTCCACAAGGAACGTGGTGGTATCCGACGTACCGTAGGTAACAGTGGCAGAAATATCTCAAAAGCAACTGGTACTATTTTTGAATAGCACATTAATTTGCATTTTGCAAGTTAACCACAACTTAATCTTATGTGTAGCGACATTTCCCACACCATTGAAAACAGCAAATATATATCTGGAAATATAGATATTCCAGTTTCAAAAGCACATATATATACTAACTTATACATAGCTTTTGCCAATAATTAAAAATATACTTATTAGTAAATAACCCTTCTGAATAATCACTTAATCCTGACATTAGGTTAAAAAATCAAGATGTACGATAATTCTTTGTTTGAATATCAAAAATTTACTGAGCCAAACCTACTCAGTGTTTTCATTCAACCAAACAGTATCTATTGCGGTAATAATCTAGCAGAAATTAAGTTGCCTGAAAAATGTCATTTATTAGGGGTTTCCAGAGACGGTAATGTGATTTTAGGCAAAGATAATCCTACTATCTATTCTGGAGATTATATCCTAGCGATCGCGATAAATCCTATGATGATTCCTACTCTCAAAGTCACTCTCAAGAAAACCCATCCTCTGTACTATTCACCTAATAATTGTTTATTGGCAGAACGGGATATACTCAGCAATACTGACAATTTAATAGATGCAAACACACTCACCAATTCCCACCTGCAATAATTAAACCTTTTGCTGACATCAAAGTATATCCTCAGAGGATACTTGAGAATTTACAAATGATTACCTACTTGCGTCCCTTGATTTTTGTAATTTTTTCCCTGACTCCATATCTGATTTCTCAAGGTAATAACTTTCTGCAACAGCGGAAGATTGAACAGCTTTTAATCACAAGGAAATGTGTAGGCTGTAATTTAGCAGGAGTTAATTTAGCAGGAATAAACTTAGAAAAAATCGATCTGCGTTCAACAGACCTTCAGGGAGCTAACCTCAAAAATGCTAATTTACGCTATGCAAATTTAGAGTGGACAGACCTCCGCTCTGCCAACTTGCAGGGAGCAGATTTGACTGGCGCAACCCTGAAAAATACTTTGCTAGTTGACACCAATTTCCAGGGTGCGAATTTAGCAGCATCTAACTGGGAAAGAGCCGTCTTTAGAAATGCTAATCTCAGTCATGCAAATCTGGAAAAAGCTGCCAAAGTTAATAATATTCAGGATAGTCATTCGGTTATTCTCTGCAAAACTATACTACCAAACGGGATGACATCCGATCGCTGTGACAAGCCTACATATAAAATTTGAAATGCTTGCTGAAAAAGCATGTCAACAAATGAAATGATAAGACTCAATCAAACTGATAAAAACCAATTTCTCTATCCTCATAGTTGCTATCACGGTCAAGTGACACCAGAGAATTTAGTTTTTAATGCAAACCTCCAAGAATTTTCTCAAAAAGTTGGTTATATCACTGGTTTAGAAACAGGCGGAAAACTCTCACCGGAAGAAGCCTATAGTCAAATCCGCGCACTTTGGAAGCAGTTGAAAGCTAGTAAAAAGAACCTAGAAATTGACTGACCTAATTTATAAACTTATTTGAGCAAACTGAACACATTGTATGAGACAGAAAGAGACTGTTTTTGTAATTCCCACCCATCGACTCAGAGATGTAGCACAGACAATCGAAAGATATGATGATAATTTTTGGGCAAATGGACATGCTCTAAAAATTATCGTTTTTGATGATTCTAGCGTAGCTAACTATGAGAAATACTACCCACTTCTAGAGCAGACTAAGACGGTCAATGACGTGTTTTATGTTGGTCCCTACGAGAAAGACCAATTTATTACATTTTTAAACGAAAGACTGCGCGATCGCAAGCTAGAATCACTGGTCAAAAACTTGTTTAGACCTAGTTATGGAGGGAATCGCAACTTTACACTAATGTATACCCTCGGACATTTAATGGTTAGCGCAGATGATGATATGCGCCCTGATGCATTAATAGAAACCAGTCGAGAGTCTTTATTAGCAAATGAAATATGTCGAGGTAAACTGATAAAATCCAGCCAAGAAAGTGGCTTTGTCCATAAGTCTTTTGACTTACTCACTGCTTTTGAAGATGTTCTCGGTGAAAAAGTTAGCAATATACCAGAAAACTTCGAGACTGGAGAATTAGTAGTTGATACGGCAATGGATTTAGAAACTAACACCACAAAAGGTTACTTTCGAGAAAATAGCCTTTTATTGCGACAAGGTGAGGTATCTGATGATGCTGTCGTCAAGATAGCCCAGACATTCCGGACAGGAACCAACGATATCGATACACTTGATTTTGTGCATATGTATCTCAACGATGACAATCAAATTGACCCAAATGACCTGAATGATTTTTATATTCTGACTAATTTTAGACCTGTAGTTACTAATAAAAACTGGAGAATGGATTGTGGTGTTGCTGGATACGATAATCAGCTAGGACTACCACCTTTTTTTCCTACCAGACTCAGGTTTGAAGATTATATTTACAGACTCTGGATACAGCAACCAGGTGTTGTGGCTGCACATGTTGATGCTGTGCAAAACCATATTCGCAATAATTACATGCGTAATCCTCTTGCTAGTGAAATGTTTAATGAGGAAATCTGTAGTCTACTGAAAAAGAAAATTAAAAGTAGTGTTTATGAACTGAATGATCTAGGTATCAAATTTCATTACTCTGGCGAAGTCACATTACAGGACTCAGAGGAAATTCTAGAAAAAATCTCTGATCTCCATGCTGAGGTAGTTAAAGCATCCTTATCTACCCAAAATGAAGAACGTAAACATTCTCTGCAATTATTTGCTGCTAACCTATGGAGGGTATTTTATGGATTTGAACCTGACTTTTTTCAGCAAAATGTCTCTAGAATTATTGATGATGTCATTAGTCAATTTCACGCATCTCTAGAAATATGGCCGACCCTGGTAGAAATTTGTTACTTTTACAAAGATAAAAAAGACTTGCCACAGATTAAGGTCAATAATAAAAAGCTGAAGTCTAGAAATAGTATGAAAGCTAACGGCATCGTCGCGTAAATAACTATAGGAATCATATTTGATTTTTGAACAAACCTAAGTGTAGTACCCGCAGGGTGGGCAATGCCCACCAGATCCCAGGGCTGTTTCATTCCCTAAGAAGCTTGAAAAATCAAGGGTTCTAGCAAAATAAAATTGATGATTTTGCTACCTGGGTATCGAGAAAATAGACAATCGTACTGTTATTTATGTGCTGAATATTCTGTTTCATCGTTACCCATACTTATGATTTTTATCGCTAACCATCTTGACAAATCCTGTTTGAGAGGGAACGAAACAGCCCTGCACCAGATCCTGGTTTTGGTGGGCATTGCCCACCCTACATATAGTTCAAAAATCAAAGCAGACTGCTATAGTTCCTAAAGTAGCTAATAGTTATGTCTTTCTCAAAGAATGGATTGCCAGTCGTGAAGTGCAAACACAAACAGTAAAAATACTGATGAGTATTCTTATTGGGCTTAAGTCTACCCTGAGATAGATTTCAGTCTATAACTAAGGGAGGAAATTAGAGGTTGACTTAAGTTTTTACAACCAAAATTTGATTTTCCGTATTATTTGTTACAGAAATACTCAAATCAATTTGAGCATAAAAAATATGAAATTTATGCACAAAAAAAGTGGTGTAATTTGATATACTCTGCTAACCTAAACGAATGAATATTTTCTATACCTTGCTAATGGTTGCATTTAGGCAAATTGGTTTATCTGAAACCTAAATAGATGTCTGCTCGCAGTTCCTAAAATGGAGTTTTAATTTTTATTGGCAGTTGTCAACTATTAAATTAAAATCACTAGTTTAGGTGATTTTTTACCTTTTTTGTCTTATTCGCAGCTATTAAATCAGGGATTTATTGGAGAGGAAAACAGAAAAAATGTCTCAGCTAATGTGGAAAACTTTGGCATTAACTCCAGCGGTTGTGGGAATGATAGTATTTATTTCAGCTAGTGTAAAGGCTGCTGAAATACCTAGTGATTCTGAAGGAGAGAAAGCAAACGTCGCGTTGGCAGAAGTGCCAAGATTTGTTATTTCAGCAGAGAAATCACCAGTTAATCAACAATTGCTTGCCCAAGTCAAGACTGATGAGAATAATGTTTTAGAAAATGAAGCTTCTAGCCAAAATTCACTGTCGCAAATCACGTCAGTTTCTCAGTTTTCTGATGTACAGCCAACTGATTGGGCATTCCAAGCGTTGCAATCTCTAGTTGAGCGTTATGGTTGTATTGCAGGATATCCTAACGGTACTTATCGTGGCAACCGTGCTTTGACCCGTTATGAATTTGCTGCGGGTTTGAATGCTTGTTTGGATAGAGTTAATGAACTGATTGCGACAGCAACTGCTGACTTAGCAACAAAACAGGATTTGGCGACTATCCAGCGTTTGCAAGAGGAATTCAAAGCCGAGTTAGCAACGTTGCGCGGTCGAGTAGATGCGCTAGAAACACGGACTGCTCAACTAGAAGCACACCAGTTTTCCACAACCACCAAGCTAGTTGGTGAGGCAATTTTCGCTGTTACTGACAGCTTTGGCAACAACGATAACAATAATACTGCTTTCCAAAGTAGGGTACGTTTAGATTTACAAACTAGCTTCACAGGCAAAGATACCCTACACACTCGGATTGCTGCCGGTAACGCGAGTACATTGGCTTTACCAGGTGGAACATTTGAGGGGACTCAGACTTTTAATCTATCCCCCAATACCAACAATGGTGCTGCTATTGATTGGTTGGCTTATTACTTCCCGATTGGTAACTCTCAGATATACGTAGCTGCTAGCGGAGCTATTCAAAGCGATTACGTTCCTACTAATAATCCATACTTTGAGGATTTCGACGGAGGTAACGGTGCTTTGTCTACCTTTGCTTCCGAAAGTCCGATTTATCGGATTGGTGGTGGTGCGGGTTTGGGTGTTAATTTAGCTTTTGGTAGCGGCAATAGTACTTTCAAACCTTCACTAACCCTGGGTTATTTGGCATCGCAAGCGAATAATCCTAGTCCAGGTTCAGGCTTATTTGAGGGTAACTATGCAGCACTTGCACAGTTGAATTTGAATGTTGGCGATCGCCTTTCTTTCGCTGCGACCTATGTCCACGGTTATCATGGTGCAGGTAGCGCTTTATTCGATGCCGGATCTGTTACTGGTGCTGTAGTTGGTACTTCACAAGCCAACTTTGTTGGTGGTGGGAATCCTTACGAAAGTAATTCCTATGGTTTGAGCGCGGCTTTCAAACCTAGCGACAAACTCTCAATTAGCGGCTTTTTACTTTACAGCGATATTACAGGCTTGGGTGTCAATAATAATGGCGAAGTTTGGAGCTATGGACTGGGAGTAGCTTTACCAGACTTAGGTAAAAAAGGCAACGTCTTAGGTATTTTTGCTGGTGCCCAACCATACTTAGGAAGTGTGGGAGGCGATCGCCCTTATCATATAGAAGGCTTCTATAAATATCGCCTCACTGACAACATTTCCATCACCCCTGGAATAATTTGGTTAACAAGTCCAGGTCAAACTCAGAACAACAGCGATGCAGTGATTGGTACCCTACGAACTACTTTCAATTTCTAACTTTAGCGAGATCAGGGGGATGAAGGAGAAATGACAAATGACCAATGACCAATGACCCTATAAAGGAAAATCAAAAAATAAATGTACTCCGCAGAATACCAATAGTAACTGGGTCGCTATCTGGTGTATTTCCAGGTTCCAAAATGTGAATTATCCCTGGTGTAATACTGATGTTATCTGTGAGTTGGAACCGATAAAATGCTTCGATTTGAGTAGTCGTTCCTGGTTGTCCACCTGCACGTCCTAATCCTGTATTAATCGAGTCAGGAACATTGCTACCGTCAGTTAGATTGCTATTTGTAATTTTGGGTGGCTGTCCAATATAAATTCCACCTAAATTACCTTTAGCAAACAAATCTGGGAAATTGAGAAATAACATATAATTTGTTGTTTCTACATTTCCCGATCGCCCAGGAATATAAGAAGTAGTATAACCACCCCAAGCACCGAAGGTAATCCGGGGCGAAATTTGCCATGTTACAGTAGCACCAACAGCATTAGTTTGTAGAGGTTCTGATTTTGCAGTTAAACATTCATCACCCACAAAAGTCAGCAAACAACCATCAGAAGAGTAATTATTCACATAATATAAACTCAAATCTACAGCATCAGTTGGTGTTAACAGTAGTTGCACACCTGTAGTGGTATTACCATCAAATAAACCGCTGCCTTTACCAGGATTTCCGGGTTGATAACTAGAATAAACAGCCTGTAAACTAGCACGTTTGGCAAATTGCCAATCAACAGCTAGACCACCGTGACCAAACCCCATATTTAAAATTGGGTTTCTTTGTGCAAAAAGTGACAATGGTCCTGTAGCTGCACTTTCTACTTGATTTGGACCTCGGAAAGCATTCGTCATGTTAACGCCTTCTGTTCCCACCATCACTGCTAAGTTGTCGGCAACCAGCCAGTGATAATGGAGGTGGTTAATGATGACGTTATTTGTAGGAAATTCGTAGCCAAGTAGAACATCATTACGAGAAACTCTGTCGCGAGTGACATCATTGTTATTAAATCTTGGGCTAGTACCACCTTTACCATATAACAGACTTGTAAATAAGTAACTGCGGGGCGTGAATTGAGTAGTTAAAGATAGCTGGGTTAGGGAGATCAGGTTAATATTTGTACCACTATCATTAGTATCTTTGATCCCATCTCTAGGATTAACATCACCACGATTACTACTCCGTCCTTGGACACCAACTATTAACAGTCCACTTAGTTTAGTTGTTGTAGAGAATTGGTTGGCTGCAACGTCGTTGGTACGGGCTTCTAAACTATCAATTCGACCCCGCAACATTGCTAATTCGTTGGCAAATTCTGACTGTAATTTTTGCAGGGTGGCTAAATCTTCACGACTGACTAAATCACTAGTGCTTGTAGCAATTAACTCGTTGACTCTATCCAGGCAAGCATTTACACCTGCGGCAAATTCATACCGAGTTAAAGCCCGATTCCCGCGATAGCTATTATCTGGATAACCTGCGATGCAGCCGTAGCGTTCCACCAAAGACTGCAATGCTGGGAACGCCCAATCTGTAGGTTGTACATCCTTCAGTTGTGAAACCGATGTGACTTGCGCCATCGGTTCATCACTTTCTGACAAAGACTGATCTACAGGCGATGGAGAGAGGAACAGAGGAGATGAAGTTAAATCTGTACTCTCCTTTGCTGCTGGGAGGCTATCCTCTTGAGCTATGGCTTTTTGTTCAAATCCATGAATTCCCGCAATTATTAACCATGCGAGCCACATCAGTCTAATTTTCAACTTTTTATACTCTTTAATATTTTATTCACATACTTAAGTATTGAGTGTATTCAAAATTATCTAGTGGTGACATGGGGAAATTTACTGAATTGGGCAATAGGCAATAGGCAATAGGTCAAGAATTATTCTCCCCCTGCCCCCATCTCCCTGCCCCTCATCCCCAGAATGGGCAATATTGAAAAGCGAGAGTATAAAAGATAGAATACCAAGCCTAAAAATACTTACTGGATTGACTGAGAAAAACAAATGGCAAATCGGTTGCGAAAGGTGACGCCAAAGCGCTCATGGCTCTATCGACCTCATACAGGTGCAATCAAACATGTCTCCGAAACACAAGCCAAACAGGGAAATTGGCTGTCTTCAACGTTCGCGATCGCTATTTTAATGGGTAGTGCTGGCTCAATAATAGTTATTGTCTGGCTGAGTATTTTATTCATTTTCAATCCAGAACAAATCGGCTGGCTGAATAAATTTTTACCTGAATGGGCACAAATCTCTCTGGGTAACTCCGAAAGACCCCAAACCCTCAAACAAATTCAACTCAGCCTCAGTAACCGAAAACAAATCGCTGGGGACACTTTACCTCTGGATGACAATCAGGAAAACTCATTTTTACTGCCTGTTTTCCAGCAGCGAGCAAATTGTCAATCTAATTGTCGCGTACTGGTGGCACTCAAGGTTTACCAGCGATCGCCAGATTTAGAATACGCATCCCAGACCGAAAAATATTACCATCTAGTGAATCAACTACCTGTAACTGGGCTAGATGAGTCTTTTGTGTTGGCTGCTGATGCTGAATCAGCACATCAAGAAGCGACTACTTCCCTACCATTAAATGCAGTGCAACGCTTTGAAGGTAAGACACCATCAGCAGGGATTTGGTTTTATTTGTCGGGTCAGCGCCAACAAGGTACAGGTGCGATCGCCTACGGTCACATTGTCTACTACAATCAAGAACGCCACAATCTCCAACAACTGCTGTCTTGGAAAAGTCTTAGCGGACAAGTGCCTAAATGGCAGCAGGTGACTGGTGGTCATGCCAAAGAGTTAGTTATTGATCAAACAGTCGGTTTAGAACCACAACTACAGATTTACCAAGTCAAATCTGTGAATTTATTCCTCAACCCTATCCAACTTGAAGAAATTTCCCTCAAACCACCAGTCCTCCAGGATTCTGCTTACCAAAATGCCCTGTTAATGGCTGAAAGTGGACTGTGGACACCAGCCTTTGAGAGGCTGCAATCTCTCCAGAAACAACGCAAAGACATTTTTCCCCCGGCGGCGCAAGCACAAATCGATATGATTCGCTTGCACTCCCAACTTACCAAAACCCAAGCCGAAAAAAGTTGGGCAAGTCCTGGTCAGCAGGCGCTGGCAGATTTGATAGATGGTCGTTGGCAAAAGGCTTTACAAGTATTTGAAGCATCGCCACAGAATGTCCCAGAAATTGCTGCTTTACTCAAGGCAGATGGGGGACGGTTATGGAAGCGTACACAAGCAGCATTACGAGTTAACCCCAATAGACGAGAAGTCCAAGCTTGGACGGCCTTGATGTTAGCAGTTCAACAAGAAGAAGCAGGTGCTAATTCTTGGTTGCGATCGCAGTTACAGATTACCCCAGACACCCGCGCTTATATTCAAGGTCTATTACGACTACTCAATAATCATCAACTATCAACCTCTCAAGACCTTTTTAGTCACCCTAGCCGGATTGTGGGTTCGGTGCAACCCATGACTCAGGTAACAAATGCTGAGTGGCTGCAACTAGACCCTAAAGCCGACCTGAAACTTGCAGATAACGAAGTTTGGTATCAAATGACGGTGAGTGCATTTGATAACGGCAAACGCTGGTTAAATTCTCCCTTTGCAAATCTGCAACCACCTAAAACTGCACCTGCCAAATTTTTATGGGAAATTTTGGGACTAAGTTCTGACCCTGCAATCCAGATAGTTAATTGGCTACCAAATGGAGAGCAGCAAATGACCACTGCCAGCATCAAAGCTGTACAATTGCGGGGTGGGGTTTTGCGGCTATTAGCTGCTGGACAAATCATGCCTGAGCATCCAAATAATGCTTTCCAGCCCCGACCTTTAGCCTTAACAAATGCAGCACTGGAATGGGTACAGCCATCTGCCATTACCTTGGCAGAACTATCTCAACGAGATCCGCAAGCTGCTAAGGAAATATTACCGACTGTCTGGGGATCTTTGCAACAATCCGGTGAAATTCCAGATGATGCTATGCCTGACTTGCAACAAATGCAGCAGAAGTTAGGTGATTGGCCTGTTCAGGTGATTGATTTGACAAATAATGCCAAGCCAGAAATAGTTTTGACTATCTCAGCAGCAGCGATCGCATCTTTGCAGCAGACACCATCTAATATTGTTAACCAAGAACAAAATCTACCCCGTCCCCGAACTATCATCCTGTCTGACAGTGGTAAAATCGTCTATACGGATTTTCAGAAAAATTCACAGCAACTATTAACAGCGATCGCTAGGCTTTCAGACGATCAGTCTCTAGCGTTGCTAGTTGAGAATGTTGATAACTATAGTCTCAGGCGCTGGTCTGAAAAAAATCAGCGCTTTGAATAGCATAAGGCATACACACGCAGCAGCAGCGTCAACGAGTTACAAACGTCACTTCTAGAGCTGGTTGTGAAACATCGGCCCGAGTAAATTAGAGCTTGGACTGTGTTCATTTTTGCCCTAGGTAGCTCTACTTGTGCCTCAGCACTAAATTTTTAGCAGGGGAGACTTTGGGTATAGCTCAAAACCGATTGCTTTATTCCTCTACACCGGAGGTTGTTAATTTTTGCTGCTTGAGGCTTTGCAACTGCTGTAACAAGGAGTCTACCTCTGCTTGCAGGTGCATGAACTTAACCTGCTGGTCGTCTTGATAATAAGACTTAGCAGGCTCGCGGTTCAAAACAGCTTGAGAATTACGACTGGAAACACTGGATGAATAGGTAGACATTGTTCACTAAATCCACAACTTAACTCACACCACTAGAGATAATATAATAATGTAGTTTTAAGCTTTGTTAAATGATTGTATACTTTCAATCATTTACTCTAATGGGTTTTGGCTTTAGCCATAAGTGACGGCAATTGTGAAGGTGATGTTCCCAACAAAGGGCAAGGGAGCAGGCAATAGGTCAAGAATTATTTTCTCCCTGCTCCCCTGCCACAGCGCTATTCGGCTATACTTGCAGAATAGAAATTATTTTCTACTTGTGTTGTGAGCATCTGGTGGTAGAAAATATGTACCATTGGTACTTTTCAGTTTTGCACAAAAAACTTTTATAAATCCTGTGACTTTGAGCCTGTCTGTTGCTAAATCTCATCACCAACCTTGGCCTGGGCTGATAGAAGCCTATCGTGAATATTTGCCCGTCAGCGAAAACACGCCGGTTGTCACCCTGTTGGAAGGTAATACCCCTCTAATTCCAGCGCCAGCGATCGCCGCACGTATTGGTAAACAAGTCCGTGTGTTTTTGAAATATGACGGTCTTAACCCCACTGGTAGCTTCAAAGACCGGGGAATGACAATGGCGATTTCCAAAGCTAAGGAAGACGGAGCCAAGGCGGTAATATGTGCGAGTACAGGCAATACCTCGGCAGCAGCAGCAGCTTATGCTAGGCGTGGTGGTATGAGTGCCTTTGTGCTAATTCCCGATGGCTATGTGGCTTTGGGTAAGTTGGCACAGGCATTGCTTTATGGGGCTGAGGTACTGGCAATTAAAGGTAATTTTGACCGCGCTCTGGAAATTGTCTGCGAGATGGCTCAAAGCTATCCGATAACTTTAGTGAATTCGGTTAATCCCTACCGTCTAGAAGGGCAGAAAACAGCAGCATTTGAAATTGTAGATGCTTTGGGTAATGCTCCCGATTGGTTGTGTATCCCAGTGGGTAATGCGGGAAATATCAGTGCATATTGGATGGGATTTTGTCAATATCATCAAGCCGGAAAGTGCGATCGCTTACCAAAAATGATGGGTTTCCAAGCAGCAGGAGCAGCACCTCTAGTTAACGGACACCCAGTAGCCCATCCCGAAACTTTAGCTACAGCCATTCGGATTGGCAACCCCGCTAGCTGGGACAAAGCCGTCGCCGCTCAATCAGCTAGTCAAGGACATTTTCATGCTGTTACTGATGCAGAAATTCTCGATGCTTATCGATTATTGGCATCATCTGAAGGCATTTTTTGTGAACCTGCCAGCGCGGCTTCTGTGGCTGGTTTGTTACAGGTAAAAGACCAAATTCCCGCAGGCGCAACAGTGGTTTGTGTCCTCACCGGCAATGGTCTTAAAGACCCAGATACAGCCATCAAACATAGCCACAGTCAATTTAAACAAGGCATTGAGGCGGAAGTAGAAGCAGTAGCGGAGGCTATGGGATTATCGTAATAGGCAAGAGTTGAGAGTCAAGAGTCAAGAGTTATTTCTCCCTGCCCCCTGCTCCCTGCCCCCTGCCCCTGCCCCCTGCCCCCTGCTCCCTGCTCCCTGCCCTTAACTTCGGGCGTTAGTGTTGCGGGACAAAGTCAGGCGAATAGAGATTTAGTTCAAGTAAATGGGAAATCTAATTATAAGTTGTAGGGTGCTGTCATTGGATTAGCACACTAAATATTCAAACTTATAATGAGGTAGTTGTGTTTCGAGTTGTTGTTGGTCATAGTGACGATCCTGATTCTCAAAACGCGATCGCTGAAGTTCTTCAAGCATGTAATCGTTCCCTGGGAGAATCAATTCCGCAAGCTGGAATTTTATTCACTGCTATAGATTTTGACCATGCGCTAATTTTGCAACGCATCCAGGATGCTTTCCCTGGAATTGAGTTGATTGGTGGCACTACGAATGGAGAAATCTCTTCAATTCTGGAGTTTCAGCAAGATTCTATCACCTTAATGCTGTTTGCTACGGACGAAGTAGAAATTCGGGCAGGTATTGGACGAGGAGCATCGAAAAACCCAAATCTAGCTGCCCAAGAAGCGATCGCCCAAGCAAAGGCAAAGAGTACATCCCAGCCACAACTATGTCTCACCTTTCCCGATAGTCTGACAAGCAATGGAGTCTTGATTTTAGAGGGTTTAAAACAAAGCTTGGGAGAGGATATTCCCATCATTGGGGGAATGGCTGCTGACGACTATACCTTTGAAAAAACCTATCAATTTTTCCAGGGTGAAGTATTAAGTGATTCAGTACCAGTGTTGCTCTTCTCTGGAAATATACTATTTTCTCATGGCGTTGCTAGTGGTTGGACTCCTATTAGTAAACGTAGCCGTGTAACTAAAGTGAATGGTAACGTAGTCTATGAAATTGATGGACAGCGTGCCTTAGATTTCTACCAACACTATCTCGGTGCAGAACGTTTTGCGTCCAACTATGCCATCCATGCACTGGCAGTTTTTGAGGATCAAGACCATTTCTATTTGCGGGCACCTCATAGCTACGATCAACAGTCTGGTAGCATTACATTCTTCTCAGATATTCCTGAACAGGCAGTTGTACAAATTACCGATGCGACTCGTGACAACATTTTGTCAGCTTCTGAAGCATCGTTGAAAATCGCTCTCGCCAATTATCCCGGTGTGGAACCAACAGCAGCGTTGCTCATTTCTTGTGCAGCTCGGCGCCGCATTTTGGGAACTTTTGCAAGAGAAGAGTATCAGCTTGTTAAAACCCATTTATCAGAGACACTACCTTGCTGTGGTTTCTACGCTTATGGTGAAATTGCGCCTTTGGTAGCTGGAGGACAAACACAATTTCATAACAAAACGTTTGTCACACTGCTGATGGGGACACAACGATTGGTGTATGGATAACCAAAACGATGTCATACATATGCAAGCGTTGGAAAAAAACAACCGCATCTTGCAGAAAAAGTTGTCTCGCTGCGAAGCTGAACGCCGCCAACTTGAGAGTGACATTGCCACAAAAGAATTCTTGCTGAAGAAAGTCATTTCTGAGTTAGAAAGCTCTCAAACAGACTTGGAACAGAGAAGCCAAGAGTTAGAAAATACGCTAGATAGTTTGCATAAGATGCAGGTGCAGATGATTCAAAGCGAAAAGATGTCTGCTCTGGGTCAAATGGTGGCTGGGATTGCTCACGAAATCAACAATCCCGTTAGTTTTATTTACGGAAATTTAGAACATATCAAGCAATATACCGAGAACTTACTGCAATTGATCGAGCTTTATCACCGTTACTTCCCCAACCCACCTAGCGAAATTCAAACCGAACGTCGAGCCATTGATTTAGAGTTTTTGGCAAAAGACGCGCCTCGGGTATTGCACTCAATGCACATTGGGACGGAACGTATACGGGATATTGTGCTGTCACTACGTAACTTTTCCCGCCTGGATGAAAGTGAGTTAAAAGCTGTGGATATTCATCAAGGTATTGACAATACTTTGCTGATTTTGCAGCACCGTCTCAAAGCCACTGGCAAAAGCCCAAAAATTGAGGTGATCCGAGACTACGGTAATTTGTCTCTTGTAGAATGCTGTGCCGGACAGATGAACCAGGTGTTTATGAACATTTTAGCAAATGCGATCGATGCCCTCGAAGAACTCAACACCAAACGAACTGCTCAGGAAATCCAAGATCATCCCAGTCGCATTACGATTAGTACTTCCGTTGTCGATTCGCAGTGGGTAAAAATTGCGATCGCTGACAATGGGACTGGAATTCCTGAATCGATTCAAAAACAGATTTTAAATCCATTCTTTACCACAAAACCTGTCGGCAAGGGAACTGGAATGGGAATGGCTATCAGTTATCAAATCATCACCGAAAAACATGGTGGCAAGTTAGAATTTTTTTCGACACCTGGAAAAGGTACAGAGTTTGTGGTTCTAATTCCTCTCCATAGCAGGCAATAGGCAAGATTCGATAGACAATCTAGAGGAAAAATATTTGTATTTCCCAAAGTGCGATCGCGCTTTGGAAAATATTTTATTGCTTGACTGAATAAATTGCTTTGCGTCCAACGGGAATACTATAACAACAGCCTCAAGGATGAACGCATTCATCAGTATTCCCGAATATCAAGTCGGGAATACACTTGAGAATATTTCTCGAATCCTGGTTGAACGAGGATACAGATCAAAAAGCTGTAGTAATTAAAATCCTGATCCCAGTTTTAGGATTTTTTAATAATCATTGGACTGAGCGTCGTCGGTATTTCCAGTTGTTCTTCGCCGAGTTCTACAACTTCCACAAATCCTAGCCCCATTGCCAGCCAAACTGACGCTCAAAACCAGATGGTGATTAAATTTGCTGCCTCCAGTTCATCTGTAAAAGTTTTAACAGTTTTGGCAAAAGCTTATGAAGTCAAAAATCCAACCACTAAAGTTGAGTTTATCTCCGATAGTCAATCTCATGGTGCGATCGCACTTTCTACAATTCACCTACTGATTCATAGTAAGCTGTAAGCGATCGCATCTTCTCCCTAAACCTCCGCTCCAACAATCTATGAGTGAAACCAGTTCCCGCCTGCCCCATAAAATCATTGGTGTTGCTGTAATTTGGAATGAACAAGAGCAAATATTAATCGATAGGCGTCGTCCAGAAGGAGCAATGGGGGGTTTGTGGGAGTTTCCTGGAGGCAAAATTGAGCCAGGTGAAACTATCGAGGAGTGTATTCAGCGAGAAATTTCTGAGGAACTAGGAATAGAAATTGCAGTAGGGGAACATCTCATCACTATTGATCACACCTATACTAGTTTGCGTGTTACTCTCACGGTTCATCAGTGTCGCCATCTTACAGGTGTGCCACAACCACTGGAATCTGATGAAATTCGTTGGGTAAGTTTGGCTGATCTCGAAAAGTTTGCCTTTCCCCAAGCAAATGTTCAAATTATCGCGGTTTTAAAGGGATTGGGGGCTAAGGACTGGGGAAGATAAGGGATATAAGGGAGATAAGAAACTTAACTCGTGACCCTTGACTTTTAACTCTTGACTCTTCACGAATGACAAATGACAAATGATAACCGACCAATATAGTAACGATGTATTAACTGTGGTAGGTTAAGACCCGCAATTTTTTACAATAATCGCAGAGACTGTGATTCAGAGGTGTCAGCAAGTAAATGCCTAAAACCGTTGACGACGTAATGAGCCGCAACCCAATTGTTGTCCGGACTGAAACGCCACTGAAAGAAGCTATCCAAATTCTCGCAGAACGACGCATCAGCGGGCTACCTGTTGTAGATGATGCCGGACAGTTGGTTGGCATTATCTCAGAAACTGATTTGATGTGGCAACAAACTGGTGTGACTCCGCCAGCGTACATCATGTTTCTTGATAGCGTCATCTATTTACAAAATCCTGGCGATTATGAGCGTGACTTGCATAAGGCGCTGGGACAAACAGTTGGGGAAGTCATGAGCAAAAACCCCATCACTATCTCCCCTGAGAAAACTGTAAGGGAAGCAGCCAAAATCATGCACGATCGCCATGTTCATCGTTTGCCAGTACTTGACAGCGCGGGTCAGGTAATTGGTATTCTCACTCGTGGTGACATTGTGCGAGCAATGGCAGCAGATCAAGATTAGTCAAGAGTCAAAAGTCCAGGGTTTTGAGACTCTGGACTCTTGACCATTGACTCTGGACTCTTCTTTTAAACACTTTTGAAAATCTAGGATCAATAAATGAGTATTACTCCTGAGTCTGTTAGGCAATTGCTTAGTTCTGAGGATTTAGGCGATCGCTTGCGGGCTGTAAATCAAATTCGCCAATTGGAGCCGACTATTGGTTTTGAACTAATTCAAAGTGCAGTCAATGATAGCAATTCCCGCGTCCGCTACTCAGCAGTAAGTCAGATGGATACACTTGGCGCACAAGATTTAGAGTTATCGTTGAATCTATTGCGTGATTTACTCAATGATCCTGAACCTGATGTCCAAGCAGCAGCCGCCGACTGTTTAGGTGCGCTGAAACTACATGCAGCTTTTGAAGACTTGCAGCAGCTTTACAATACAACCCCTGAGTGGTTAGTAAAATTCAGTATTATCGCTACATTAGGAGAGTTGGGAGATCCGCGAGGCTTTGAACTACTCAAACAAGCACTCGTTTCTAACAATGAATTAATCCAAACTGCTGCTATTAGTTCTTTCGGCGAGTTAGGAAATATACAGGCTGTTCCTCTGTTATCACCCTATGTCACTAGTTCAGATTGGCAAGTACGCTATCGAGTTATGCAAGCTTTAAGTCGGTTGGGTGGTGTTGATGCCAAATCTTTATTAGAAACTCTGGCTGATGATGAAGTAGAGGCGATCGCTAATGAAGCCAAACAAGCTTTGCAGTCAGTCTAAGTGCGTCCAGCAACATAGTCAAACACTTGCTCACACGGATATGAGGGAAATACTGACTCTGTAGCTTACCATCACCAGTATTACGTTTTCCGAAAAAATGCCGGCCGATATGAACTTCGGACGGCTACTACTGAATAACTAATAATTTATTTAACACTCAAGCACTGAGGTAATTTCGTATTTATATCACCTTCTTGCTTGCCGTAGGTATTGCTTTTTATCTGTCCACAAAAATCTAACTCACTTCTTTTATTGTTACAAATTGCAACTGGATGTGAGCCTACTGACGATCACTAGGTAGTATTTTTAGCTGCTAGTCCGGACAACAACTAGTTTGCGTTTAGTGCATTTCGTCGTATTGGGGGGTTTCCATACGTCTTGCTTCTGCCCTAGGGGGTAAAAACTCAGTACGACGGACAGGAACCAGCGGCGGTGTTGGTCCTTGGTAGGGGTGAATCACCTGTACAGTACGAGGACGCTGCCGTGGTGAAAATAAAGCTAATACCCCAGCTACCACAACACCACCACCAATAGTTAAAGTCATACCGCCTACTGCCCAAACGATGGGTGAAGACCACCAAGGAGTTTGAGGCAATAAAGCAGTTTTTTGAGTGGCTTGCTGCTGGAATAATTGTTGTTGTTGTTGGGTGTTGCTATTAGTCTGGACTTGGAATTGGAGTTGTTGGTTTGCCAACCGTAACTGTTCGTTGTCGCTTTTTAAGCGCTCCATCTGCATATTAATTTTGTCCAACTCCAATCTCTGGTCAGCATTAGGAGCAATGGGTGGATTGTTGGGATACAGAGGTTGCTGGTATCCATACGGTGCTTGTGGCGGTATTACTTGCGGCTGTATCACAGTGGACGGCATTTGCGGAGCCACAGCAAAGTTAGGTTGTATGGGACTACTTGTCCCCTTGAGCAATACGAGAGCCGCCAGCCCAGCTACGGCGACCCCGCCGATAAATGCCATACTCTCACTCATCGCCTGTACCCCCCAATTGCGACGGAACTATAACTACTTGAGACTGACTCACTCTCACACTCATTACATCTCTCACTTACTTAACTTCACATAATACTCAAACTATAAGCGACCGTATCAGCTAGTTTTTTTACAGCCTGATATATGCTGTTAATATTCAAAACCATATTGGTGAAATTGTCTACCAAATACGGGTAAAAAACTACGCTGTTATAATTTTTTAATCTACTTTACTTAGTTTCATCAAGGTAAGTATTTGTACTAGTGTCACCTGTCTTGATAGCTGCCTTGAGACTTTGGCAAAATTCAGCGATCGCCTTTAATCCCTGCTCCGGAGTGCCTTCTGCTAGACGTTTGACAAAAGCGCTACCCACAATCACCGCATCTGCTCCCCAATCTCTGACTTGGCGAGCTTGGGATACTTGGGAGATACCAAAGCCTACACCAATAGGTTTATCAGTAACATCACGAATTTGTTTGAGTAAATCTGACACTCGCGTTTCCGTTTGAGAGCGGATACCCGTAACTCCTGTAACAGTAATCAAATAGATAAATCCTTGGGAGGAGCGAGCGATCGCCTCTATCCGTTCACTAGAGCTTGTGGGCGCTACAAACAAGGTTAAATCAATTCCCGCCTCACTAGATGCTTGGAGTAACCCCTCAGCCTCTTCTAAGGGTAAATCAGGCACAACCAAGCCTGCTGCCCCTGAAGTCGCAATTTTCTGGATAAACTTCTCAATCCCCAGGTGCAAAATTGGATTGTAGTAGGTAAATAGAACAATAGGCGATCGTAAGCTCGGAGTAGTTGCTTGCAACATTTCCAGCACTTGATCTAACGTTGTTCCTCGTTGTAAGGCGCGGGTAGCAGCAGCTTGAATTACTGGCCCATCCGCCAGCGGATCGGAGTAGGGAACTCCCAGTTCAATAATGTCCGCACCACTGCGATCCAGAGTTCGCAATGCTGCTGCTGTGGTGGCTAAATCTGGATCACCAGCAGTAATAAACGGAATCAGAGCGCACTCGTGATTTCGTCCTAGAGTTTCAAAGCGATCGGAAATGGCTGTCATTTGTCGTTTGTCATTTATCATTTGTCATTTGTCATTTGTCATGAAAACCAAAGACAAATGACAAACAACGATTTTACAGCTGAGTTTGCTTTTCTTGTTCGATTTCCGCTTGAATTTTTGCTAGTTCTTCGGGAGTGAGTTCTGCTAGGCGTTTTTCAAAGAAGGCTTGTTCATACTGTTCACGCTGTTGATGGTAGGTCATTTTTTGCCCCACCGCACGGACAATATATGTAGCTAACCAGCCAACCAAACCACTGACTAGCAAGACTTGGCTCCATATACCAGCTTTTTCCCCATCTAAACCAACTAGCTGCAATAGAGCATATGCTAGACCGCCAGCTACAAAAACGCCTAAGCCAATTCCGATTGCGTCAATGCGTCGCATGAGGGTTATGACCTACCAATCTCGCTAAACTTCAATTTGTCGTGGCTGGGGTCGTAAATTCACAAACGGCGATAAAACCAACAACCCCGGAAAAAAGAAGAACACCAGAAAGTACATCAAGGTGCGCTCCACAGAGCTAGCTACATACCACCGCTGCTTCAAATAAAATAGAACAGCTACTGGAATGACTAACAAATAAGCTCCAGCCAAAATCAGATACAGCAGGGCTACAATCATAATTCTCTCTCTACGTAGACAATACCATTTGGTGCATCTATCCCCCATCATAGGCTGAATGGCTGGACTCAGGAAAGTATCGTCACTATCTCACTTTTAAATTCAATGCCCAGGAATTTCTTATCCATCTTAGATAATTTCTCAGTATATTAGGACTTACGCAACTGGCACAGAATTTAATCATGTAGGGTGGGCAATGCCCAGCATATCCGGGTTTCGGTGGGCATTGCCCACCCTATCAAATGGTCATTTAACTGTGACACCTGCGTCAGTCCTGTATATATACATTTGCTTCGAGCGATCGCTCTACAAAATTACTGCAAAAGCACAACAAAAACTGTAGACTGTGCTATGCTAGATAAGCCTGTGGCAAATAACTGCCTTACGTCCAAAAAGTTTAGGTTTTCCTAGCGCAGCGACGGAAAAAAGGGCAGTTCCAACTCTGGATAATGTTCACAAAAGTTTTGTGTAGTTGCCAGATTCAGTCAAATTGCTAGTTGTGAACAACTTTTTTAAATCTAGTTGTACAAAAGACACAATTAGTGTTGGAATAGATGAGAAGGTATTTGCTGCCTTCAAAAAATAAGTGGCTCCTAACAACGTTAGGGGGTGTGGCGGAATGGTAGACGCTACGGACTTAGATAACTGAGCCTTGCTAGAGAAATCTTTCAAGTGTAAGCTCTCAAACTCAGGGAAACCTAAATCTGATTACAGACATGGCAATCCTGAGCCAAGCCCAAAAATTGAAGATTTAAGATTGTGTTGACAATCGAAAATCCCAAATTATGGGAAGGTGCAGAGACCCGACGGGAGCTACCCTAACGTTAAGTCGAGGGTAAAGGGAGAGTCCAATTCTTAAAGCCGATAGTAATTAAAGCTATCAGGCAGCAGCGAAAGTTGCGGAAGAATGAAAATCCGTTGACCTTAAACGGTCGTGGGGGTTCAAGTCCCCCCACCCCCACTAAAAATAGCGATCGCATCCACCTGTCACAGAAGACTGTAAGTGGGCTGTGCCAACGTATTCATCAACAATGAGCGGTTGCAAAATCAGTAATATTTCTCAAGTTCCAAACCCAGTAAACTGACGTACATAGGGTTCGTGAAACGCCAAAATAATATCTTCCCTGGGTACTCCCATTTCAACTAATCGATTGGCAATTCCTTCTTCTGTACCATCATGTTGAATCCATATTCTCCCATCCTTGATATCAAGATGTAGAATACAGCCAAAATCACGTTTATTTCCCCGCCAACCGACATAAAGTAATTGATTGATGGTTTAAAAACTGTCCTAAGTCCGTATGAAATTCTGAAACATTCGATGGACTAATAAAACTTTTAATTTCTACTGCTATTTTTTGTCCCTCTCTCTCTAATAAAGAGCCAAGGCTTAACATTTGGTCATGTTATTCTTTATACTCTTGCGCGTAGATAGCATTCCTAAATCGTTCCTGAGAAACAAAATTACCAACCTCCTGAAGCAGTAGGGGATTTTGGTTTTTGTTTTGTGCATTTTTGAGTTAAAAATAAAGTTTTAAAGAAGTTTGATTAAATAATTGATATTGATTTCGTGAGTTCATTAAATCTCTGTCAAAAAATTACTTAAACTTTGAACAACACATTGATACTATTATTGACCAAGGTTAAGCTATAAAAATAGAATCAGGAAAATATTTGGTCTTGAAAACTAGCATGACCACTAATAGTTTACAGGGACATCAAGATATTGTGAAGTGCAACTCTAAGCAGATTAATCGGCAAATTGCACAAGAACGGTTATACAGTTTCTTGGTGGCAATTGTCCAAACCTGCCCACCAGAAGAAGTTTTACAAGAATTCAAACGGTTACTTATAGATTTTATTGATTCAGAAAATTCAGGTGAAATAGCAGGAACCTACGGAATTTATTTTGTTAATAATGAACAGGATTTTCTTCACACAATAAAACGATGCTGCTACATCATAATTAACAACTGGGAATCTAAAAGAAACTATAAATATATCCAGGAGCTACTTAGTCTAATTGCTACACATCAGTTCTGGATAAAAACAACTAACCCCAAAATAAATCTTTACAAAAGCTGGCTAGAAAATTTTGTTAATAGTGATGACTACGAAGAATTAAAATCATTCACATCTAAGCATGAAAAGTCGGCATACAAGCAACAAAGCAACAGTCATTGGACTAATCGCTATACCTCTTACTTATTAGTTGCTCAATCTTTTGATACCAAGCGATCAAAAGAGCAACAAGAAGCAGCTAAGAAGCTTTCTAAACAAATGAAAGATAAATTTAAGTTTGAACTAGCAATGTATATTGCTCGTTCTCAATCTGCTGCTTCTAGCTCAACACGCTACAAAAATCCCAGTATTTTGGGAGATCATGTTTTGCGTTTAATTAAAATGATTGTAGTCAAAAAGGGGGTGTTTAGTTATGAAAATATTGCCCATATATTTATCAAACAGACTCAAAATCAAAACCTATACACCTTTAAGCAAAGTATAGAAAAATATTTATTTTACACTGTAGAAAAACAAGAATTAGTTAGCAATGTAAAGCAGCAATTGGCAGACAAACTCTCTGCTTGGAGAACAGAATATAATGAGGAAGTTATTAACAATAACTTTATTTTGAGAATTTGTAATCGGGTAATTGATTATCTCACAACAGAAACCGGTGAGGAACCTTCGCAATTATTCGTTTTACTGCTTTCTCAAGGTAATCCGTTAACATTAGTAATTGTGCTACTCAAAATTATCCTGATTTGTAAAAATGCCCGGAGTCATTTGGAAATTCGGATTGCTCATTTGATTAATTATTATGAAAAATATCCGGAAAGTGAATGTAAATGGTTCATTCATTTTCTAGAAGTTTTTAATATCACGTTCGCAATTTATGCAGAAAATATAGAATACAACTTGATTAAAATGGAAAAAGATAGACCAGCCTGTAATTCTCAGTTAAATTTAGATGCTTATCGTGTGTTTTCGCAGTTAAAAACAAATTCATATAAATGACTATCCACCTTAATTTTTCCATTTGGAAAAAAGGAGAAGGTGAAAAATCAAGGCTGAGATAGGCGTTCGTCAAGCCAAGCCAAGCCAGCAGCCATAGTTTCAGCGACAATACTAATCAGACGATAAAGGGCGATCGCACTAATAACGACAGCCACAGGAAAGCGATGCTGCAAAAGTGCGATCGCAGTTGCTTCAAACACACCCAAGCCACCAGGCGCACCCGGAACCAAAAGCCCCAATAACCAGGCTAAACTAAAAGCACCTAGTAACAAAGGAATTTGACTGATATTTAAAGAGACAAGAGCAAAAAAGGTTAATATAAATCCAGTGCTACGGAGTCCTAAAAAGCCGAATTCTCCTAACAAAGGTTTTAGGGGATAGCGTTCCATATTTAAAGTAGTAGTTTGCTGAGTATTTTGATGAGATTTTTTATTTTTGAAGTTGTGTAAAAAACGAATAACTGGATTTAAAAACCGGGGATGAACTACACAAAGTACTACAGTTAAAATCAATAATTGCAATACTTGTAATAGAATATTTGTATTATTTATGGCAAATTGACTACCAAATAAAATAATAATGATTAAAGCCGCTGCTGCCATTAATAAAGGTTCTAATAAAACACTTAAAGTGGCTACACTAGCAGAAATATTAGCATTTTTTGCCGCTACAATTCGTCCATAGTAATGCCAAACATTACCAGGTAAATACTTGGCAATGTTAGTTTTCAGGTAAACTTGAATGAATGCAAAAGAGTCTATCGGCTGATTGAGTTCCTGGAGAATCCAAGTCCATATCCAGCCTGCCCAGATATGTGCTAGTAAGGTTATGCCAGTAGCGATCGCTAAAATTGCCCATCCCATACCATCAATTTGGATAGCTGTCACCTCAAGCCAGTTATCTTTCAAAGCTTTGGCTAAGAAAAATAGCGTTCCGCCCAGAATTATCCAGCGTAAAATTTGCTTGAGCATTTTGGTAATTTAACATCTACAACATATGTTACATTAACAAATTATCTCTGCAACGAATTGATTGATGCCATAATTAGATGAGTTAGCATATGAGCGATGATTGCTGCCTCTAGACCTTTCTACCAGTAGAGATAACCTGCTATTAGACCAAAAAATAAGTTACCCACAACTACATACATAATTACAGCAGTAGTCACACTATTACTTAACAAAAAAGCAATTGGCAAATGTCCTAGTGCAAAAACTAATGATGAAAGGATAATTGCAGCTACAAAGTAATTGACATGAGGTAGACTTTGTCTTTTTTGAAATAATCTCCAAATTACCCACACAATTAAAGTCATTAACCCCCATCTAAATTAAGATTTATTCTGTTATAAGTACTTGGACAGAAATATTTACAGTCATTGCGTAGGCTTCGCCTACGCAATGACTTTGTGTAATTAATTCTGTCTGACTACTTACCTCCATAAAGGATACGGGTTAACAGAGGTATGTTATGGCTGAAGTGTTCGGGTTTTGTGAGAAATTCATTCAAAAACATTGCTCAGATTCTGCATCTGACAGAAGGTACGCAGAAAAATCATCTGACTCGGATTTTGTGTCAGATGGGAGTACGCGATCGCACTCAAGCGGCTCTTTGAGCGCAATTACATTTAGATAAACGAACTTGACTGCAAAGACATTAAATGGAAATTCTTTTTAACTGATTTAATATCCTCCTATTGACATATAAAAATCGGTTTTTAATAAAAAAAATAATGTTACCTACGCTAGAGGCTCACTTTTTTTTTTATGGATAACCTTGTTGGAGGTGAGCAAAATTTTAGTCACAAAAATGCAAGGAGTAAAATTATGAAAAAAGTCATTAACTGGTTGCAGAACATTCGTCCCTTGAAAATGTTAACTGTGTTTTTGGCGGGAATATTCCTATTTGTTGCCCAGGCTTGTAATCGTCCGGGAGTAGCTGCACAACCACCACAACCTACTTCTCAAGCACCTAATATAGAGCGATACGATCCCACCACGAAAAATTACGATTTTAATGCTCCCTATGAAGGTGGGATCAACAACTTTAGTGATGTAGATCCCCGCTCAGAAGCAGCAGCCAAAGCAGCAAAAGCCAGATCAGAAGCGCTTCAAGAAAATGCTCAAAGAAATATTGAAGAGAAGGGAATTGATAGCAAAGAACAATATGTGAAAAATTACCGCGAAGGTACACCCTTTGGTGAAAGAGTGAAACGCCTGGGTGAAGATGTGAGCGGTTCGGCTGAAGAAGTTCGGCGTGGTGTCACTCAGGGAACTCAGCGAGGAATTGAAAATATCCGAGAAAATGCTGGGAACGCTGCTAAGGACTTGACCAAAAACGTTCAACGTGCATCTGAGGATACTGGGAAAAATATTCAGCGTTCAGCGGAGGATGCAGCTGCAGCCGTGAATAGAACAATTAAACAAGTTAATTAATTAGTCAAGGTTCAGAGAAAATAGTACTGTAGAGGCAAGGCTTATCCTTGCAGTACTATTTTCTAGTTTTTATTTTGCAAATGCCAACTTTGTAGGGCGAGTTGTTGAACTTCGCGCCAAGGAATATTATGCTTTCGTGCTAGTGCTGCACAATCCTCATATTCTGGTTGCACATTAGAGATTCCTTCTTTTCCCTGCCATGCTACCTTGACCCGCACTTGGCCATATTCTGTTTCTACTTGTTGAATTTCCCTTTGTAGGATGGCTCGCTGCTGAGTTGAGCGACGAATGCCTAAAGTAGTCGTTTCCCGGAAGACGATCGCTTCACATCTGGCTAAATTATCTGGATGACAGATCACAGTCAGCAAAATTCCCGGACGAGACTTTTTCATGCCGATCGCTTGGGTAAAGACATCCACCGCACCAGCCGCAAACAACGCCTCAAACACATAGCCGATCGCTTGCGGATTTAAGTCATCAATTTGGGTTTCTAGTACCGATATAGTTTCGAGAGACAGGCCAGAATCTGACTGGCAATTTGTCACTTCCCCTAACCAGAGGCGTAGTATATTGGGGATGGGCAAATTTATAGTACCCGCTCCCAGTCCTATCTGCTTGATGGTAATGGGTGGTGGCGAACCAAATTCTTTGGCTAGGGTAGTAGCGATCGCCGCTCCTGTCGGTGTCACCAGTTCTCTGTCAATACCATTGCTATAAACTGGACAACCCCGCATCTCCCACAGCTTCAGAACCGCTGGTACCGGTACCGCCATTTGACCGTGTGCTGCTCGCACAGTTCCCCCACCAGTCGGAAACGCCGAGCAGTATAGTAAAGGCAATCCTGCATTATTGCTTTCAATCCCCAGCCAGTCTAACCCCAAGCAAGTACCGACGATATCCACAATTGCATCCACAGCGCCCACTTCATGAAAGTGGACTTTTTCGGGTGCAATGCCATGTACTGCCCCTTCTGCCACTGCTAGTTGTCGGAATACAGCCAAACTCCAAGCCTCCGCCCTTGATGGCAAACTAGCTTGGAGAATCATTCGCTCGATTTCTGGTAAGTGGCGTGCATGATGGTGGCTATGTTCATGGTCGTGGCTGTGGTGGTCATGTACTAGATCCACATGGACTTTAGTTGCTTGCTGTCCATTACGCTGAACGAGTTCTGCCCTTAACTTATACTCCTGGGCAATGCCCAAGCCGTTGAGTTTTTCAGCTAAATACTCAATGGGAACACCGAGACTCACCAAGGCCCCTAGGCACATATCACCAGAAATTCCCGTCGCACATTGAAGATACGCAATTTTAGTCATATATGAATTGGTAAGTAACTCGGCGCAAATCAAATTAACTCGTAATTTTTGTCATTGGTCATTTGTCATTGGTCATTGGTCATTTGTCATTGGTAAGAGTCAAGGGTCAGGAGTCAAGGGTCAAAAATTATCCCCCAATCCCCAATCCCCAATCCCCAATCCCCAATCCCCAATCCCCAATCCCCAATCCCCAATCCCCAATCCCCAATCCCCAATCCCCAATCCCCCATGTTCTACCCCAAAAACTTTTATGGCAAAGATTTTCACAGTCCATCCTGATAATCCCCAAATTCGCCGAATAGAGGAAGTAAAATCGGCACTTTCTTGCGGTGCAGTAATGCTCTACCCTACTGATACAGTTTATGCAATTGGTTGTGATTTGAATGCCAAGTCGGCGGTGGAACGTGTAAGGAAAATTAAGCAGTTAGCAAATGATAAACCTTTGACATTTTTGTGTCCCTCCCTATCTAACGTGGCAACTTATTCTTCTGTAAGTGATACAGCTTATCGGATTATGAAGCGTCTGATTCCAGGACCATATACGTTTTTGCTACCTGCTACTAAATTAGTACCACGACTGGTACAAAGTCCCAAGCGAAAAACCACGGGTATTAGAGTGCCAAATCATACTGTATGTTTAGCGTTACTGACAGCTTTGGGAAATCCCATCATTTCGACTTCGGCACACTTACCACCAGATGAAGCGGATGATGAAATGGTTGGGATAAGTCCAAAACCGATTCTGTCTCAGACGGAACTTTTTGACCGTTTGGACAGTTTGGTAGATGTCATTGTAGACACGGGCGAAGAACCTAGCTATGAGGTGTCTACGATTTTAGATTTGACGGGAGAGGAACCAATGATTACACGACAAGGTTTAGGCTGGGAATCAGCAATAGCATGGGTGTGAGAACTACACTTCATCAACTCACCAATCAATTTCGGAAAACATGATCAAAAAAGCTCCAGTTCTGCGATCGTCATACTTACGAGAGCTAGGAGTTATGGGAAAGCGATGGTGACAAAGATAAGCCCAGCAATAGTTTTAGCTATTTCTAACATAAGGTGGATATCCCAATTCCTGCCTTAACGTAGTTACTTGTGAAAAACCGACACATTACCTTGCCCGTAACTTTTACAAATTTCCTACAGTCTTATATGTAAGCAGCACTTGCTAAGGGTCTTGATGGATGAATGCCACGAAATTCCTCGACCAAGACTCGTGTGTTGTGCTGACTTGGCTTTGTAATTACGGTGCAGTACCACTTTTAGGAAAATTCATGAAAGCTAACCTTGCCAGTCTACCAACTTCTACATCCGCTGTTAACTGCTACGTTGCGACCGAGGAATTATCAGCCGGTAAGATAGACGCCCTGATGCAACTCCTTTGTCAAGAAATGCAAGCCCAAGTCAAAGCTGCATCTGGTTGTGTGCAGGCTGTAGCACAGCGTATGGCGAAAGAAGTGGAACGCATTTGCGATAAAAGCTCCCGGATTCAAACATCTGGGGAGATCCAGTCTTGGCAGCTGACTTTAGCGAGACACCGTCTGCAGAAGTGCTTACGTTATTACCAATTGGGTTCAAAACGCGGACGTGTAGAATTACATAGTAACTTAGGCGCGATGGTTTACCGCCACGTGACGACTGCTGGCTCAGAGTTGGGATTTGAAGGTCGTTACAACCTGATTGAAGATTTCCTGCAAGCATTTTATATCGAAGCGATCAAAGCTTTCCGGCGGGAAAATGAACTCCCCGAAAATTACACGCCCCGCACTCAGTTACAATTAGCGGAATACATGGCGTTTACAGAACAATATGCCAAGCGCCGCATTAATTTACCTGGTAGTGCTAGTCAGCAACTAATTATCTTGCGTGCCCAAGGTTTTGCTCGTCGCCAGCCCCAAGAGACTACTGTGGATATTGAAATGGCGGTAGAGTCTGCTAAGGGTGAAGAAGGCGAAGCTTATCAACGCAATTCGGCGGTGCAACAACTGCGGGCGCAAATGGTTGCTCAAACGAACTTTGATCCTTCGGAAGAGTCGGAGCGCGATCGCGTTGTTTCTGAATTGATCAGATACTTAGAAGCACAAGGTCAATCTGACTGTGTAAACTACCTTACCCTCAAACTGCAAGACCTCTCCGCACCAGAAATTGACCAAATCCTCGGTTTAACCAGTCGTCAGCGCGACTACCTGCAACAACGCTTTAAATACCATGTCGAAAAATTCGCCAAGCAACATCATTGGCAATTGGTACATCAATGGTTAGGTGCTGGTTTAGAACACAAATTGGGTCTATCAGCCCAACAATGGGAAATCTTTTTAGGTCAACTATCTGAACAGCAACAGGAAATCTTGAGGTTTAAGATAGCACAACATGGTGATCAGGCGATCGCTAAAGCCATCAAATGCACCCCCAAACAACTGCAAAAGCGCTGGACTCAGCTATTAGACATCGCTTGGGCTATCCGCAACGGCAATACTGAAGTTCAGACAGGTTGAGATAATCTTGTCAGTCTTAAGTGGATAGAAAGATTCTCAAATTTTGCAGCAAACAAGTGAATTTATGATATTTCTCGTGAGAATGGAGTACAGATAATTTATCTGTATACTCTACGGGATGCCACTCTGTGCCTACATGCGTGGTTTAACATATCTTCCCGTACCTCACTCAAATGACAAATGACACATGACCAATGACAGCCCCAGCAGTTAACATTATTTGCGCCAACCTACTTAATCAAATCAAACCCTATTAACTTCAAATCGTGGACACAATTAAATATTTAACCTCACCTCCATCGTCTCTCATTACCAAGTAGAGAAATGGGGGTAGGTTCGATTTGAAATAAATAAACTGTACGTTATTTAATCATAATCTCTTAGTCTTCTACTTTTTTGAAATTATTAATACATTCGTATTTACTTAGTACTTATGTACCAAAACTTTCCCAATTTCTAGCGATTAATTCAGCTTTTTATATTCAAAATTGAAAATTCATATTAAGTAACCCACCATTAGTTACAGCTTTCGTGAAATCCTAGAATTAATGGGATTTTTGGCTGCAAGATTTAGGATAGCTATGACTCAAGGCGCACGGGCAAATAAGTCTGGGAATATTTTAGAAGGAAATGTAGAAGCAATCTTAAATGGGCATAATTATTTTCAAGTAGGAAATCATGTAACCAAAGAGTTTTTATTAACTGCTACTTTGTTGCCAAGACGCTATGCCAAACAAGTTTACATTGGGGCTGGAATTTATCAAACAAGTCTGAAAGTTGATTTTTATGTTGTAGGCTTATCTGTAATGCCATCAGGATTAATTATTGAATGTAAATGGCAAGAAAGCGGCGGTTCAGTTGATGAAAAATTTCCTTATCTAGATTTGAATATTCAGTATAATTATCCTGCACCAACTATCGTAGTTATCGGTGGTGAAGGCATGAGAGAAGGTGCCGTTAAATGGCTCAAGCAACAAGTTAATTTTAATCAGAATTTATTAGCAGTCTTTAGTTTAGATAGATTTATTGCTTGGGCAAATAAACATTGTTAAAGCTGAACGCAACCGCAGCTTCAACACCGAGCGGAGTCGAGGTGTTAATATGATGTAATTAATAATTCGTAAACCATGCCTCTTTTTTTTGTATTTGAATTTATGGAGCGGGCTGCCGCTATGCGATAGATATTAAAATTAATTTCTTGATAGAGATTTCTAATTAACTCGCAATCAGAATTAGATATCATAACTTTTACACCCCGACTTGCTAGTTCTGCACAAGTATTTCTCAAACGTTCTTGGTCTTTTTCATTGAAAGAATTCCGACTGTAACTAGTGAAGTAGCTCGTATTACTTATAGGATGATAAGGCGGATCACAAAAGACAAAATCATGAGAGCTGGTAGCACAATTTAGCACATCTATAAAATCTGCCTGCCTAATCTCAGCACTTGCAAGTGCTATTGAAGCTGCTCTTAGTGACTCTTCGTGACAAATATTAGGATTTTCATATTTGCCCAAAGGTACATTAAATTGACCTTTGGAGTTGACTCGATAAAGACCGTTGAAACAGGTTTTGTTAAGATAAATTAGACGTGCAGCTTGCTCTAAATCACTACTTTTAGGATTAGCTCTTACAGCATAATAGTACTCTCTACTATGTCGAATTTTATGCTCTTTGAGTAAGCAGATTAATTCTTCAACTTGATCCCGAACACAGCGATAAGTAGTAATTAATTCTGCGTTAATATCAGTTAAAACTGCTGTGGATGATTTGAGGTAAAAGAAAATAGCCCCACCGCCGATGAATGGTTCATAGTAAGTCTTATAATGCTTGGGCAAATAAGGAATATATTGCTGAATTAACCGACTTTTACCACCTGCCCACTTTAAAAATGGTCGTGGGTAAGTTTCTGGAGGAATCTGACCGATCATTTAATGCAAACTTAGCTACTAAATCTCGTCAATATAACTGACGAAGCATAACGAATCATATTTTATATTAATTTATTAATTTTATAGCCATATCGATTACAATTAGATTAAATAAGCACATCAAAACAAACGTATAGTCTACAACAAGGCAGTCTAAATTAATGTTTGATGGATTTTGGGATAACGTCCTGCGCTACCCCCGCTACCTCATTACTATTGTTTTAGGTATTTTCCTGAACACGGTTGAGCCTTTGTTCCCATTTTTGAAACGCCCAGTAACGTTGATTGCTCTTTTGGGTTTATTTGTGGGTACTCTCGCCTTTATTACTTTCACCCTACGTGCAATGCTAGGTTTGAATACAATCTAGGCTGGAGCTATACTGGACAGTCCCTGACGACTTCGTCAGTAACTAGCATGTATTTATGTCGCATAACCTCCCAGAGGAGGCACAATTTTTATGGCTACAAATCGCCGCGTTTCCCGCGTTGCTGAATTAATTAAACGCGAAGTTAGCCAAATGCTGCTCAACGGCATTAAGGATGACCGTGTGGGTACAGGAATGGTTAGTGTAACCGATGTTGATGTTTCTGGCGATTTGCAACACGCTAAAATCTTCGTCAGTATCTATGGTTCAGATGAAGCTAAAGCAGAAACAATGGCAGGCTTAAAGTCGGCTACGGGCTATGTCCGCAGCGAACTAGGCGCGCGGGTGAGGCTTCGTCGCACACCAGAAGTGATATTTGTGGAAGATCGCTCTATAGAACGTGGTACTAAGGTTTTGTCTCTATTGAACAAGCTCAAGGATGAGCGTCCACCTGAAGATGTGTCAGGGAACAGTGACAAAAGCATTGATGAAAATGATGATTAATTGTTGGAATCAGTAGCTGAAACGACAATGTACTTGCAGAACAATTAATGCCTGGGAGTTCGGCAAACCTTTTACAGACGTGACTAAGTTGCGTCTGTTTCAATATATAGCAGGGAACAGGAAGACATTTCTGTAATTGACTCTATTTCGGTGCTGAAGACAGGTGTTGTCTGGCTATACAGTTATTAGGCAGTTGGCGATCGCCTCACTCAATCTACTGCTACTCTAGAAAAAATCCCACCTTGTCACAAGTGTTTATCCAGGGTATTCTCGCTTGGTTAAGTGTCATAATTAACAAGACAACTGAAAAAGTTGTTTAAGAAATTATTAACAGATAAGACGCTGCAAGCGTTCCTGGTGTACGGTAGCCTTGGTATTTTGCAATAGTTTATACCTCTACTCTTGCCAGAGGCTGCTGGCTGATTTTTTCATGCTGAATATTAAAAAATATAGATGAAAACGTTACGGTGCTGATTTTGGTATACGAGAACTCCTTCATATGGACTACTACCCCACGCCAAGTTATGCCTAAAGGCAGATACTACAAAGTCTTGAGACCTGTTGAATGTAAGTCACGTCTACTCCATAGCAGGTTATGTTAACTACCCTGGTATTCTTATATGAAGCAGATTTGAGGCAAATGTCAGGATTTGTTGACTTTCTTAACATTTCTTTAAATAATTTGAGGATATGTAGCGTCAAAATGTAAATAGTTCCGTATAGCAAACTACAAAAACTTAGCCACAAGTCTAATCCTTGTAATGTTTGTTCCAATTAAATATCGGGAACACTATCTACGTGTAATTTGTGAGTAAAAACCATGAGTGTGAATACGGTGCCTTCTATCAATTACTACTCTCTTGACGTAATTCAAGACGAAGCACGCCGACTAGTGCAGAAGGGAATGATCAGCCGACAACAGCCAATATATACACTTTGCCAATACATCCCAGCGAGAGAGTGGGTTTGCGTTGAATGTGAGCTAGAAAAATGTGATTTTTTGTTACGCGATCGCATCGGCGATTTGATTGGTCGTGAAGAATGGGACAACGACTAATTGATGCTTGTCCCTGAGATTTTGGATTGGGAGTTTATGTTGGAATTTTAGATTTGACAAGAAACGGTTCTAAGCCTGATGTGGGGAAAATTCTGTGGTTTTGATTAGCATTACCTGATCTAGAATGTTCAAGTTCCCATTCATACAGAAACATTAGAGTTCGATTTATAGAACTTTTCAAGTTATCGAACACATCGGGACAGGTTTATTGTATACATTCCGATGTTGCCACTTGAGTTATAGTACGTACATTTCCTAACCGGGGTAGTTCTTCATCGTGAACTGCTCCGGTAATTTTTCATCAGTTACTTGTACTGAGCGGAGTCGAAGTATCAGTTATCAGTTTGTTTACTGTTTACTGTTTACTGTTCACTGTTTACCCCACTTGCTCTAAATACTGGTTCACGTCTTCGATGATGCGGGTAAGTTCAGCTTCTGTAGTCAAGCGGATGCTGGCATCTCGGACTGTGAGTAGTACTTTGGCGGCAAAAGGAGTAGGCCAAATATTGGGATTACAGAAAATTTCTAAAAATACTTCACCAGTGTAACGGTACTCTACAGGACGCTGGGGAGTTGGCTTACTGCCGCCTGGGGTTGGTTTAGCAGCGACAATTTTGAGGCGTTCCATCAATTCATCCAACGCTAGCTTTAATTCGTTTGCTGACTGGGGTGAAAACCCGAAAGAGACAGAACCTTCAATCAAGTTCAATGTCAGAGGAGTAGAAGACATGGATTATTTATTAAAAATTTCTTGATAAGTACTTATGTTACAGGAATTGGGGCATGGGGCATGGGACATTGGGCATTGGACAATTAGTTCTTCCCCCATTCTCCCTGCTCCCTGCCCCCAGTCCCCAGTCCCCAGTCCCTAGATTTTCATACTTCTTACATCCTGTTCGTCTTCATGATATTCAGGGAGGTCGTTGGGTGCGCCGCAGGCGGAGATGTTACCGGAGAAATCTGTATCTGCTGTCAATTCGGGATGTTCTTGCTTGCGTTGGGCTATTTGTTCACGAGTGAGAATCTTCGACTCATCAAAGCCTAACTCTACTTCAGCGTGTAATCCCTTATACTTGACCCGTTTGAGGTTGTAGAAGCGTTTGTTAAGGGTTGTGGTGGCAAAAGCCTTCAAGCAGCCTAACAAATACTTACGCTTAAAGGGATCTTTGACGAACCAATACTCTATGGTTTTGCGTAAGTAAAAACGGGCGTAGTTTCGCAGCACTCCTTTAAGAACATCCTCCCGTTCCATTGCGTCTGGCTTCATAATCGGGGTGACGAAATTATATTGCGAATAATCCCGGACTTCTACGCGATCGCCTAATTCTTCAAATAACTCGGAAAATGGCCAAGGCGTAAACATATTCCAGTTCACCATGTCTGGTTTCCAATCCAAAGCCATGTGATAGGTTTGCTCAATTGTTTCTGGGGTTTCGTTTTCTAAACCCATGATGAATTGAGCTTCGGCAACCATACCATTTTGTTTGAGCAATTGGATGGCGCGTTTGTTTTGTTCGATGGTGGTTTCTTTGCGGAATAGATTCAACTGCAATTGCGCCGATGCTTCTGTCCCCAAGGAAACATGAACTAATCCGGCTTTGCGGTAAAGTGGTAATTCTTGCTCATCCCGCAAAATATCTGTGACTCGTGTATTGATTCCCCAGTGAACGCCCAAATTCCGCTCGATTAATTCGTTACATAATGCAACAAATTTGGGTTTGTTGATTGTTGGTTCTTCATCAGCCAAGATGAAAAATCCCACTTTGTGTTTTTTCACTAAGATTTCAATTTCATCAACAAATCGCTTGGGACTACCGGAACGGTATTTGCGCCAAAATTTCCATTGGGAGCAAAAACGACAGGTGAAGGGACACCCTCTGGCGTAGTTGGGAACAGCAACGCGCACGTTGAGGGGAGTATAGATATATTTACTCCATTCCAATAGATCCCAATCTGGGGTGAGGGTATCCAGATCAGCGATGGGGGGGTTGGCTGGTGTGGCGACTACTTTACCATCTTCTAGATAGGCAATGCCTAAAATATTGTGGCGATCGCTCTCAACACTACCATTAGCGATCGCTTTGAGCAAATTCACCGTAATCTCTTCCCCTTCTCCCCGGATGATGTAATCTACCCAAGGAGCCTCATTCAGCACTTCATTATACATATAGGTAGGGTGAACCCCGCCCATAATTGTCTTAGCTTGGGGACAAACTTCTCTAACAATCTTCAGAGTTTTTTGTGATTGGTAAATCATCGGCGTTATCGCCGTCGCCAACACCACATCCGGTTGATGTTTGGCGATAATCCCCGCTAAAACATCATCAGGAATGTAATCAGTCATCGCATCAACAAAACGGATATCAGTAAAACCCGCCGTCTTTAATGCTCCACCAACATAAGGAACCCAACTTGGCGGCCAATTACCCGCAATTTCGGCACCACCAGAATGATAATTGGGTTGAATCATCATAATCCGCATAATTTGCCTCCTGATTCTTGACAGTTAACAAAGTAATAGGATTTACGCAAAAACTCTCGGACATTCTCATTTATCTTCGTGATAACGCGCCCTACAAAATTACTTGAAGTCCGTTACAACTAATAACTTACACCATTATCAATAACCGTAGGGTGGGCAGTGCCCACCAACGAAAACATCAGTGTTTCAGATCAAGGTGGGCAGTGCCCGCCCTACAAAAAAATGTATTATTGCAGGTGGTGCAAGATGTCAGTTACAAATAACAAATGCCAACCAAATTAAATAGCCTTAGAAAAGGCTACATTTTTGCTCTTTCTGGTGTAAGCATCAAAGATAGAGGCAATATTTCTCACCAGTAATCTACCAGTTGGCGTTACCTCAATGCCATTTGGCAACATGCGAATGAGTCCATCTGCTTCTAGCAATTTAAGCTCAGATAATTCTCTCGCAAAATATTCATAAAAATCCGTATCAAAAGCTATATGATATTTTTCTTCTACATCGTTGATGTCTAGTTGGAATTGACACATGAGTTCCATAATCACCGTCCGCCGGAGAATATCATCCCGATTGAGACTGACCCCTTTTTCAATCGGCATAACCTCGGTATCAATTGCTTGGTAGTAATCTTTTAGCTGCTTACTATTCTGGATATATACATCATGCAGCATACTAATTGAAGTGATACCAAAGCCCAATAAATCTGATTCTGGTTTTGTCGTATATCCTTGAAAATTCCTGTGGAGTTGTCCTGCTTGTTGAGCGATAGTAAGTTCATCATTGGGTTTAGCAAAGTGATCCATGCCAATAAATATATACCCATTTGTGGTTAATTGTTCGATAGTCATTTGGAGAATATCTAACTTTTCTGAAGGTTGAGGTAGCGCCTCTTGGGGAATCTGCTTTTGTACAGGTTTCATCCAGGGAACATAAGCAAAGTTAAAGACAGCAATTCTATCTGGTTCGAGTTCGAGTGTCTTTTTAATTGTTTTGGTAAATGTATCTAGAGTTTGAAAAGGTAGCCCATAAATTAGATCAACATTCACACTCTCAAATCCTGCCTCTCGAATCCATTGCATGACATCAAAGAGCATTGGCTCTGGTTGAACGCGATTAATAGCCGCTTGCACTTGAGAGTTAAAGTCTTGAATTCCAAAGCTAATCCGGTTAAACCCTAACTTTTTTAAAGCAAATATATAGCGTTTGTTAACATAGCTGGGATTGATTTCAATGGAAATCTCAGCATTATCATCTAAGCTAAAATATCGATTAATTCTGTCCCATAAAAAATTGACCTGACGCAAGTCTAAATAGTTAGGAGTGCCACCTCCCCAATGGAGTTGATGCACTTGACGTTCTGGAGAAACTAGCGCCGAAATTTGTTGAATATTGCGTTCAAGATATTTTAAATATGGTTCAGCAAGTTCTTTTCTTTTAGTGATAATGGTGTTGCAACCACAAAAATAGCAAGCAGTTTCACAAAACGGAATATGGAAATAGAGAGAAAGGGGAGTTTTCTGATAATTACCGACTGCGATCGCTGCTCTAAAATCTAAGTCACCAAAATTATCCTTTAACTCTGTTGCTGGGGGATAACTAGTATATCTTGGCAGGGGTTGGTCGTATTTTTTGAGTAAATCCGAGTTAAATTGGACTGTCTGCGTTGCCAGTTTCATGCTGCTAATAACCTCGAATCTTGCAATAGTATATATAGTAGAATGGGCGATGCCCACTATATCCAGGTTTTGGTGGGCAATGCCCACCCTACTTGTAGCTTGGATACTACGTGTAGTTCAAAAATCAAATTGCATCGCTATATTTTTAGCAACTATGTTTCATTGTTAGGTAGGATATTTCTTGAAGTGGATACCCACACCGAACTATTCTGAATTTTTGATGACTGCGGGTTTCCAGATTGTAGAGACAAAATACCCGCTATTAAAAAACTCAAAATAATCAATGTCTTCCCTAAATTTGACTTGGATATTTGATGCTTAATCTGCCGCAACTAGTTCTGACGAAGTATTCCCTGATTTATCTTGGCGTGTGAGCAAATCAAAAACGTAGTCACCAATCGCGGCTTTCACATCTGTCTCTAATTCATGGAAAACATGACAATTGAGTTCAAATGTATAGTTGGCTTCATCCACAATTTTTTCAGCTAAGATATCATCTACTGGTAGTGAATTTAAAGCATGACGATACTTAGCTTTAAATGCTCTAATAGCTTCGATATTAGGTATATTCTCAAATTCGTAGAACCCAGTTCCCTGATCTGGTGGTAAGTTCATTGCAGAACGAACAATTTTTTTTAAGCTTTGTCCCCCAGACAAATCCCCCATGTAGCGAACATAAGCATGAGCAATCAGTAGTGTAGGTTCGGTATTAGCTAATTCATGGATACGTGCAACATAAGCTTTACCCGCCTCTAAAGCCACTATTTGATTACGCCAATCCTCATTGTAGTAAAAAGCCAGGTCTTTCTCTAAATTACCTTGACGGTTCAGTTCCGGAAAATAAATCAAACCCACTACAGGATGACTACAATAGCGCTGAAGTTCTGCTTCTAAGGCTCTATAGACAAAATACAAGTTTGCTGTCAGCTTCCGGAATGGCTCTTTTTCCACAATCCCTTTGAGGAAGCATTTCATAAATGCCGTATTTTCTGCGATCGCATGGGAGTGTTTCGTTCCTTCCCGCAGCTTGCTGGCTAAATCACTACTCATCTTCCATTACTTGTACTTTAGTTTCTTATATAACTTTATGGCTATATAAAACCCATGATAAACCAAACTTTTCAAAACTTAACCTTAAGTTTAATGGAGTGGAGGCAGCCTGATCAGGGATTAGCAGTATTAAAAAATACTTGCTTTGATCTAGTACAAGAAGGCTGAAGTATGAAGTATGAAAGTAAGAGGTATATACTGTAAGCTTTGTGTGGTTTTAAAATGGTAGCTTTATTTACGCCGTGGCGTACTAGTGTTTCACCCCAGAAAGTTTGAAGAGTTTGTAGTGAGGACTAAAGTCCTCACTACGAACGAAGAGAAAATTTACAAAAAATTTGTATCTTGAAGAAACTCCACAATCGCTGCATTTAGCTGTGTTGAAGAACCCATTGCTGCATCATGACAACAGTTAGGTAAAATTTGTAATTTTGCATTCGAGAGGTGTCGATATAATTTCTCACCATGACTAACAGGAAACCAACTATCTTGCTCACCCCACAAAATTAATGTGGGACACTGAATAGCACTTAGATTACTTTGAATTTTACTGAGCATATTGGGTTTATTGACTTGCCAATGCTCAATTTCTCGTGCAGCTATTTGCAATTCTTCAGCTACTTTCACGATAGTACCAGGAAGCTCAATAAATGGATAGGTGATCCAATAAACATCTTCTTGTGTAAGAATTGACGGATCAAACAACACCTCGCGTCTTTCTATTGCCATAACTTCTCTAAATAGAGGTGCAAACAAATATGCGAGGCGCAAAGAATCGACAGTTTGCAATATCTCTAAGGGTGTTTGGGCAAGTAACCACATAGCCCAATGAGGTAAACGTTCGGCAAAAATTGGCACATTAACTACTACTAACCGCGCTATTAATTCGGGATATTCTTGAGCAAAAGCTAGGGAAACTAATCCCCCTAAAGATTCTGCCACAATTACGGCAGGCTCATCACATAATGCCTGAATAATTCGTGCTAATTCAATAACTTGATGCCCATTATGTTCTCGGCGAGACACGGGTTTATCCGAAAAACCGTAACCTTTGGCATCAAAACAAATTACCCGAAAATATTTAGATAGAGGTGCAATACTATAACGCCAATTATAGCTCCAATTGCCCATACCATGTAATAAAATTAGCGGCTTACCTGTACCTATTTCACCATAAGCAATTTGTACGGGATAACCCTGAGCATCACTAATAATTAGACTTTTCCGCCCTTGCGGAAAAGTAGCCTGCCACCAATCTTTCATTCCTGTTTTCAATGACTAATTTATCCACCAGTTAAGGCTTGCCACAGCAATCTAATTAGTATCACAGGGATTGCCACCAAGACAATGGCGAGTAATAATAATCCAACTAAAAGCGCAAAAATAAACCATCCATCTGCACTTTTATTTTGGCTGGGAAACTTTAAATAATCTTCCAAGAGCTTGAGATTGTTGGTGTTAGCCGTCCAAGCAAAATCAAAAAAGTCTCCCAGCACCGGGATAGCGCCTACCAAGCCATCAATGATGATATTGACGACCATTTTGCCCAGAGTAGCCTTAGACGCGCCAAGACGTGCTGCTTCTAAGACTATATAGCAAGACAGCATGACGCCCAAAAAATCACCGCCAATAGGTATAAGTCCGATAATTGGATCTAAACCAACGCCAATTTTTGTTCCCGGAATGGTAATAGCCTTATCCATCAGCCAGCTAAGTTGACGCAGCCGCTTTAAAGTAGGTGCCTTGGCATCAGGTTCAATGGTGGAAAACCTATCAAGATAATTTGGCATTGGCTTGATGACTTGGTAGAGGGTGATTAAATATTTTACTGGTCATTGGTCATTGGTCATTTGTCATTTGTCATTGGTCATTGGGCATTTGTCATTTGTCAAGAGACGCGATTAATCGCGTCTGTACAAGAGTCAAGAGGTTATTTTCCCAATCCCCAATCCCTGCTCACTGAGCGGCTCGCCTTGAGGGCAGTCGAAAGGAGCCGAAGTGCAATCCCCAGTCCCCAGTCCCCAGTCCCCAGTCCCTAATCCCCTTAATATTTTTTCATAAATTTTGGCTCTCGGCGCGATCGCATAGCTTCACCCACAGTCACATTCAACTGATCGCCTACCAAGAGAACAAAAGCACTCATCCACAGCCACAGCATTAAAATTATCACCGCTCCTACAGCGCCATAGACTTTGTTATAGTTGCCGAAATTGGCGACATAAAGCCGAAATAAGGCAGATAAAATCGCCCAGAACACAGATGCGACAATTGCCCCTGACATGATTGGTGTGCCTGATTGCCACTGACTCGGACCATAGCGATAGACAAAGGCAAAGGCAACTGCCACAATTACTAAAGCTAAAGGCCAGCGTAACAGTAGCCAAAGATGTAATAAGAAACCTAAAGAACTATTTTCACTCACGACAATTGTTAACAATAGGTCACTGATAAATACTGAGAAAGAAGCCGCCAGCAACAGCAGTATAGTCCCTATTGTTAGTCCTAACGAGACGAGTTTGGCTTGCCAAAAAGGGCGGATTTTTTCTGGGGGAATTTGATGGATTTGATCAAAAGCTGTCATGGCGGTACTCACCGCCCCAGAAGCAGTCCAAATCGCCAGTATAAAGCTGAGAGAAAACAAACCACTATTTTTAGATTGAGTGATTTCTTTCGTGGCAAAATCACGAATGAGAACTAACGCTTCTTCTGGGACTACTTGACTAACTTGACCGGCTAGTTGTCTGAAAGTCTCTTGTAAGGATTCGGCTAATAAACCAATGGCTGTGAAGATGGCAAGAATGGCCGGAAACAGCGATAGCATGGCATTGAAGGCAATTTCTGAGGCAAGTCCCAATAGTCGTCTTTCGATTGTCCTCACAACTGTTTTGTTGAGGGTACGCCAATTGAGATGGCGAAAGAAGCGGACAAAACGAGACTGTCTCATAACGTTAAGTTTTGGCTGCTTGGTCTTTTTAACTAATGTGCCAGATTTTAAGTGCTTAGAGCATCTATCTTTTTACTTCTTTTACCGAAATAATACTTATGTGAGGGACTGGGGATTGGGGACTTGGAGAAGAACCTCTTGACTTTTGTTTGACCCTTGACCTCTTGCCCTGAGCGTAGCCGAAGGGTTGACTCTTCACAAATGACAAATGACAAATGACAATGAATCAAAACCTAACAAAACAGTGGTTGGATGAAATTCAGGGGCTGAAACAGCAGATGGCGGAACTTCAGCGCGATCGCGATACAGCTTGGGAAAGTTCAGAAAAATGGCGTAAACTCTACAATACAGAAGCAGAACAACGCCGCATAGATGCTCAACTCTCACAACAGGCGATCGCATCTTTGAAGGTGGAAATTCAAAACCTCCAGGGTATTGATGGTGTTACACTCCCGGATGCTACAGCAGCAACAGCGATCGTTGAAGAAATTGCCCAGATCAATTCTCTAGAAGAATTAAAAACTAAATTCATGACAATCGCCAAAGAACGCGATCGCCTGCTACAAGCATTGAAAAACGAACAAGACAACCACGCTCAAACCCGCAAAAACTTAACCACCGCCTTAGGCGATGCTATTGATAGCTGGACACGGGAGCGGGATGGCGCAGGGAGCAGAGAGTAGGGGGCAGGGCAGGGCTGTTTCATTCGTTGCTGTGTGAGATTTGTCAAGGGGATATTCTCACGCATACCGCAAGCGGAACCCGCAGGGTAGGCGCAGCGAAAAGTCGGAGCGCCGGAAGCCGGCGCTCTGAACTTTTCAAGACAAAGACGCAAAGAAAAATGACATTATTTGGGCTTCAAGACGCAAAAATTTTCCCAAAATTCGGCGCTGGCTCTAAATTTTCATCTCTTTGACCCTTGCAATTTTAACCATTTTAGGGAATGAATCGGCCCTGGGGGGCAGGGGGAGATGAGGAAGATAAGAATACCTATTACCCCAATGCCCCGGATATTGCGATTATTGATAATTGAGACGTTCTTACCAAATAATTTTGGTTTCAAAGACGATCTACTTCAGTTAAATCAGAATCTATTTGACTAACTAGATTACCAATTTCATAAATCACAATAGCCTTTACTGGCTCTTTACCTGAATATCCCGTCTTATTTTTCAAATGGAATACCTGTTCAGAATTTTCTAGTGGATGCAAGACAATCTTTTTTGGAGAAAAACTAAAATTCTGTGAAGTACCATTATTTACATTCACAATTTTAATATTTTGAATAGTGATTTTCGAGTCGGATTCTTTCAGGTTTGTTAAACGGATGAATACAGAAGCAAAGCCAATGTCTCGATTGGGATGAGCTAGTTCTCCGATTGGTGGCATTTTTTCTTCTCTAGCTAATAAAGTGATTTTAACAACCTGTATATCTGGAGATTCTGTAGTGTGTTGAGCAGCCATAATTAAAGAACGATTATTTACTAGTTTTTTCTGGATATCACCAGAGGAGAGAGATAATAAAAGTACTGTAGTTAGAGAAATAATTGTTTTCATAATCTTAAATAGATTTTATAATCCAAGTAAAAAGCTTATTCTTTACCAAGATAAGCTTGCTAGTCTCCAGCTAAGAGGATGTTTGGAAAATCCATGAAAGGTATAATTTGTCAGATATTTTATACTTTTTAAACACCCTCTAAGGGAACTCTTATTGTAAGACAAGCAAGCTTTTTATTAGAGGATGTTTGAAAAGTGGTTGGCTGTGATTTTAATTCCATTACCCCCCTTAATCCCCCCTTGTTAAGGCAGGGCTGATTCATTCGACAAGGTATGTATTTTGTCAATATCATTGGCGATAAATATTCGGGCAAAAGTCATGAATTGTTGACCATATTGATGCCTAAGATTGAATGCCAATTGAATACCTTGCTTATTTTTCATCTCCTGAACCCTTGATTTTTAAAGGCTTTTAGGGAATGAAACAGCCCTGCCTTGTTAAGGGGGGAAACAAGAAAATTTAGTTCCCTCCCCTTAACAAGGGGAGGGTTAGGGAGGGGTAAAAATATTTGATACATCAATCATGACTTTTCAAACATCCTCTTAGCTTAAGTTGTATAACTCCATATATAAAAGTTAGTTTGCAATAAATTGATGGATACTTGTACAGTACCAGGCTTATTACCAGCCCCATCAATTCCCCAAGGATTAAAGAGAGTAAATTGTTGAGTGGAAGAATTGTAATCTACAACTACATAAACGTGATTAGGAACAATCCTGCTATCTGTAACTCCATCCGCTTTAGAAGAGATACCCATAAGAGTACCAGCATTATAGGCACTTACCAACGAGTTTAAGTCAAACTTGTCAGACCAGCCAGAATTCTTGCCTGTGATATGACGAATTGCATCCATATCCCAACCAGCACTAATACCAGCATAAGAGTTAGTATTGTCTTGAGCTATCCATCCAGACTCATTAATTTGAGCGTAGGCTTTTTCTGCTAAAGCCGTCCATAATTCATTGTTTTCATAGTATTTACCCAATTTAGCTCCTGCTTGATTTGCATAAACAAGATCTCCATCTGAATCTACTGGTAAATATTTATCTACAGTCACATAATCTGCAACGCCTCTGTTGTAGAAGCGCACAGTATATGTACTATCACCGTTATCAATGAACATACTTTCAATAGTGCTGGGTGAATGGATAGCAACCTCAGCTAAACCAGCCAGAAAATAGCAGTCGCCAACATTACCTTGACTGATATCTTGGTAGCTCACACCATTTTGGAACAAAGAACCTTCTACTGGTTTATAAGTGTAAGAAGTGCTAGGACGATCGCTTCCTAAAAACCACTTACCAATTAGGTTTTCCATCTGACTGCTACTACTACCAGCATACAAGTTACCTAAGCTTTTACCCTGATAAGAAGCGTTAGCACTCGTACCAAAAACAACTTTGCTGGATAAGACGTGAACATAATCGTCCATATTAAAGTAGCTGTAGTTACTCACAATTTTTTGTAAGTCTTTATACTCATTCGTATCAATTACAGAACCATCTTCTGCATCTCGGAAAATGGCAATTACATCATTGCGACTCAAATTACCATCAGCAAATAGGTTTCTCGTCTTGGCAATAAGTTGTTGATCTAGCAAATTGCTGCTGAACCAATCGTTAACACTTTCAGGCGGACTACTAGATAGTGGATTCGAGTTAGTATTATTATTAGGAACAGGAACACCTAATTGATCTGTTCCCGCTCCAGAGTTGCTAGCTTCAGGAGCTAACGAGTCAGGAGAATTAGGATCTGCACTTGGTGGAGATGTTGCATCTGAGATAGTGGAAAGTAATGCAGTTTTGGCTAGATAATCAGGGTTTTGAATTAGTGGGATATCTGCACACAGATTATCTGGAATCTGATAACTGTTACTATCAGAAGCAAAGCCAGAATCTTTTAAAGGATTAGGATTAGATGGACTGATGACATCAATATAATATGTTGGATTTATCAGAGGGATGCTAATATCTGTTGCATTATCGGTATTAAAAGTCATGAGAACTCCTTTTGTTACTCCTAGTTAGTTGAATTTTGCAGAATTGTGATTATAAAGAAGAACTCACAAAAGGACATTACAGAAATTTTCAACAAGTATGTGAATGGGTAAATTGCTTAGGTTTTAAGCAACCCATGTTTAATTTGTGTTATTTTTTGTGAAAAAAAACTCGTATAAGTAGGCCACTGCCAACTATTATGTTTCAAGTATTTTTTCAGGTTAAAAATGTTCTTTTTGTTTGCATTATTAATCAAAATGATGTCAATAGAAAAAACGTTTTTTACCCTGAAGATGCGTCGTTAAATGTGCTTGATTAATAGAACAAATGTTTACAAGAAAATTTTGTTAACCTTTTCTGCTGTCCCTTGAGAATCTTCTGCCCAATATATTGCATTTTTCTACAGTTTGGGCGCTTTAGACACCGATTTTACTTAGCGATCGCTTTCTAGTTGAAACTTGTTGACTATTCCGTATATATGACGTGTATATCATATCATGTAAATACACTGCTTTAGTAAGTGCTAGCAGTGAAAATTAATGGGTATTTTTCCAGGATAAGAGGGAGCCTTGCTGCCAGGAATCCTTTTATTTAGGCACTTTGAGCAACATCGCGCCAAATTAAATTCTTGTTGCTAATCACTCAAAAACTTTCTGAAAAAGTTGCTTTATTTTATACAGCCAGAGAAAAATGTTGGGATGAAAGCGTTGACTGATGACTGTTAACAGTCAACGGCGTCGGGGCGTTTTTCATCCCATCCTAAGTCGGTAATTAAATCAGTGAACGGTCAACCGTCCACCATCTAATTGATAACTGTTAAACTTCTGCAGGGTGGTATTCTTGTTGTCTTTCCACAAAAGTTTGCACGCGGGTGCGGTAGTTTCTTAAGGTGTCATCGACCCAATCGCGATCATTGCTGTTAGCATATAAATGTACTAATGGTTCGCTGGCATCTGGCAAAACCAACAGCCAACTATCATCGTAAGGCTGACAAATCTTTACCCCATCAATGAGTTCTAGGTTCTGAGCCGGATGAGTTTCCACCAAATAACGCATCAACGCCCCTTTAGCTGACCAAGGACAGCGGACTGGATAATTTTTGTGAATTACACGAGGTAATTCTGATCTAACAGTAGCAAGCGATCGCTCTTGGATGGTCAACATTTCGATGATCTTGGCAATGCAAAACATCGAATCAAATCCTGGGTGCAATTGCGGGAAAATAAATCCAGTATCTCCACTACCTCCCAGTACCACATTGGGATTTCTTTGAGTAGCCTCCATCAAAGCTGTAGGATTAGCCTTAGTGCGAATCACTCTACCATCATGGCGACGGGCGACCTGTTCCACCGCACTAGTAGCATGAACCGGCACTACTACCGTACCTCTGGGGTTAGAGGTTAAGATCATGTCTACCATCAGTGCCGTCAACATTTCTCCCCTAATTGAGAAGCCTGATTCATCAACTAAAATCAATTGTTCCCCATTTGCCGATACCTGGACACCAAAGTTAGCCTTTAAGGCTTCAACTACATGACCTAGCTGAGTCAGTAACCCTTCGCGGTCAGTTGTGGTGACAGCATTTTTATTCAAGCTGGCATTTAGCACCACTGCATCAGCACCGAATTTATCTAACATTTGGGGTAAAACTGCCCCAGACACGGCGTAAACATAGTCAATCACCACTTTTGCCCGACTGTTGCTTAAGGTAGCCACATGCAACAATTTCTCAAAGGCTGTGCAATAACGGTCAATGACTTGACTGGGATAAGCGACATCACCAATTTCATGAGCTAGGGCCCGCCGCATATCTTCCTTAAAGTAAGCCCCCTCAATTTTCTTTTCCAAGGCTTTGGAGATATTAATGCCCTTACTATCCATGAATTCAATGAGGATATAATCAGGGCGATCAGGATGTACTCGCACATGAATACCTCCAGCTACCGACATTGTGGGTATCACTGTCCGAGCAATGGGAATAGCAGTAGCATCAAGGTTTTGAATATCAATACCTACTGACATTAAACCAGCAATTAATGACCGAGTCACCATCCGCGAGACATTACGCTGATCGCGAGAAACTGTCACCTTAGAACCGGGTTTCAAAGTTGAACCGTAAGCAGCCCCCAACTTCACCGCAAATTCTGGGGTGATGTCGATATTAGCTAATCCTTGCACACCACGTTGCCCAAATAAATTTCTTTGAGCAGTGTTGCCCCAAATCAAGTTAATATTTAAAATTGCACCTGATTCTATTTTTTTACTGGGCCAAACGCGCACACCAGGGCTAATTTGGGCTTCTTCTCCCACAGTAGACAGAGAACCGACAACAGCCGCTTCTAAGACATGAGCGCGGCGGTCTACGCGGGTACCACGAGAAATGACACAGGCGGATAGATGTGCTTCATCACCAATAATCGCGCCATTCCACACAATTGGACGCTTGAGATTAGCATCAGCGCCAATAGTGACATTGTCCCCAATAATGGTTCCGTCTTCAATCAATACCCTAGCGCCGATCCGGCAATTATCACCGATAACTGTTGGGGTTTCAATCACAGCCGTGGGGTCAATATAAGTATTTTGACCCACCCACAACCCACTGGAAACTTCTTTATAAGCAAATTCGAGTTTTACCTTACGAGCTAATGCATCATACTGAGCTTCACGATAAGCATCTAAGTGACCGACATCACACCAGTAACCCTGAGCTATATAGCCATACATAGGCTCATTTTTAGCCAGTAATAAGGGAAATAAGTCTTTGGAAAAGTCACATTCCGTATTAGCTGGGAGATATTCCAAAACTTCTGGTTCGAGGATGTAAGTACCAGTGTTGACGGTATCGGAAAAAATTTCACTAGTAGAGGGTTTTTCTAAAAATCGCCGAATCTGTCCTTCTTCATCTGTAATCACAACCCCAAATTCAATCGGGTTGGGAACACGAGTTAAAATTAAAGTAGCTTTCGACTGTTTTTGTTTGTGAAATTCAATTGCTGCGGTCAGGTCGAAATCTGTTATGCTGTCGCCGCTAATGACTAAAAAAGTTTCGTCAAGGAGTTCGGCAATATTTTTTACACAGCCTGCCGTACCAAGTGGCTGGTCTTCCTCAACAGCGTAGGTCATCTGCACACCAAAGTCGCTGCCATCTTGAAAGTAGTCTCGCAGAACATCAGGTAAATAATGTAATGTGGCAACAACTTCTGTGATTTGATGTCGTTTGAGGAGATTAATGATATGTTCGGCAATTGGTCGATTGAGAATGGGCACCATAGGTTTGGGTAAATCGCAAGTGAGCGGACGAAGCCGCGTTCCCGAACCGCCAGCCATCAGCACTGCACGCATAAATCCTCCTTAGCTATTGCAGCATTTGCTGCGTCAAGACCCATGAGACACGTTCTATTCTTCTTACTTTAGTGTCCTATGGATGTTGATATTTGAGTAACTCCCACAAGATGCATCTGATACGAAATAAGTGTAAGAGGCAATAGGCAAGAGTCAATACAAATAAGAGTTCTATAGTGCTTTGCATCTAGAGTTAAATGGGAACTAATGCAGCATGGCACAAATAAACCACTGACTCTAAATTCATGAAACGCTTGCAGTATATGGGAATTACATATTATATAGCTAGCTTCTCGCCTGTGTTGAGTATTCGGCTGCGGTACTAGCTACGATGCGGGGGACTACTCTACACTGGAATAAGAGAATGTATCGTTAGGTGACTCAGATGCCAGAAACTGAGGACTGTAATCATACTTTCTCAGTTTTGATGATGACCTGCCTCAATATAGCGTTTCTCGGTCGGGTGCAACACTTCGACTGCGCTCAGTGACATACAAGCGAAGGCTCTTAAACCCCGCCCCTACAGGCTTTGCGATAAAAAACTGTACCTCACTGATCTGAAAACCGCTATAACGTAGGAATACTTAACACAAATTCTGTCAGTTACTAACGGAGTTGATCGTAATGAATTTAATTATTTTTGGGTTAATCGCGCTTTATGGGTATGGTGCGTGGAAGTTCTGGTATGGGTTTGAGCGAACTAATTTTAGTCAAACTTTACCCAATCGGATTGGCTTATCTTTGTTATGGCCTGCTTTATTTATTACTAATAAATCCTATCGGCGCAATTTTCAAAAGGCGTTGAAGGGCTAGAATTTTCTCATAAATAAACTGGTCATCAAAATGAGCAGATTTTGAGATATGATCGCAAAATTTAGTGTTAGCGATCGCCACTCATTAGATGATGCACAAATATACAATTGTTTGAGAGATATGATCAGGTGGGCAATGCCCACCCTACGTAAGAAATTATCTTTTCTTTGTCAGAACGTTGATGGCTGCACCAGCAACTGCACCATCTACTGCATTGCCAAGCGTATCTCTACCACGGCCAGTAATTGCACCTGTCACCGCACTAGCGCCTGCACCAACAGCGATATCTTGACCTAAGTTGCGTTTTTGGCGGTTGCGTCTGTTTCTGGTACCATTGACGGCGTTGACGGCAGCACCTGCAGCAGCGCCTCTGACGGCATTATTTAACACAGAACCACGTCCCCCTCTAACTGCTCCAGATACCACACCAGCGGCGGCGCCAATGCCGACATCTCGTAATATATCATCAGCAGCAGCTGGTTGAGCAGGAACTAAGGTGACACCAGCTAAACTGGCAGCCATGAGGCTAGGTAAAAGTGTACGTTTTAAGCTGAAATTCATGGTAGTACCTTCTGAAAAAATCTAACGACTGGAGAAGAAATTTCAGTTGTGACGATTGCAGATAGCCAGATTTTTAGTCTGGGCTATGGCAAGTTTTTCTTGCACAGAAACATTTTTATAATTACATAAACAAATATTTAATTACATCTACTAAAAGCAGTATTATCGAATTATTTGTCAGAGTTTTTCGCCAAATTCATTAAGTAATAATTACTATTTTTTAGGATAAAGAAGTAAAAAAATTAACGAATTACTAAAACTCTTTTTTCTAATACTTCCATCATTATCCCAGAGAATGAAATATTATCTCCTGAACATTCAAATTCAAGGTATCCAAAAATTTTGTGGGCTTGCGTACTTCTGTTGAGGACGAATAATCCTAAGTAAGTTATTTCTAGATATAGGTATCAACTTTAACTTGCTTGCGAGATCCAACTTAGTAAAATCATGAAAAAACAGCTTTTAAAAAATTCGGTTTCTCAGGTTTTAGCACAAGCACTTTTATCTTCTTCGTTACTAGCTTTGGCTTCTCAGGTTGTTCTCGCAGATCAACGTGACTTTAAAGTCTATAACCGCACAGGTTCCCCGATCGTTAATTTATACGTAGCGCGTAGCACCACCAAGGAATGGGAAGAAGATGTCTTGAATAATGGTGTTTTGAATAGTGGTGAAGCCCAGGAGATAACTTTCAGTGGCTACGGACAAAATGAATGTTACTTCGACATCAAGGCTAAGTTTGAAGATGGACAGGTTGTGGAAGACTACAAAATTAATCTTTGTGAGACTAACTCATACACCTTCAGTGATAATTAATCATCTGTAAAATTGTTCTCCCCAGTCCCCAATGCCCCATGCCGCAAGTGGCGTGGAGTTTTTTATTTGTCTCAGAGTCATAGACAACAGAGCTAAATAGCCTGAATCCACTCTTTAACGGAATATTCAGTCCAAATACCATTTTGCCAGTAGGGGTCATTTTCAATCAACTGGCGCACGATCGCTTCGTCTTCGGCTTCGTAAATGCCAAAAACTTTTGTCACATCCTTGGTAGGACCAATAGTAATCAAAACACCGGATTCTTTCTGTTTTGCTAATCCGTCTAAATGAGCTTGACGGTAAGGTGTACGTTTTTCAAGAACGTCTTCGCAGTAAGTTCCCCACACTACATATTTAGGCATTGTCAGTTATCAGTTGTCAGTTATCAGTTATCAGTTATCAGCCAGAGTCCCACGTTTAAAAGTGGCGGATTTCAGTCGGGGGTCAAATCCCTACTGAAACCGTGATAAGTGTAGCCTGCGGCAAGCCGCTCCGCGTCTACACTGTTCACTGATTTAATTAGCTTCTCAGATTAACGCCAAATTTTTCTACCAAAGATTCGCGGACTTTGTTGTGTACTGGTTCGACTTCGGCATCGGTGAGGGTGCGATCGCTGGCACGATAAATTAAGCGAAACGCTAAACTCCGCTGTCCGTCGGGGACATTTTCACCGCGATATTCATCAAATACTTCTACGGATTCTAATAAACCTTTACCAGCTTTGGTAATTACTTTTTCGATTTCCGAGACTGAGACTTTCACGGGTGCGAAAAAGGCGATGTCGCGATCGCTGGCTGGATAGGTGGAATAAGGATGAAATACTGGGATGAGGGTTTCATCTCGATCTAGAGCATCTAGTAGCACATCTCCATCTAACTGGAACACGTAGACTGATTCTGGTAAACCTTTTTCGCGCCGTAGTTGGGGATGAAGTTGTCCAAATACACCCAAGCTGTTACCTCTGATCCACAGGGAAGCGGTGCGTCCTGGATGTAGCCGTGGATCGCGGCGATCGGGTTGATATTCTACTGGCAAGTTAAGTTGGCGAAATACGCTGTCTAAAATGCCTTTGGCTTCAAACCAAGTCAGGGATTGTTCCCGTCCATTGCGTGACCACTTACCCACGGTGCGATCGCCACCAATAATCCCGGCGATCGCATCTGCTTCGCGTAAACCCTCTTCTTCTCGCCAGAAAATTCGCCCAATTTCAAACCCATTGAGAGCGCCATTTCCTTGTTCTAAGTTGTACTGGAAAGCATCAATTAACCCGGCGATTAAATCAGTCCGCAGTGCTGAATATTCGGCAAATAACGGGTTTGATAATACTACCTGTCTGGCTTCCCCTGGTTTGACTAGGGAATAGTGGATTAATTCTGTCAACCCTTCAGCTCGCAGAAAAGCTCGTAAATTGCGGATCAGTTCTTGATCTAAAGGCAGATAGCCAGCTTCTGCTTTTTGTGGTAGTGTATCGCAAAAATTATCGTAGCCATAAAGACGGGCAATTTCTTCAATTAAATCAATTTCCCGTTCTAAATCGCGATAACGATAGGGTGGTACAGAAACTATCCAAGTCCGTTCTCCTGAGGGCGTAACTTCACATCCCAGCGCTGTTAGGATGCGTTCCACATCTTCTTCTTGGAGTTCTCCGGTGTCCTGTCCCAAATCAATTGGCCCTAGCACTTGATTAATGCGATCTAAACGTAGGGCGATCGCATGACTCCACGTAGATGGATCGGGGCGAGTGTCACTAATTTCTTGATTGACAATCACTCCCTCGGCTAGTTCACTAATTAACGATAAGGCGCGACGGGTAGCTACTTCTAACTCAGCGCGGTTCACTCCTCTTTCGTATCTCCCGGAAGCCTCACTCCTTAACCCCACACTGCGGGAAGAACGGCGAATAGCCACAGAATCAAACAACGCCGCTTCTAAAACTAAGCGTTGAGTTCCTGCGTGGACTTCTGTTTCTTCTCCTCCCATCACCCCCGCCAGTGCTACAGGTTTTTCGTTAGCGGTGATTAACAAACTCTGGGTTGATAGAGTGCGAGTTTGTCCATCGAGGGTTTTGAGGGATTCCCCAGAATTGGCGAAGCGGACGCCGACGGTTAATTTTTCATTTTCGCCAACAGATTTTAGGCGATCGCCATCAAATGCGTGTAATGGCTGTCCCCATTCCAACAAGACGTAGTTAGTAATATCCACAACATTATTTATGGGACGCACTCCAGCCGCCCGCAAGCGTTGTTGTAACCACTGGGGTGATGGCGCAATTTTTACCTGTTCAATCACCGTCCCAATATACGCAGGACAAGCTTGAGTATCACCAACTCTCACGGCGAAGTTATTGCCTGTGTGATTAATTGATACCTCCCCAACTTCGGGAAGACTCAACTTTCCTCCTGTCAAAGCCGTGACTTCCCGCGCAATACCCACCATACTCAGCGCATCAGCCCGATTAGCGGTAGCAGTGACATCTAAAATCACATCATCCAGTCCCAATAAGGGACGCACATCACTACCCAATGGCAAATTTTCCTGAGAAAAAATATGAATTCCGTCTACATCAGTAGGTAAACCCAGTTCCTTCAAAGAACAAATCATCCCCTGAGAAGGAACACCCCGTAGTTTTGCTGGTTTAATTTTTAAGTCAATATTCGGTAAATAAGTACCTGTAGTTGCTACTGGTACGTAGATATCCGCCCGGACATTAGCCGCACCACAGACAATATTTAAAATCTCTTCTCCACCGACATCTACTTGGCAAACACTCAATTTATCAGCATTAGGATGGGGTTGACGCTCCAGCACTTTTCCCACAACCACGCCATTTGCCCAAGTGCGGCGATCTTCAATATCTTCTACTTCAAATCCAGACAGTGTCAGAGTTTCGGCTAATTCTTCGTGGCTCAGTTTTAGCTCTACTAGTTCCTGCAGCCAGTTGAGAGAAATACGCATATCAGTTATCAGTTATCAGTTATCAGTTATCAGTTATCAGTTATCAGTTATCAGTTATCAGTTATCAGTTATCAGATCAGTGAGGTACAGTTTTAAATCGCCGAGCCTGTAGGGGCGGGGTTTCCCCCATAAGTGTCAACTTAACTTGAAATCCTTGCCAAGACGTGATTTTAAATTTTCTCGCTTACCATCACTCTTCGCGTCACCCCCCTTAATCCCCCCTTAGAAAAGGGGGGAAAAATAAATCCAGTTCCCTCCCCTTTACAAGGGGAGGGTTAGGGAGGGGTAAAATGTATGTCGGGTAGACGTTTCAGCTTAAGTTGACACCAATGGGTTTCCCCGCCCTCGCTTGTATTGCATCCAACCAAGAACCGCTATATTCAGTTATCAGCACCAGAAAAACTCTGATAACTGTTTACTCTTCACTGTTCACTGATTTTAAATTATCTAACAAACTTTACTTTAACAGTGATAGTGCTTCTAGTAATGCCATGCGCGCTTGCCAAGTCTCAAATAATCGTTGTTGAGCATGTCGTTGATCTATTCGTTGCACCCAGATACCGCGTAATGCGCCTTTGATTAAGCTCATCTGATGGGGTGTTGGTTTGCCTAATGCATCTAGTGGCGTGGCAAGCCTAAAGTAGTGCATTAGATTTGTGGTTAAGAAGACGCTGAGGCGCTACTACGAACCTTTTTTATTGCAACATTTTAGCCTAGACACGCTACTAGCGCTAAATTAATTGGCTCATATACTCTACTGCTGGGGTACGCTTTTAGTCCACGTCCCAGATCACAATCCTGCATAGCCATTTGGGTTACAGCTAAAAGTGGGACTATCCAGCTACCAGGATAAGTGGGGTTGCCTATTGGCTCAACGCCTAAATTTTTGGATAACTGTTGCAATTCTTCAAGAGACTTGCTTGTCAACTCGTTGCGTGTAAACATATAAGTGCCTCCTAATCGGGGTTTCGGTGGTTATTGCCGTCCAAAGTTTTAACCACCGATATAACTAATAACTGCTCGTGTACGAGGAGTTCAAGCTTTGTACATAGTTCTTTACAATGCCAAACCCTAAAGGGCACCCCGAAAATCTAGAGCCTCATAAATTCAAGTCTGATAGGGATGAGTCATTAACCAAAACCGTAACTGTTCGGATTACTGAATCAACTCACGATCGCCTACAGCAGCTAGGTGATGAGAAAGCCGAATTTTGTAGGGATGCGATCAATAAAGCACTTGATGAACGCGATCGCCAGGACAAATAATCGCTAGCATTGAAGTAACGTTATGGGAATATACTGACTGAAATTATCAAAATCTTTATCTGTAGTCAAAATGCTGTGATTTCGATGAACTGCTACAGCGCAAATGATAAAATCTGTACTTGCACCTTGAACACCATTGCTGCGGCAAGTATTGTAAAACTCAGAAGCAAGTTCGTAATCTCCAATATCCAATTCAAAATGAGAAAATGCACGGAGATAATTTTTCAACTGATTGTATTGGTGAGCGTGACGAATCCCGGAAAGTATCTCTTGTCGAACAGAACCTAGCAGGACGACTCGACCATCAGTGATTAGTTCTCGAAACAATGTTGTATGAGGTGAGTCATCAGCTTTATCATTGCGTCTGAGTGCCAAAGACCAAACGGAAGTATCAACGATGACTTTCATACTCTTTAGCGCAGTTGTTTGTAGTCATAATCATCGTCGTATTCAATTGTGCCGAATAGTTCCAGAATTTTTAATTGTTTTCGACGCTGCACATACTCTTTCAATGCCTCTTCAACAACAGCACGCTGAGTATGATTTCCACCCAATTCGAGTGCTTCTTGAACTAAGTTTTCGTCAATTTCTAGATTGATAACCATGTGCTGAAAAAACTTGTCTGATCGTAAAATATAGTAGCGTGACTGGGCTAATAATGATGAACGCGATCGCCAGGACAAATAATAGCAAATGGTCAAGTCCCGTAGAAATCCTCATCAAGAAGCTGTGCGATCGTAAACGGACAAGTAGCGGGATACTCACTATCTTCTGGGATAGGAACGCCAAACTTAGCCAGTTTACCCTCCTTAATCGCTAGCTTTCGACCATCTGGATAAGCTTTTTCCACTGCTTCTACTAGAAAACTTTTGAGAGAAGGAGTATCAGCCAAATTGTTGAGAACTCGCTGTCGATGTTCCAGCACTGAACTATACCAGCTACCCCTCATCATATCGGGCACATCATGTTGAATCCTTAACTTGAGTAGATGCGCTAACAAGATAATCAGATTGCTTTTCAAAGCGTTCTTTTCTGATCTACCCAAATCCGTTAGTTCCTCAATCAAATGCTCAATATCCAATGATGCAAATTCGCCGTTTCTTAATTGACTTATGGTTTGCTCAATCCACAATTGAAGATCGCGATCGTAGAGAGTGTTAGCCATTTTTACCGTTTAACTCCAATTAATCAACAACAGATCGCAAAGCGCGTAATAATTCTTGCCTAGTAAAAGGCTTGGTTAAATAAACATCTGCACCTTGTTTCATCCCCCAAATCCGGTCAATTTCTTTATTTTTGGAACTACAAATAATAATCGGTACTTTCTCGGTTGCTGGATTTTTTTTGAGTTGGCGACAGAATTCAAAACCACTGAGTCCTGGCATAACTACATCGGTAATAATGACATCCGGCTGCTGCTCAACTGCCTTATTTAACCCATCTTTGGCATCATAAGCTTTAATTACCGTGTGCCCACTCTCTCGCAAAAAGTTATTAATTAATTCCAATTGAGACGGAGTATCTTCAACAACTAAAACCGTAGACATATAAATTTTCCGTAAAAGGTACTGGGGACTGTTGACTGTTGACTGTTGACTGGGGATTGGGAAATAAGTTTTGACTCTTGACTCTTGACCCCTGACTCTTGACTCTTGACTCTTGACAAATACCATTAGTTAGCTTTATTTACATCACCCTACTTAAGCTAAATGCATAAAAACTATCTTCAGTAATTCTGCGCGAGTAAAAGGTTTAGTGAGATAACCAGATGCCCCTACTAATCTTGCTTTTACTTTGTCTACAAGTCCCTTATTGCCAGTGACGAAGATAATCGGAGTATTTTTAAACATGGAATTATTCCGTACAATTCGACATAATTCATAACCATCAATACCCGCCATGTTTAAGTCTAGTAAAATCAGGTCTGGTTTATGCCTAATAATTGACATTACAGCCTTTAGTGGCTCGTTAATTGTCACTACAGAAAAATTTTCATCTTCTAAAAAACGGCTAATTTCTTTCAGAATTGTGGGACTATCATCTACAGAAACTATTTTGTAAGTTTTTTTGGCAGTTACAGTAGCGGTGGTTACTCTTTCAGGAAGGTGATTTATGTTATTTGGTATTGTTAATTCCTGAACTTTATCTGTTGGCGGCACAGAAATCTGTGGTAATCGCTGAACAGTAGCTATATTTTCTACAGAAATCTCAGGGTAAGTTCTGGCAGCAATGCTACTTGGTTTTACTACCGCTGCAATTAATTCCCTTTCAACTAATTCTGTTATATAGTTAGGAGATGCTGATGATTCGTCAAAAGTCTTGGGCAATTTATCAAAGGGTGGGTCTGGTTCATGCAGTATGATCCCTCCTTTGAGGATGTAAGGGGATAAATTCCGAGCCAGTTGGATTTCATCTTGATTCATTATCACAGCAAGATGACGCAGGCTAAAACCCTTCATCCAGTTAGTTAAACTTGGTTGGAGGTCTGGTAAGTTCTTTTTGTGGAGTGGGCTATTAATTAGCAGGTGTGGACGCTGATAGGGAGAGGAAATTTGAGGAGCTAAAGACTGCCAACTCTGCAATCTGGTTTCGCAGCGCTCTAGGATTTTTTCTACGTCGAGCCGGCAAATTCTTGGCACTCTCTCAAGTGAATCGCTCAATTCATAAATGCCTGCATTGATTAACAAAAATGATTCAATAACTTCTTTAACTAGTTCCTGAATTAGTACTGCTGCTTGTGTAGAATGCAGGTGTTGTTGACTGACCAGCCAGTAAATAGCTTGATATTCGGGAGGCTGATCACCCGTGTCATTGTGTTGTTCTGGGAACTGACTTTGTGAGTCAGGCTCAAACATCAGACGTAATTGAACACGAGTTTCACTGGTAAGCAGGGGAACTTGATGACTCAGGCGACGCAAATGACGTTCTAGTCGATCAAAGGGTTCGACTGAATGGGTAGCATAAGTGATTTTCCCCTGTTCTAAGTATATCGACCAGGAAACTGAGTTGCTCAAGGTTCTTAAACAAGTACTGTCAGAGCTACCAGATAACTGTCTTAATAAACTCTGGGGACTTAACTTGGTGAATGTGCCAGCAATATTCATATCTTGAAGTTTTCCGGGAAATCAAACCAAATCTAGGTAAAGCTGAAATAGTGGGAATGGGTAAGCTAATCAGCATTTAAGCTGCATATTTCGTCGTGTAGACTGTTGACCGATGACAGTCTACAGTTAACGGTCAACGAAGAAAAATGGTTGATTGTGCAATGAATCAGCGTTTTAGCTTATCTTTTATTAGTTTTAATTTTTCTCTGAACACAAATTATTCTGGGGAAATATGTACATATCTTACAAGTTATGAAATTTATGACATAGGAGGGTTGTTACATTTTTTATGACATAGTGTACCTACGTATTTGCTAGAAAATTGCGATTTACAGCTTGCGGGTTTACAGGAGTATCCTTTCTATGAAGATTTTTCTGATTTTGATTTATTTCTTTTATATAAAAACCAACCTTTCTACACAGAATCTTTAAATTTTGTCTGTACGCAAATGTACGTATTCATTGTATTCTAGACTTGCTCTATATAAGTCTCAGTAGGTGTATTAGATAAAGCTAATATGAATTTCTACTAGGTTTCCTTTCACTAAACTAGTCCCTGATTAAAATTTCCTTAAATGTGTAGAGAATTGGATGAGAATAATCTGTTTAATAAAGAGTCAACTATTTACTATCAGCTGCTAGGCACTGTAGTTGTGTTGGCGTTGTGAACTATATACTTTGAGAAAAAGGAAAAAGACTTTGGATTATAACATAACACAAAACGTTATGCATGATACATTAAGACTTGATGAAGTAGTGGAGTTTGCGGAGAACCCGGAACCGCGTTGTCCTTGTGTGCTATTGCTAGATACATCTGGCTCGATGCAAGGAGATGCAATTGAGGCTTTAAATCAGGGTTTATTGAGCTTGAAGGATGAATTAGTCAAAAATTCCTTGGCGGCGAGGCGGGTAGAGGTAGCGATCGTGACTTTTGACAGTAATGTCAATGTAGTACAAGACTTTGTGACTGCCGATCTATTTAATCCGCCAATCCTGACAGCACAGGGACTAACTACTATGGGGGCAGGAATTCATAAAGCATTAGATATTATTCAAGAGCGCAAGTCGCAATATCGGACTAATGGCATTGCTTACTATCGCCCTTGGGTATTTATGATTACTGATGGCGAACCACAAGGTGAGCTAGAGCAGGTTGTAGAACAAGCATCGCAGCGTCTCCAAGGAGATGAAACGAATAAGCGTGTAGCATTTTTTACAGTAGGGGTAGAAAATGCGAATATGAACCGCTTGACTCAAATAGCTGTGCGGACTCCTTTGAAACTAAAAGGGCTAAACTTTATCGAGATGTTTGTCTGGCTGTCAGCTAGTATGTCGGCTGTTTCTCACTCACAGGTAGACGAACAGGTGGCACTACCGCCGATTGGCTGGGGGTCTGTTTAATCAAAATCGCAGCTTGTTATACTCACACAGCTAGCTGTTGCAAGAAAATCTATGAACATATCAAAGCAGATCCCTCAATGGCGTGTATTAGCCGCATCCGTATGTGGTACGAGCCACTTAAAAAATAAGCAGCTGTGTCAGGATGCTCACCACTGGCAGATATTGTCAGATGATATATTGGTGGCAGCGGCTGCTGATGGTGCTGGTTCTGCTAGTCAGGGGAAAGTCGGAGCTATGGTGGCTGTGGAAACAGCGATCGCCAATATTTCTATTAAAGAAGTCACGCGAGATGCCCTAGCGGATGACGCTACTGTGCAATCTTTATTGACTGAGGCAGTTTTAGCCGCTAGAAAAGCGGTAGAGGATGAAGCTGTTGCTTGCAACAAACAGCCTCAAGATTTGGCAACTACCTTAATTGTGATGGTGGCTACACCGGAATTTGTGGCTGTAGCCCAGATTGGTGATGGTTTGGCAGTGGCGAAAGATAGTACAGGAAATTTACTGGCATTAACCATGCCTGATAACGGTGAATATATCAATGAAACCACTTTTTTGACTTCGCCTGGTGCATTAGAAACAGCGCAAATGAGATTGTGGCGTGAAGCCATAGTCAATGTAGGTGTGCTTACCGATGGACTACAAATGCTGGCTTTAAATATGGTCGTCAGTGAACCTCACAAACCATTCTTTTTTCCTCTATTTGACTTTGTTGCCAAGACTGAGGATAAGACAGTGGCAAAAGAGCATTTGGTGAGGTTTTTACGCTCTGATCGGATTACGCAACGTACTGATGATGATTTGACGCTCATAATAGCTGCATTTAACCAACAATGAACAATGCTTTTGGCTAGTTCAGCATTTTAAACAATCCCCGTTAACCGTGACTCTATCATGCAGGTACTACGTTGTCTTCCCAAGCAAGAAATTCTCAACCTCAGCGTCAGTCTAGGACGTGGTGGTGAAGCTTGTATCTATGCGGTGCCATCTGATGGCGATTTAGTGGCAAAGGTTTATCACAAAGCAACTGTTGCCCATGCTCATAAACTGCAGGCAATGCTTGCCAATCCCCCAGAAAATCCTACGGCGAATTTGGGACATATTTCGATTGCTTGGCCGCAGGATCTGTTATTGACTGGAGATGGTAGCGATCGCATCATCGGCTTTTTGATGCCGCGAATTCGGGGAATGCGTCCCATCATCGATTTTTATAACCCCAGAACCCGCCGAGAACATTGTCCTTTGTTCAATTATCAGTACCTGCTCCGCACTGCACGCAACTTAGCAGCAGCTTTTGCGGCTTTGCACGCCAGCGGCTACTGCATCGGCGATGTCAATGAATCCAATATTTTGGTCAGTGACACAGCATTGGTGACATTGGTAGACACAGACTCATTTCAGGTAAACGATCCAGACAGCGATGTTGTTTACCGTTGCCCAGTCGGCAAACCAGAGTTTACCCCACCAGAGCTACAAAATAAAATTTTTGCTCAGTACGATCGCGAAATTTCCCATGACTTATTTGGGTTATCTGTACTGATCTTTCAACTATTAATGGAAGGGACTCATCCTTTTTCTGGCATTTTTCAAGGTGCTGGTGAACCACCCGCCTACGAAGCACGGATTTCAGCAGGTCATTTCACCTATAGTAAAAAGCGACAAGTACCCTACCTGCCAACTCCCATTGCACCCGCTTGGGAAATCCTCCACCCCAGCTTACAACAACTGTTTGTCTGTTGTTTTGAAGATGGTCACTACAATCCCCAGCTACGTCCTAGCGCTCAAAGTTGGCTCTCAGCCATTGCAGAAGCCGAAGAAGACTTAATTACCTGCAGCGTCAATCCCCAGCACCACTACAACAATCATCTAGACATCTGTCCCTGGTGTGAACGTAGCGTGCGCTTAGGGGGACGCGATCCATTTCCATCAACCCAGGCGATCGCAGCTAGAGAACATCTCAAACCCCGAGTTCCGGTCAAAAGACGCTATACTCAGCAGACTCCGCGCCTACCATATCCAGTCAATACCTTACAATCGGCTAATCATTGGCAGCCAATATTTCACCAAAATACCCATCCTTCCGCCAAAAAGCGGAAATATTACCCTGTGGCTTTATGCTTATTGGGTTTTGGTTTGTTGGGGTATTTAGATGTGATGGTGAAATTTACCCGTCCGTTTGTTGGTCAAAATGCCTACACGCAACAAACGTTAATGTCTCCGCAGACCAATAATCCTAAAAATCTCAACTTTGCAGATTACTATAAGCAAGGTCATGCTGCTTATAAAGTCCGAGATTATGAACGAGCAATTGACAACTTTAGTCAAGCGATCGCCCAAGAACCCCATCATGCTAAAGCCCATGTTAATCGAGGTAATGCTCGTTACAATTTAAAAGACTATGAAGGAGCGCTGACAGACTACACTGAAGCTCTGCAGATCAATCCCCAAGAAGTCAAAGCTTTTGTGAATCGGGGCAATGTCCGTTATGTGCTAGCTGATTTTAGCAACGACCCTGATAAGGAATATAATCAGGCGATCAGCGATTTTAATAATGCCCTACGCCTCGACAATAAAGAGATAGAAGCTTATGTCCGTCGGGGGGTTGTGCGTTCCCAAATTGCTAAATATAGCGGCGACTCTCAAAAAGATTATCGCCGAGCAATTGAGGATTTTACCCAAGCAATTAAGCTCAATGCTTCCAAAGCCGAAGCTTACTTTCAGCGAGGTGTGGTCTATTCTCAAATTGCCCAATATAGCAGCGACTATACCCGCGAATACAAGCAAGCGATCGCTGACTTTAATCACGCCTTAAGTATCAACGCCAAGCTAGCAAAAGCTTACCTCAAGCGCGGTATAGTCCGCTATGAACTAGCACAATATGGTGGTAGAGAATCTGAGGCTAACCGCATGAGAGCGATCGAAGATTTGCAAGCATCTGCCAAAATTTCCCTTGAGCAAGAAGATATGGATAATTACCAACAATCACTCAGCAGTATCTGCGTCATCATCGAAAATAAATGTGACACTTTATTCCAAAGTACAGGTATTTTGGATTCAGCCCCAAAAGCTAACTGAATGGTTGGCGGTTGACGGTTAAGTTTTGACCGATGGCCGTCAAAAATAGACCTCTTGCATAAGTATTTTTTTGTGTCTCACACAGAAGAGAGCGCAAAGAGTACTTTTGCAAGAGGTTTAGTAGTTTGTTAAAAAATAATTGACGAATAATTCCCTGTAGAGACAGCGATTTATCGCGTCTCTCTAACCGTAAAAATGAATAGTTGATGGTTGAGTGTTAACTAATATCTTGCAGCATTGTCAATAACCGTAGGGTGGGTATTGCCCACCAACGAAAACATCAGTGTTTCAGATCAAGGTGGGCACTGCCCACCCTACAAAAAAATGCATTATTGAAACTGTTGCAATATCTCAGTTAACCGTCAATTGTCATTAGTCATTCGTCCATCTGTAATTTCCGCAGATATTCATAAAGCTTTCACATAGAAAAGATTTATATTTACCTATTCTTTACATATAACTGTCAAAATCTCGTTAGATTATTTACGTGGAAAATAGACGAAAAGTTAATTCTATTTTTCTCAATTCCACATGTAACCGCTTCATCACAAGAAAGTAAAATAAATATTAATTTAGCTGCAAATCCTTGAGGTAATTACATGAAAGCAGTGATTTTGGCTGGAGGTCTTGGTACTCGTCTCAGTGAAGAAACTAGTATCAAACCCAAGCCGATGGTAGAAATTGGTGGTAAACCAATTCTGTGGCACATAATGAAGATTTATTCTGCCCACGGAATTAATGAATTCATTATTTGTTGTGGATATAAAGGATACATCATTAAGGAGTATTTTGCAAACTACTTCTTACACATGTCAGATGTCACCTTCGATATGCGATTTAACCAGATGAACGTGCATTCTGGTTATGCTGAACCTTGGCGTGTCACCTTAGTAAATACAGGTGATAATACAATGACAGGGGGACGCTTAAAGTTAGTCAGAGAGCATATTGGTAATGACACATTTTGCTTCACCTATGGTGATGGTGTGAGCAATGTCAATATTACGGAGCTAATTAAATTTCATCAAGCACAAAAGACTTTAGGTACATTAACTGCAGTCCAACCAGCCGGACGCTTTGGGGCAATTTCTTTAGGACAAGAGCAAACTAAAATTGCTAACTTCCGAGAAAAGCCAGACGGTGACGGCGCTTGGATTAATGGCGGTTATTTTGTCCTAGAGCCGGAAGTGATTGATTTAATTACTGATAGCTCTACTGTTTGGGAGAAAGAGCCATTAGAAAAGCTCGCTGATATGGAACAGTTATCAGCTTTTAAACATAATGGTTTTTGGCAACCAATGGATACGTTACGAGATAAAAACTACCTGGAAGACCTATGGAAGGAAAATCAGGCTCCTTGGAAGGTATGGTAGGTAAAAAATTCTTTGTATGAAAATTAATTCACGTTCATGGTGCAATAATACCAATGTATGATTTTGCAATTATCGGTGGTGGAATCGTTGGACTTTCTACAGCACTAGCTTTAGGTAAACGCTATCCTCATGCACGCATTTTAGTTTTAGAAAAAGAAAGCAAATGGGCTTTTCATCAAACTGGTAATAATAGCGGTGTAATTCACTCGGGAATTTACTACAAGCCAGGGAGTTTTAAGGCTAAATTTTGTCGTGATGGTAGTCGTTCAATGGTAGAGTTCTGCCAAGAACATGGTATCGATCATGATGTTTGCGGTAAGGTAATAGTCGCAACTGAAGAATCAGAAATACCGCGCCTCGAAAACCTTTATCAGCGAGGCGTAGAGAATGGTATTGAGGTGCAAAAAATTAGTCCTGAAGCAGTTAAAGAAATTGAACCACATGTTAAGTGTGTAGCGGGAATTAAAGTATTTTCTACAGGCATTGTTAATTACAAGCAAGTTTGTGAGAAATATGCTGAGTTAATTCAACAGCAGGGAGGAGATTTACGTCTCAATACCAAAGTTGAAAAAATCCTCTGTGCAGGCAAGAATCAAGTACTGGAAACCAATCAAGGTAGCTTTGAGACTCGCTTTGTAATTAATTGTGCTGGATTACACAGCGATCGCATTGCGAAATTAGGACAAGTCGAACCCCAGGCAAAAATTGTTCCCTTCCGAGGAGAATATTACGAACTCACCCCAGAGAAACGCTATCTAGTCAAGACTTTAATCTACCCCGTCCCCAACCCAGATTTTCCCTTCCTGGGTGTCCACTTTACACGGATGATCGATGGTAGCGTTCACGCCGGGCCGAATGCAGTTCTCAGTCTCAAACGTGAAGGTTATAAAAAAACTGACTTTGACCTCAGAGATTTTACTGAAGTGATGACCTACCCTGGGTTCTGGAAATTAGCAGCAAAACATGCTGATGAAGGAATTCAAGAAATTATTCGCTCCTTTAGTAAAGCCGCCTTCACAAGCAGCTTACAAAAACTAATTCCAGAAGTCCAATCTCAAGATTTAGTTCCTACCCATGCAGGGGTTCGCGCTCAAGCCTTAATGAATGACGGTAAGCTAGTAGATGACTTTTTGATTGTTCAAGGTCAAAACTCTGTCCATGTTTGCAATGCTCCTTCTCCAGCTGCCACCTCTTCCCTAGAAATTGGTAAAGCCATTTTGGCACAAATTTCTCAACATTCAGATATATACTCTGTAGTGAATTCATAGCATCCTTGCTTGTGATTATGAGCAAAGCTAAGTAAGTCGGCACAATACTTCTCTACTTCTCTACGAGAGGCTACGCCAACGACAAGCTCAGTAACCTAAAAGTGAACTGCGTGAAGAAAAGTAAACAAGGCTCAAACCCTTCTAACTATAGCAAGATTGCCTATTGCCTATACTTCGGCTCCGCTCAGTACAAGTTGCCTATTGCCTTATCCCAGCGACAATTATTGACGCTGAGTTACTTATGAATATTCTGGGTATAAACTGACGTGGGAAAAATTTTGTAGTACCAAAATTTGGTGTGCTTATACGTCTTTAAGAAAGGTACTTATTATTACATCTAGGGTGCGATAACAAAAGCTACTTTGAACACATGTTTTTTTCAATTTGACAGTTTTATTGATGCTAGAACTAGTGTAAAATTTGACATTAATCGTAGCATTGCAATCGGAAATAAGGTGAAAATTTCCACAGGAGGCAGTTGTCAATAGAAACATTCATCCTGACTCAACAGTAGTTGGTGTAACAGCCAGGGTAATTCCTCAAAATCATGGCATTTAACTAAAATCAACAGAGGCTTTGACAACAATGAAAATACTAGTAACTGGAACAGAAGGTTATCTTGGTTCGTTATTACCTCCTCTATTAATCGAACGCGGACACGAAGTTATTGGCGTAGATACTGGGTTCTATAAAGTTGGTTGGCTGTATAACGGTACTGAGGTGACAGCCAAAACTCTCAACAAAGATATCCGCAACATCACTGCTAAAGATTTGCAAGATATCGAAGCAGTAGTTCACATGGCTGAACTCTCCAACGACCCCACCGGACAACTATCACCCAACATCACCTACGACATCAATCATCACGGTTCAGTTCGCTTGGCCAAACTGGCTAAAGAAGCGGGTGTACGTCGCTTTGTTTATATGTCTTCGTGCAGTGTCTACGGCGTTGCTACCGAAGGTGATGTCACAGAAGAATCACCTGTGAATCCCCAAACAGCTTACGCAGAATGTAAAACTCTGGTAGAACGAGATGTCATGCCACTTGCTGACGATAATTTCTCTCCTACCTTTATGCGGAATGCTACTGCCTTTGGTGCTTCACCCAGGATGCGGTTTGACATTGTTTTAAACAACTTGTCAGGGTTGGCGTGGACTACCAAAGAAATCAAAATGACTAGTGATGGCACACCTTGGCGGCCATTAGTCCATGCACTAGATATATGCAAAGCGATCGCCTGTACAATTGAAGCTCCCCGTGACATTGTCCACAAACAAATCTTTAATGTGGGAGATACAGCAAATAACTATCGAGTTAAAGAAATTGCGGAAATTATTGCTGAGGTTTTTGTCGGTTGTCAACTATCTTTTGGAGATAGCGGTGCAGATAATCGTAGCTACCGGGTATCCTTCGAGAAAATTAACACAGTATTACCAGGTTTTAAGTGTGATTGGAACGCTCAACTAGGTGCCCAGCAACTATTTAACTTATTCAGTCAAATTGATATGACTGAAGATACTTTCTTGTTTAGAGGCTTCACTCGTTTGAAGCAGCTAGAATATCTGATTCGTACACAGCAAATCGATCAAGATTTCTTTTGGAATAAAAAATAGCAACTAGGGTGGGCACTGCCCACCAAAACCTAAATATAGTGCAATGCATCTACAATTTTTCCATGCAGACAACAAAACTACTAATTCTCTATGCCAAAGCAGCGAATTAATGAGGTATTCGGATTATGCTAACCATTGTTCCACAAAAAATAGCTTCCCTCAGATCAGAGTTAAATTATAGAATAGCCCGCAGAAAACATGCCAAACAATTACCTGCACTAACAGCAGGCGATCGCCTAATTGTTGACTCGCTTAAACGTGATGGCATTCACATCACCAACCTAGCAGAATTAGGTTTAGCCTCCACTTCAGAAATTCTGAATGATGCTTATAGTTTGTTACCAAGCATGGGTAAAACTAATGACCGCAATTCTACTAAAAATCCCCCAAAAATTTATATAGTTACAGATTTACCCTCATTTCAAAACTGGGCAAATGAACAAAGACTGTTCAACATTATCGAAAATTATATCAGTCTTCCTGTTGCCTATCATGGTGTACAGTTACGCAAAGACTTTGCTAACAAACATCAGTTCGAGACACTGCTATGGCATAGAGATATAGAAGACCGACGAATGGTGAAAATCATCGTCTATTTAAATGATGTCGAAGCCAAACATGGGCCCTTTGAATATGTCCCTCTATCTTATACTTCTATATATCAACTTAATCATTACCGTATTTACCGCCAGCTTTATAACTCAGCCGGAATGACAGATGAAATGCTCAGTAAAATCGTCCCTAAATCAGCTTGGCAATCTTGTCCAGGTAAAGCTGGTACAGTCATTTTTGTTGATACGAGAAGACTGTTACATCATGGTACCCTGCGTAATGAAGAACGATCAGCGCTGTTTTTTACCTACACTGCCAACCCCCCCAAACAGCCAGAACTTTGCGCTCATTTTTGGAGTGATGCTTATCCCAGACCTATTTTAAACAGAGAAATTGAACTCTCAGGGACTAATAAATAAGTCAGCCAGCGTAAATAATTATTGTTGGGATAAGGCAGGGCGCAGGGGGTAGCTGGATAAACAATTTTAAGCTATCAAAGGTTTTGAATCTGATGGTGAAATTTTAGTGTTTGATAATTGTTCAATAGACAGAATTCAGGATGTCATCATATAAATGGCGATTAATCCTCGGTAATTTAATATTTAAATCTCATAAACATGCTGAAAATTTAGGTGTAATGAAAAATATTATTTACTGCCTAAATTTTGCTACTAGCAAATATATCTGGACTATTAGTCATGACGATCCAATCCAGAATATAACTGTTGCTTTTATCATCAGTAAACTCAAACAACAGGAAAAGTGATCAATTTTTCTGGACGGAACAAAATCACTAGCGAAGCAGTCCATCCTTCTACAATAATCGGTAATCGGTGATGCTGATGGCAATGCTTTGGCAGAATTTTCAAGAAGTTAGCTTGAAAGTTTTCTTGGGTGCTTTGACGAAGATGGCCTTTAGCTGCCATCAAGACAGCAGTTTCCTTTTTGGTTTTAGTTAGCTGATCAGCGAAGGAGTTCAAATTAGCATCATCTCCAGAGATATCAACTAAAGAAATTCAGACTGCTAAAAAATAGCTAATAAATCACTCACAAAAAAAGTATCTAATTAATAAGGTATTTGGATCATGCTAGCTGTTATTCAAGAGAAAATAGGTTCCCTCAGATCAGAGTTAAATTACAGACTAGCACGTCGTGAACATGCAAAAAAATTGCCGGCGTTGGTAGCAGGCGATCGCATCATTGTTGACGCTCTTAAACGTGACGGCATTTATATCACCAACCTCGACCAATTAGGTTTAGATTCCACCCCACAACTGCTAAATGCTGCTTACAGTTTATTACCAAGCATGGGCACAAATAACTACAGCAGTTCCGCCCAAAATCCCCCAGAAATTTACACAGTTACTGAGTTACCATCATTTTATAACTGGGGAAAAGAAGAAAGACTAATTAACATTATCGAAAATTACCTCAGTTTTCCCGTTGCTTATCATGGTGTACACTTACGCAAAGACTTTGCCAACGAAGATCAGTTCGCGACACTTTTATGGCATAGGGATGTAGAAGACCGCCAAGTTATCAAAATCATCGTCTATTTAAGTGATGTGGAAGCAAAACATGGGCCTTTTGAATATGTGCCACTATCTTATACTTCCGTATATCAACCTAATTATTATCGCATTCGTCGCCAAATTCATAAATCAGCAGGAATGAACGATGAAAAGCTAAATCAAATTGTTCCCAAATCAGCGTGGAAATCATGCCCAGGTAAAGCTGGTACAGTTATTTTATCTGATACGAGAAGACTGTTACATCATGGAACGCTGCGGACTGAAGAACGGTCAACACTGTTTTTTGCCTACACAGCTAATCCCCCAAAACAACCAAAACTTTGTACACATTTTTGGGATGATACTTATCCCAAACCAAATGTAAACAGAGACTCTGCAAACGTGCAGGTGGGCAAGTCACCAATTTCAATAAAATAAGATAATCATGTTATGTTGAACACACTTAAAGCTAAAATAGCAATATTGAACTCTGAGTTGAGTTATTGATTAGCACTTTTAAAACATCGGCAAAATTTGCCAGAGCTAGAGGCAGTCGGTCGCTTAATTCTAGAGGATATTAAGTTTTTCCTTAAACATTTATCTTGAGGTTATCGATGATTTTCACCAAAACTGAACTCAAAGACGCATTTATTATTGACTTAGAAGAAAAACCAGACAATCGTGGTTTTTTTGCCCGTTCCTTTTGCGCTCAAGAATTTGCCAACCACGGATTAAAGCCCACGGTAGCGCAATGTAATCTGTCTTTCAACTATAAAAAAGGCACTCTCAGGGGAATGCACTATCAAACTCCCCCAGCCGCCGAAACGAAATTAATTCGCTGTACTAAAGGCGCTATCTATGACGTAATTATTGATATGCGTCCTGAATCTCCTACCTTTTTGTCACATATTGGTGTCGAACTAACTCCAGAAAACCGCCGCGCTTTGTATGTGCCGGAAATGTTTGCCCACGGCTACCAAGCGCTAACAGATGAAACTGAAGTTGTATATCAGGTAGGTGAATTTTACACCCCAGGTTATGAGAGGGGTCTACGTTATGATGACCCATTTTTTAAAATTGATTGGCCATTAGAAGTCACAGTAATTTCTGAGAAAGATTTAAATTGGCCTTTACTGTCAATGATGACTGTGGGAGGTGAAACTAAATGAATAAAATTACCCTTAACTTTGGGGTTTAATTGATGAATTTTCAGAATTCAGAATAAGGGATTCAGAATAGTTAGATAATGGGCAAATAATTTCAACATAATGTATAAGTTATGATTCATTGTGAGAGTATATCTGGTTTTCCTCCTGACTCCTGAATTCTGTCCAACAAATAAATAACTAAAAGAGGAATCGAGCTAATGATTATTATTGATCGCGCCTTACAAGCTAGAGCGGCTGCAGGTAAACCCATCAAAGTGGGAATGATTGGTGCAGGCTTTATGGGTCGAGGCATTGCCAATCAAATAGTTAATTCTGTGCCGGGAATGGAGTTAGTCGCTATCTCTAACCGCCAGATTAATGCAGCCAAACAAGCTTATTTAGAAGCAGGAATAGAGGATATTCAAGTTGTTGCTAATGTCAGCAACTTAGAAGATGCGATCGCCCAAGGTAAATATGCAGTCACAGAAGACGCTCAGTTACTTTGCCAAGCCGAGGGAATTGAAGCCTTAATTGAAGTCACAGGTGCTGTAGAATTTGGCGCTCACATCGTCATGGAAGCGATCGCCCATCGCAAGCATGTAATTATGATGAATGCCGAACTAGACGGGACAATCGGTCCCATCCTCAAAGTCTATGCAGACAAAGCCGGCGTGATTCTCAGCGCTTGCGACGGCGATCAGCCAGGGGTAGAAATGAACCTCTACCGCTTCGTGAAAAGTATTGGGCTGACACCATTATTATGCGGCAACATCAAAGGACTCCAAGACCCTTACCGCAACCCTACCACCCAAGAGGCATTCGCTAAACGTTGGGGTCAAAAAGCCCACATGGTGACAAGCTTTGCCGACGGCACAAAAATTTCCTTTGAACAGGCGATCGTTGCCAATGCCACAGGTATGAAAGTCGCCCAACGCGGAATGCTAGGATACGATTTCGGTGGTCATGTGGATGAGATGACCAACATGTATGATGTTGAACAACTAAAAGAATTAGGCGGTATCGTCGATTATGTAGTTGGTGCAAAACCAGGCCCCGGCGTGTTCGTATTCGCCACTCATGACGATCCCAAGCAACGCCACTACCTCAACTTGTACAAGTTAGGTGAAGGCCCACTTTACAGCTTCTATACTCCTTATCACCTCTGTCATTTTGAAGTTCCGCTATCCGTAGCACGTGCTGTTCTGTTCCAAGATGCTGTCATGTCTCCCTTAGGCGGCCCACTTGTAGATGTCATTACCACTGCTAAAATCGATCTTAAAGCTGGGGAAACCTTAGATGGCATCGGTTACTACATGACCTACGGACAATGTGAAAATTCCCCCATTGTTCAGGAACAAAACCTCTTACCAATTGGTCTAGCAGAGGGATGTCGCCTAAAACGAGACATTCCTAAAGATCAAGTCCTAACTTACGATGATGTAGAGTTACCAGCAGGCAGACTTTGTGATAAATTGCGCTCTGAACAAAATGTTTATTTTGCCTCAGAAAAAACCCTAGCAGCAGTTGGATAAAATCTCAATTTGATGGGCAGTAGTAGCAAGAGTATTTATCTCTGACAATCATCAGATATAGATACTTTGTGAATACCTGCCCAGTATTCAATTATTCATACCAATTTACAAAAACAAGGCGGCAGATAAATTGTAAGGGCGGGGTTTACTCACCTTTTACAAAAATCTATGTGTCGCCAATATTTTTTAAATAGAAATTTTATATATACTTGACTATTACAAAGAATTTATATAGCATATAAAGTAGAAGAATAAAATACATGTTCTGCAAGAAATATATCCTCAAGTATTTTGTTCTAGAAAATAGATCGTCGTTTCTCAGGAATTTGCTTTCATTTACACGTACTAGTCTGTCAAGTTTAAATTCATGGATAAGTTAAGTTCGTAGTAAGGACTTCAGTCCTTTTTTTATAAGTACTTTAGTGCTTACTACAAAACCTCAAAACTATCTTGACAGACTAGTAGATTAAACCGAAACTTTTGAATTATTGAGGATTTTTCTTAGCTTGAGTGGACTCAGCAAGTATATCCATCTTTGATTTTTTGGTTCACTTCATCTCATTGTTAGACTATTGTTTCCGCTTTCTGTTCGTAGCTAATACTAATTGGCAAAAGAATGTGACACATACTGTGGTGTGGGTTGAGGGCTTTGTATGAGAGCGATCGCCCTGATAAACCATCCACGTGTCATAAAGAGTATGGAAATTCCTGAACACTCAAGTTATTGATAGAAACTGGGGAGCGTTCAAACCAACCTCACAGAAATTTTGAGTTGAAATTTATGAAAATTGCTCTAGTCCATGATTACTTAACCCAGCGCGGTGGGGCAGAGCGCGTCTTTGAATTGCTGTGTAAGCGTTACCCAGAAGCGGACATTTTCACTTCTATATATGATCCGCAAAAAACTATTGATATAAGCGATCGCCTCGTCAAAACTACTTTCCTCCAAAAAGTTCCAGGTGCAGCTAAGTATTTTAGATTAATGGCTCCTGTCTATTTTCCAGCCTTTCGGGCCTTGAATCTCCAAGACTACGATTTAATCATTAGCAGTAGTACTAGCTTTGCCAAAGCAGTGCGAAAACACCCCAATGCACGGCACATTTGCTTTTGTCATAACGTCACCCGTTTCTTGTGGGATACGGAAACTTATTTACGCGAATATGGAGACTATCGATATTTTGCCCCATTAATCGAAAAAGTCTTCCGATTAATGAGAGATGTAGACCTGAAATACGCTCAAGAGCCAGATCTTTACATTGCTAATTCTAGTATTGTCGCTCATCGCATTCAAAGTATTTATGGTAAACAGGCAATTGTCATTAACTATCCAATTGATATCAGTAATTTTGTTTTTTCCGATATAAAAGAGCAATATTATCTGGCATCAGCGCGGATGATCAGCTACAAGCGTTTAGATATAATCATTGAAGCCTTCAATTGGCTGGGGTGGCATTTATTAATCTCAGGCGACGGTCCAGAACAAGCACGGTTAAAAGCCAAAGCCTTAGATAATATTGAGTTTTTGGGACATGTAAGCGATCGCCAGCGCCAAGACTTATTCTCAAAAGCTAAGTCTGTCATAGTTGCCGCCTTAGAAGATTACGGATTAGTACCAGTAGAAGCCAATGCTAGTGGTACACCAGTCATTGCCTATGGAGCCGGTGGAGTCTTAGATACTCAGATACCTAAAAAGACAGGAGTCTTTTTTACCAGACAAACACCCGAATCCCTACAAGCTGCATTACTAGAAGCCCAAGAAATCACTTGGGATTATGCAAACATCCGTAATCATGCAGTGACCAATTTTTCCGAAACAGCATTCTTTAGCAAAGTCGAAGCAATCATTGGCCAAGCTTGCTGAGTGCATCAACTATCAAAAACTCATTCCCTGTTTTCTGCGATAGCGCAGCACGAGCGTCTGCACTGAGTTTTGACTGCGCGGTAGTTGAGTTTCGACTTCGCGGTAGTTGAGCGAAGTCGAAACTCAACTACAGCTTGCCGAAGTGTTCCCTATTTATTTGTGTGATTTGTGAGGCGAAGGATAATAAACGTGGTTCAAACTAGTCTCAATCCCAGTCTAAATCCGGCTCCCGACACAGAAGCGGGTTACGGACAAATGTTTGCGATATTTTTACGCAGATTTCCTTGGTTTTTACTTGTATTTTTTACATCCGTTACTTTTGCAGCTTTGATCACCGCTAGAACAAAGCCTACCTACAAAAGCACAATGCAGCTGCTAGTAGAATCTAACTATCAAGTTAAACCAGGCACAACTGAGGCAGGAAATCAGTTTACCGAGTCGAATATTCAGATAGACGCAGCTACTCAGCTTAACTTGATGCGGAGTTCTGCACTCCTTCAAAAAGCAGTTGATAAACTTCAGCCTCAATATCCAAACCTAACTGTAGCTGAGATTAAAGGCGCTTTGGTTTTAAATCAAATTAAAACCAAAGAAGATAATGTCCTCACTAAAATTTTTCAAGCCGAATATACTGATAAAGATCCAGAGAAGACACAAAAAGTTTTAGCTGCTATCCGCCAGGTGTATGTGGAATACAACAAACAGCAGCAAGATTCACGCTTACAAAAAGGTCTGCAAGTTATTAGGGAGCAGTTAAAAAAAGCCAGCGATGAGGTGAATGCTTCTGAAACTAACCTGCAAAGGTTTCAGAGAAATCAGAATCTCATCGACCCAGAATCACAGGCAAAAGCTTTAGAAACAGCTTTAAATAATCTTGAACAAGAACGACGCACCACTCGTTCTCAATATGAAGAAGCTTTAGCACGCCAACAATCCCTGCAAGAGCAGCTGAATCGTTCTCCACAAAACGCCCTCGTTGCTTCTCGCCTCAGCCAATCTACGCGCTATCAAGGCTTACTCAACGAAATCCAAAAAACTGAACTGGCTCTGGGACAGGAACGCTTACGCTTCACAGATGAAACTCCTAGCGTGCAAAAGCTGAAAGACCAACTCGCAGGGCAGAAGCAATTATTGCAACAAGAGGTAGGCAGGACTTTAGGGGGGTCTGCTAACACCGTCGCTTCGGGAGAAACTCTCCTAGAACAAGGACAGTTCGGTCAAATTGACCTCAACCTAGCTGGTCAGTTAGTGGAGACACAAACAAATATAGTTGCTCTAACCGCTCGCGACCAAACTTTGGCACAAAAAGAAAGTGAACTGCGTTTTGAAATCAAACGATTCCCGCCTTTGTTGGCTTATTACAATCGCATACTACCGCAGTTAAAATTTAGCCGTGAAAGATTAGAGCAGCTTTTGCGCGCAGAGCAGCAATTACGTCAAGAACTCTCCAAAGGTGGATTTAATTGGGAAGTTGTGGAAGAACCCCAAGAAGGTTTACTGCTGGGGCCGATTCTCCAGCAAAACCTGTTATTGGGTGCAGTAGTGGGGCTGATGTTGGGAGGTATTGCCGCTTTTGTTCGAGAAGCGGCTGATGATGCTGTTCATACCACCGCTGAGTTAGAGAAGCAAGCAGCTTTGCCGTTGCTAGGAACAACTCCCAAGTTACCACCTGCCAAAACCAGAGAATCAATGATCAAATTGCCTTTTGGCAAGCCGGAAGTTCTCGCTCCCTGGACAATTCAGGTACTGCAATCCCCGCCGCGTTGGGAATCGTTGGATTTAATTTATAAAAATATTGAACTGCTTAACTCAGTTACAAACTTAAAGTCATTGATGATTACTTCACCTTTGTCTGATGAAGGTAAGTCAGCTTTGGCATTAGGTTTAGCAATGAGTGCTGCTCGGTTGCACAAGAGGGTACTGCTAATTGATGCCAACTTACGCGAGCCTAGTTTGCATAAACAGCTGAATCTTCCCAATGAGCAGGGGCTTTCAACTCTATTAGCAAGCGATGCCTCTCTACCGAACCAAATTAGTATTCAATACTCAGGCTCATCCTATATTGATATCATGACTGCTGGACCCATACCTGCTGATGCCGCTAATCTCTTGAGTTCTCCACGAATGATGCAATTAATGGCAGCATTTGAGGAAAACTATGATTTAGTACTCATAGACGCTTCGCCAGTCATTGGTTTGGTTGATGCTATGCTCACCGCATCATCTTGTCGTAGCGTGCTAATGGTAGCAAGTATTGGTAGAGTGACTCGAACCCAGATTGCCCAAGCTACAGGCATGTTGAGCAAGTTAAACCTGATTGGGGTTGTAGCAAATGGCGTATCAAACGCTAGCAGTACATATGTGCCATATGCGAAACAACAACGATTTGCACTGCAACAAGCTGTGGAAAAATAGCGCCATTAAATCAGTTAACAGTTATCAGTGATCAGTTATTATTCTGTTCACTGTTAAGTAGTTGGTAGGGTGGGCAATGCCCACCAAAACCCACATATGGTGCAATACGCTTGGTGTTAAGGATAATTGTAGTAGCACGGCAAGCTTAAGAAAGTGAGGTAGAAATTAAGTTGATACAGACAGATTTCTCGTAGGGGCGCGGTCTCCGCGCCCTTGCCAACGTGTTTGTATCATTAAATTAAAGTGAAATGGTATCAGCCCAACATTTTCGCTGGTTTGTGGGGTTTTATTCCTCCGCCCAACCTACGCAAATGAAGGATTTTTGAGACTAACACCAAGTGTATTGAGATATGGTGGGCATTGCCCACCCTACACTTAAACTACGAGTGATTTCAGAATCAACGTAGGCTGCTAAATGATACTTGCATTCTGAGAACATAAAGTTTATGTACACTCAGTGGTTTTGGCAAAATTAAACGCAAATATGTTGTTTAAATTCCCTATGTTTAACTTTGAGAAGTGCTATTTATTGTGTCTACTTACTAGTCATGTTATTTATCAGACTTGACTATATTTTTGTTTATGATTATGCCGTTTTATCCCCACAATGTAGCTGGGTTCTAATCAGCTAGAAAATGCTTAATTCACCATAACTTAATAATTTTCTGGAAAACGTGCAGATTATTTAAAGAGTAAATAAAGAATTTGTCTGAGCAATGGTTATTTTTAAAGTGTCTTATATTCTAGAGAGTAAAGCCCATTCCAAATAGTTAACCGAAAATCATGGGCTGGTTTTGTGAGATTTATCCAAAGATTAAGCAGGTAAATACGATTAAGGTTAGGTATTAATTGATGGAGTCACTTCCCTCTGCACCTCCTCAATGAACTTCATCCTTACAGAGAAATCCAAGTTTTATACATCACTGGTTATCTTTGATTTACTTGCCTGTTCATTATCACTATTCTCTGTACATTCTGACTATCACAGAAACATGTCTAATTGAGATTGATGGGTAAGTAATTTGGTATTTTATCAGCCATC